>JARKOK010000533.1 GCA_029975765.1 Aggregatilineales bacterium
ATTCCGGCGGCCTGGCCGCCCTTGCGCTCGGTGCATCTGCACTGTCCGCCGCACCAGGTTCCGGTGTGGGCGGCGGCCCTGCGCCAGCGCGGCAGCGGCCTGATCCTGTGGGAGCCGTACGACGGCTTCTGCACCGCCGACAACCTGGACCGCTTTGGGGAATATGCACGCCTGGTGGATGTGGTTTCGCCCAACTTGAATGAAGGCCGCGCTCTGACCGGCGAGACTCAGCCGGAGCGGGTGCTGGCGGCTTTGCTGGCGGCGGGGGCGCGCACGGCGGCTCTGCGCATGGGTGCGCTGGGCAGCCTGGTGGGCAGCGCGGAGGTCCCTGTCCTTCCGGTTCCGGTGGCCCCGGCGGCGCGGGTGGTGGATGTTACCGGGGCGGGCAACGCCTATTGCGGCGGGTTTATTGTGGGACTGGCTGAGACCGGCAGTTTGCGTCAGGCTGGGGGCTATGGCGCGGTGGCGGCCTCGTTTGCCCTGGAGCAGTTTGGGGCTTTGTATGACACCCAGAATTTGCGTGCGCGGGCTGAAGAGCGGCTGGCGCGGCTGCGCTGGGAATAGCCCTATTGGGCGGCGCGCTCATCTGTGCTGCCCCTTACAATCTGGTAAGGTGGATGGTTAGGCTGCGGCTGAGGCGCAGTGAGGCTCTGGTTTCTTTTATAATGGTGGTGTGGATCATCCTTCCTGGGATGGGCTATGAAGCACTTTTTGATTGAGATCACCAATACAGTTCCAGCGGAAGCCTTGAGTCAGGTGGTGGCAGCGCACCGTGCTTTTTTACGCGGGGGCTACGACCGCGGACTTTTGCTGCTTTCGGGGCCTCAGGTTCCGCGCGTGGGCGGGATCGCCGTGGGGCGGGCCGAATCGCGCGAAGAAATGGAGGCTTTTTTCAATCAAGATCCCTATCTGCAGGCCGGGGTGGCCACGCACCGCATCGTGGAATTTGACCCCGTGCTGCGGCAAGATTGGCTGGAAACCTGGGTGACCGGACAGCCTGGCAGTTAAGCGGCGAAAATCTTCGCCTGAAACGCATTTTTCTTTGTTGGTAGAAAGGGTCAGCGCGGATGGGGTTTTGGCGGTTGAAGGCCTTTGGCTGGATGCGGGGCAGCGCACGATTTAAATTCATGCAGCACCAGGTTGGCGCATGAACGCACTTTTGATTCAGATGAAGCGCGGGGGCTTTACTCTGGTGGAAGGTTTACTGGCCGGGGTGGGTGAGGATATTCTCCCGCTGAAGATGGAAGTGTGCGGCGTTTTTGAAGAGGGGTTACAGCGCCTGTCTCAGGGCGATTTCAGCATTGTGATCGTTGACCTGGATATCCCCGGCTGCAACGGCCTGGAAGCCGTGCACGAAGTGCGGCGGTGCGCCCCAACTGCGGCCGTTGTGGTTCTTTCCTCTGTGGACGATGATGCTTTTGCCTGGCAGGCCGTGCGCCAGGGGGCCGAAGATTTTCTGCAGAAAAAAGAACTCAACCGCACCCTGATGATCCGCTCGCTGCGCTACGCCTATGAGCGGCAACGCATGGCGGTGGAACGCAGCCGCACCCTGAACGATTTGCGCCTGGTGATTGAGAAAAACTCTGAGGGCATGCTCATTTTGGCGGCGGATGGGCGCGTGCTGTTTGCCAACCCGGAAGCCTTGCGTCTGTTTGACAGCACCGCCGATGCGCTGATCGGCAGCGGGTTGGAAGGGCGCATCCGCACGCTGCCGGACGGCCAGACGGTGGAGGTGTGGGCTGGGGGGCAGATGCACGCCCTGGCGGAAATGCGGCGCGCTGCGCTGACCTGGGAACAACAGCCCGCCACCTTGCTCTCTTTGCGCGACATCACTCAACAAAAAGAGGCCGAAGCTCGCCTGCGCCAATCGGAAGAGCGCTACCGCGGTATTTCTGAACTGGTTTCAGATTACGCCTATTCATTCCGCATTGGGCCAGACGGCAAAGCCCATGTGGAATGGGTCACCGATTCGTTCCAGCGCATCACCGGCTACACCCTGGAAGAGGCATTGGAAATGGGCGGCTGGCGTTATCTGCTCCATCCCGAAGATGTCTCCAAAATGGGCCGTCTGCGCGAACGTGCCTTTAACGGTGACCCTGGGGCCGACGAATTTCGCATCTACACCCGCAGCGGAGAATTGCGCTGGCTGCGCCATCACAGCCAGATCCTGCGCGACCCCGAAAATCACGCGCCGCTGGTGTTCTACGGCGGCGGACAGGACATCACCGACCGCAAGTTGGCCGAGGAAGCTTATCAGGCCCTGGTTGATCAGTCGCCGCAGGAGATGGTCATTCTGCAGGCCGGGCGAGTGGTGTTTGCCAACCAGGCCGCCATTGTGCGCGCGCGCCTGTTTCGCGAGGATGTCAGCCAGATTTCGGCGGATGAAATTCTGGCGCGGTTAGATTTGCCCCTGGATGCGCGTGTGGAGATCTTCCGCCAGGCGCTGGACCTGCTGGACGGAGATTATCACTTACGGAGGGAAATGTGGGTGACGCGCAGCTTTGGCGAGAGCGGGGAGCCGGAAGTAGAAGTGGATGTGCTGCCTTCGCGCCGCAAAGCCTTTTTGGCGCCGAACGAAGCCTGGGTGGAACTGGTGGTGATGCCCATTGATTACCAGGGACGGCCGGCCCTGCAAATTTCGCTCAGCGACGTCAGCGAGCGCAAACGGGCCGAGCAGTTGGAACAGACCCTCTACCGTATTTCCGAGACGGTCAACCTGGTGGAGAACCTGGATCAGCTCTACTTTGCGGTGCACACCATCGTCAGCGACCTGATTCCGGCGGACAATTTCTATATTGCCTTGCTGGATGAGGAAAATGAGCAGATTTACTTCCCCTACTTTGTGGATGAATTTGACAGCACCCCCGAACCGCAGCGCATCCGCCGCGGGCTGACCGAATATGTGATTCGCTCCGGCCGCCCGCTGCTGGCCACCCCCGAAGTGTTTGAACAGTTGGTGGCCGCAGGCGAGGTGGAGCAAAAGGGCGCCGATTCGGTGGACTGGCTGGGCGTGCCCCTGCGCCGCGGGGACGGCAAGATCCTGGGGGCTTTGGTGGTGCAAACCTACCAGCAAAACCTGCGTTACACTGAGCGCGATCAGGACATTTTAACCTTTGTCTCTCGCCAGATCGCCCTGGTGATCGAGCGCAAGCGCACCGAAGAGATG
>JARKOK010000537.1 GCA_029975765.1 Aggregatilineales bacterium
AGGGCTGGCCGGCGCAGCAGCGCGGCGCTGGAAAAAAAGAAAAATTCACGCAGCAGCAGCTTTTTAAGAACATCCCCCTGGTGGCCTGGATGCACCTCTCCCAGCACGCGCTGGCCGTCGGAACTGATTTGCTGCCAGGCACAGTACACCAGCCCGCAGTCACCATGTTGTTCCAGGCAGGCGACCATCAGCGCCAGCGCGTCTGGGCGCAGCCGGTCATCGCTGTCCAGAAACAGGACGTATTCACCACTCGACGCCTGAAACCCGGTGTTGCGCGCGCCAGAAAGTCCCTTGTTCGGCTGGCGGATATACTGGATGCGTTCCAGGTACGAGGTTAACTGGTCGCGCGTGTCGTCGGTCGAGCCATCATCTACGACGATGATTTCAACGTCGTTGTAGGTCTGCGCCAGAACGCTGTCCAGCGTTGACCGGATATACTGGCCCTGGTTGTAACAGGGAATAACGACCGAAACGCGCGGCATCGTTTTCATTCCCTCCGTCGAACGATGACATCCGGCAGCGATTTTGCCAGCACGGCCAGCACCCCCCGGTTCTTCGCCCAGGATGGGCGGTGGCGTAAAGCGTGAAGCATCTTACGCCCGGCTTCGTCGCGGTTTCCGTTATGGTAATGCTCGAAAGCGCGAGCAACCGCCAGATCGCTGATCAGGCGGCCATGCAGCGCCTGAAAGGAGGCCGCCTCTGTCGGCAGATGAGACAGCACATCCCGGATATACGACTCGCTGGTTGCCGGCAGCCCTACGGCGCAGTCCACACAGGCTCGCGCGAAGTCATCGGGCTGATCGAGCATGGCCGGATGCAACCGGATAGCCTCAGCCATCTGAGCCTGGGCCGCTGCGAACGCCCCGCGAGCATACAGCCGCAGCGCAACCCCTCGATGCACCCGGCTCAGGACGTAATCGCGGGCTGAACGGATCGTTTCGGCAGCGGGAGGCAAATTCTCAAACACCCGGTGAATGAACGCAAACGGTTCAGTGACGCGCACATCCAGCGCCTCGATACATAACATCTCCAGGAAACCTGCCCGGTCTTCGAGCAGCGCCGGGTAGAGGCGCAGGGCTTCGGCCAGGCTGCGACGACCATCCTCACTGCTGTCCAGGGCGTAGTAGCGGCGGCTGAACCAGAAATACCACGTCGCATAAGCGCGATGCTGGAGCTGGATGGGCAGGTCTGTATGGGCGAAAAATCGGTTCAGCGATATTAAAACTTCCCGCTCGGTCAAGGCCATGTTGGTAACCATGCTGTTGGCATGAACCCGGTAAGCCCCGACCGGCTCCTGCACGCAGCCAAACGGATAACCTGCTCCCGCTATCCGAACCCACAAATCGTAATCGGCGGCGGACGATAACGCCGGATCGAAACCGCCGGCAGCTTCCAGACATTCACGGCGAATCAGCGGCCCGCTCATCCATAGGAAATTCTGGCATACCAACTGCTCCAGCACCTCGCCGGATGGCAGCAGACCAACCTTACTCAGATAGGTGCCATCACTGCCCATGATGTAATAACGGCAGTGTACCAGACCCAGTTCAGGCTGCGCCGCCAGCAGGGCGACCTGCCGTTCGATTTTCTGCGGCAGGAAGCTGTCATCATCATCCAGAAAGCCGATCAAATCCCCCTGCGCCGCCTCAAGCCCCCGGTTGCGCGCCGCCGATACCCCCGCGTTGTCCTGCCGGATGTACTGCACCCGACCGGCATAAGCCGCCATGACCGCCGCCGTATCGTCGGTTGAACCATCGTCAACCACGATGATTTCCAGCGGGGAATAGGTTTGTGCCAGCACGCTCTCAACGGCTTCCCGCAGCAGGTTTGAGCGATTGTAGGTGGAAATTACGATGGAGACTTTCAAGCCGCCGTCTCCTGTCTTTTGGAACTTCTCCGGTCGAATACTTTAACCATCGCTCCCGCAATCAGGATAAAGAGAAAAGTCTGGAGCGGCGCGCTCAGGCGGGCTTCAGCATGAGTAGCTGCATGAAGCAGCGTAAAATAGCCCAGCAGCGCATACAGGGGAAGCAGATGTTTGAAGCGATCATACAGCATGATTCCGGCTCCCAGCGCCACAACGGGTAAAAACAGCGCAATCATATATTGTATGGCTTCTTCACGCGGAAACCCGGCGCTGCGAAGCGCGCGATAGTTGAAAATATAGGTGTTGTCCCAATCTGCGTTAGGGTCTCCAACCCAGAACGTGACCACTTTTTCAGCCGCATACCGGAGATAGGTCAGCGGGTCGCTGCTGATGGAGTCCAATGCGCGTGTTGTCCAGTAACGGTCGCCTTCAATGCTGGTCGGGTCGCGCTCCTCCCAACCTGGACCATAGAGTATCTCACTCCACACCTGCATATAGGTATAGCCCTGATGTTTGACGAGATAATAGTATTCCGGGCTGCCCTGCCATAAAATCGCATTACTGGTCTGAAGTGGAAAGAAGGCCTGATACCGTAGATAGTTATGGATAACCCAAGGCGTGACCACCAGCACCGAGGCTGCAAGATAAACGATGCCATAACGAATAGCCTGGCGTTTATTCAGCCGAAACCACAGCAGCAGGATGATGACCACCGGGAATAGGAGCAGGGTAGGGCGTATCAGATTGCTTACGCCTAGCAGCACCCCGGCAATAAGAAACCGGCGCAGGGTGGGTTTCTGCATAGCATCCCACAGGGTAATCATCACCAGCAGCAGCGCCGGTATATACAGGTTTTCGCTTAATATGCGGAACGTCAGGAAAATCAGTACGTAACTGATCGTTGCCAGCAGGGCGGCAGCGATACCTGCCAGCGAGTTGAACAGTCGGCTGCCTAAAACGTATACCAGCGGAATCGCCAGAACACTGACGATTGCCTGAGCGTAGGCCGCAAAATTATACGAGCCGCCGCCCATATAATAGACCAGCGCCAGCCAGACAGAATACAGCGGGACGCGCCCCGGCCAGGTAAACCCGTAGCCAAGTAACAGCTCACGCGCAATGTTATCGTATCCGGGTTCATCTCCCACCAGGCGTTCCGGGCTGTCGGGCTGGATAACATTCCAGTTTCTCACCACTTCGATGCGCAGCATGAATCCCACCAGAATACATGCCAATAACAGTCCGAGGTGCAGCCGCCGGTCGTGCAGCCGGCTGGACAGCGTATACTGGGTTGGATTGGGTGTTGTATCAGAAACTGCTAGCACGCTGTACTCTCTGGCTCATAGGATAATGACGATAGCCGTAGGGGACGCCGGTGTGTGCTCCCCGGCGGGCCGCCCCGATAAATTCCGTCCCCGTAGGGGAGGGTCTCAGACCCTCTCCTACCTAGATATTTTCTGATTCCGGCAGCAGCGGCGCCGCCGGGGCGCTGCCGTCATTCGTCCGAAGGCTGTGCCGGCGATTCTCACGCCGGACATGACGCTTCGCCTGCCAGAGCGACCAGGGGCCGGTAAGGTTGCCCTTGATTTCCAGCCACGTCAGGCCAAGCGGCTGCCCGCTGCGCCGCAGCAACCGGCCAGCCACCTGCTGCAGCCGCCAGCGCGGCAGAACGTACAATAGCTGCACCAGCCCGCGTAAATCGCCATCCCGAAAAACGGTAATCAGATGGTAAGCCACATGCCCCTTGCTGTAGTTATAGAGCTGCCGCTTGAAGGCGGCCATGTCCGGGCGGTATTTGTGCCAGACATAAGCGGAGGGTTCGTACACGATTTTATACCCCGCCCTGAGCACCTTGTAGAAAAAGTAGATGTCTTCGCCCGTGCCGGTTGGAACGCCGGCCCCCAGGATTTCTTCCATTAACCCCACTTTGGGGTCACGAAACAGCGAAGCGCGGTAGGCGGCGTTACCGGTGCCACCAAGCCGCCAGGTTGTCACCGCGCGGCGGCGGAAGGATTCAAACCACTGCCCGTCTACCTCCAGGCGCTTGTCGCCGCGCCCCATATTGTCATAACTGGCAAAGGCCATCTGCGCCGGCGTTCGGACTTCCAGCGGCATAAAGTTGCCGGTAACCATCATCACGTCTGCCCGGTCTAGCGGCGCCACCAGATTTTCCAGCCAGTATTCCGGCATTACGATGTCGTCGTCCGTCGTGACAATGATTTCGCCTCTGGCCGCCTGGATACCAGCGTTCCGCGCAAAGGTCGCGCCCTTCCGGCTTTCTGGAACCAGGATCACACCGGGGAACCGGGCGACTACCGGCGGTGTCAGACCCGATTCAGGATGGTTATCAACAATGATGATTTCAACCGGGCGCCTGGTCTGCTGCCGCGTCAGATGCCGGAGACAGTCCTCCAGATCATCTGGCCGGTCATAGGTCGCCACCACGACCGATACCATGATATGGTCGGGCAGTTCTCCGCTCAGGCGGCTTCCCGCATCCTCGACCGTAAAGTGAGTATCCGCCAGCGCGCGCAGGGCAGTCCACAGCCGGTCCGGTGCGGTCCGGGCATCGCGTACCAGTACCCGCATATTAAGCTGGGTGACAATTTCATGCCGCAGCCGCATTGCCGAAATCGGCTGGTATTTGTTTGGAATCTGCACCATTCCCAGCATCTTGTTCGCCGCCGTTACGACCAGGTGAACACTGGCGAACTCGGACGCATCGGTGATGTCCGGCATGGGCTGCGTCAGATCGAGCGAACGGATAGTGATCTGATGATTGTGTCCCGTCTGGGGTTGGGGACGCGGGCGCGTTTCACGGTCTGGTATCGTTTCTGACACCTGCGGGCCAAACTGCGCTTCAATCTCTGCTGCCCGGCGCACCGCTTTTTGATAGCGGCTGCCGAAGATACCGATCAACGAGCCTTTTAATTCCGCCCAGATGAGATCACGCGGAAACATGGTTGGACGGAACAGCGAAATCAGATAGCGCCGCACATTCCACCAGCGCAGCCAGTACCGTCCCAGTTTTTGAAACCCCTTGCGCGCATCCGGGTAATACTGCCGTTCACGCGCGAAATACGAATACAGGCCAATGCCGTTGTTGAGAAGCTGTTTGTGGGTGGGGGCGTATTCGCGGCGGTGGCGGTGGCGCACCAGCATGGATGGTTCATATACCAGCGTGTAACCTTCCTTCAGCACACGAAAGAATATTTCGAGATCCCCGCCGCCGTTGGTGACGGTTCCGACATCCAGCGCCGGGTCGAACAGGCCAATCTGGTCAAAGATGCTGCGGCGGAAGGCCATGTTAGCCCCCGCGCCGTACCGCCCCGCGCCACCATAACTGAATCCTGCTTCTTCGCCATTATCCCGGTCAATATGGAACCACTTACGTTCATAACCGCGACTGAAACCGCCGTAGAGTTCGAACAGATACTGGGCTTCGGTTTCGATCTCAAACGGCACCGTGAGGCCGGTGACACACATGACTTCTGAATTTTCAACAAACACGCGCGCCAGGGCTTTCACCCAGCCAGCATCAACAATAACATCATCATCGGTGAAGGCGATCAGGTCGCCGTGTGCCTCAAGAATGGCTCGATTGCGCGCCCAATCCAGCCCCGGACGCGGTTCACACACATACCGCACCGATGGATACTGTTCGACGAGGCGTTTGGTCGCATCGGTCTGCGGAGCATTATCCACGATCAGCACATCCAGCGCCGGGTAGTCGAGCTGCATCAGAGCTTCCAGGCACAGCTTAAGATGCTCCGTGCGGTCGCGGGTGCAGACGGCGACGGTCACCTGAGGGTACGGGCCGTCGTACGGGATCGGCGGCGTGTTTAAGAACTGTTCCAGATCAACCTTTGCCGAATCGAGCGGCGAAGCCAGCGCCTGATTCAGCAGGTAAAAGATGACGGCGCCGAAGTGTTTGTCCAGGATGGTGTCCAGGATGTCCTGGCCGGAGCAGCGGCCACTGCGAACCGGGAGGCGCAGCGAGGCAATCGGCGTGCCATGCCAGCGTACCGTACACTGCAACTGGTGATAACCCTCCAGCCCGTCAAAATTGGGGATGGGGCGGCTTAGTTCAACATCCTGTACTTTAATTCGAAAGGTCATGATCGGCTCTCGCTGCGCTCACTATGTGTTTACCGGCTAACGGATTGGCTCCGGGTCTTTCCACTCTGCGTCTACCCAGAACACCCCGGCTTCACCGGGGTCTCCCAGATCACCATTGATCTGGAAGGTGTATTTGGAACTACTCGCGTGTACAACAGGCCGCTGGTTGTCGGCAATATGCGCCTCCAGCGTGTAGGTGTCCGGCATCAGAGGCAGCGGCCCGATGGTCACTTCAAAGCATCCTTCGCCTTCCAACCGCCGCGCCGCAAAATGTGGTTCACGATTATTGGACGCGCGGCAGCATACCACACCATCGGATCGTGTGATTCGGACGATCAGAAACGGACTCTGGATGGGTTCAAGCGTGCGATAATGTGCCCGAACGGTGATACGATCCCAGGCTTCGAAGCTCTGGCGCGGGTGTGAATCCTTGTCCAGTAGTTCGACCCGCGTGATAACCGTTGTCTCATCTTCGCCACTGGCCTTTTCTGCCTCAACCGCTTCGGCGGCTGGTTCCCCGGCAGCCAGCCCCTGTCGCTCATTCTGCCGGTAAGCCTGGATAACCTCGCCGGGGAGTCCTTCGGCCTGTATCTGCCCCTGATTCAGCAGAATTGCCCGGTTGCAGAAGCTTTCCACCGTCCACAGATTATGGGTAACGAGCACCAGCGTCACGCCCTGGGTATGCAGTTCGCGCATCTTATCCAGGCATTTTTGCTGGAAGGCGGTATCTCCCACCGCCAGCACTTCATCAATCAGCAGCAGGTCGGCCTGGACGTGCGCCGCGACGGCAAACGCCAGCCGGACGTACATGCCCGACGAATACCGCTTGACCGGCGTATCAATGAATTTTTCCAGCCCGGCAAAAGCCACCATACTGTCAAACTGCGTTTTAATTTCCCGCTCTTTTAAGCCGAGAATCACGCCGTTGAGGAAGATATTCTCGCGCCCGGTGAGATCAGGATGGAACCCGGCTCCCAGTTCGATCAGGGCTGCCAGCCGGCCCCGTGTGACAATGCTGCCGGACGTGGGCTTGGTGACGCGCGAGAGCAGTTTCAAGGCTGTGCTTTTGCCCGCGCCGTTGTGGCCGATCAGCCCCAGAATGTCGCCCGCCTGCACCTGAAAGCTGACATCATGCAGCGCCCAGAAGTTGTGATCTTCGCGCCGGGTTTTTCCGAATGGCGACAGACGGCGCCCCAGGCCGGCCAGGGCTTCGCGCAGGCTCGTCTGGGTTTGTCCAAACTGATATTGTTTGGAAACGTGTCGAAACTCAATAACTGAAGTCACGGTGCATCCGATAATTCTTGATGGACATTGAAACCTGACCTTAAGCCTAAAAGAGGCAGCCTTACCATTACCTTTCGAGATACTTGCAACTTATGAAATATTTGTAAATTACAACCGGCGGATTCGGTTCAGATGAGATCAGCAAAACGGCTTTCAACCCGCTTGAAGTAGTAGTACGCCAGCACCAGCAGCAGCAGGGAAACCGCCGCCGCCAGCAGGAAGTAAGGCCAATCCGGCATCTGGTCGTACAGAATTACCCGCCGGTAAGTCTCAATGATCGTCGCCAGGGGATTGAGAAAGTACAGCGCGCGAAAACGCTCCGGGATTAATTCCATTGGATACACAATCGGGCACAGATACATCCACAGTTGCAGCAGCAGCGGAATGAGGAAACGCACATCCCGATAAAAGACGTTGAAAGCCGAGGCCATGAGAGCGATTGCCAGCGTAAAAATCAACTGCACCAGCACGACCAGCGGCACGAATAGCACCGCCGCGCCCAGCGGAATCTGGTAATACAGCAGCAGCGCGATAAAAACCAGCGAAGCGATCAGGAAATCAATGAAGCTGACAATAATGGCGGCCAGCGGCAGGATTTCACGCGGGAAGTAGATGCGGCTGACGAGATTGAAATTGCCAACCAGACTCGGTATGGCAAAGTTAAGCGCGTTGGCAAAAAATGTCCAGGGCAGCAGCGCGGTGTAGGCGAATACCGGATAGGGGATGTTATTGGTCGGAACCTGAATCAGGATAGAAAAGACGATGCTGAATATGATCATCAGGGCCAGCGGCTGTGCGACCGCCCACAGCACCCCCAGCACCGATTGGGTGTAACGCACGCCGAATTCACGCCGTATCCAGCGGATCAGCAGTTCGCGCGATTGCAGCAGTTCTCCAAAGTAGGTCACCATAGTTATTCCCATACAACATTACAGTTTGCAAGGCACTCTTAATTTAGCAGAAATACCTTGAACCAACATTTAAACCCCGACTATCACCTGCCTAACGCGATGATGCCGTACTAACTGCTTTTTGATTATAGTACTTTATGGAATTAAATTTATTGCGAAGGCGAAGCGATCAGCAGTGATGCGGCGGCTGTACCGGTATATGTCGGATTTTGCGTGTCGCGGTCAGAAAATGTGAGGTTCAATTTCCCGTAAAAACAATCGGTCGGGTACTGCTGTACCCGACCGAAAGCATTACCGGTTACGCGCTTAAGGACGCGCCGTTAATCGGCTTTCACGGCTGGGCGGGTGAAGTTTGCCACCGCGTCCGCACCGCCAATCGATTCCAGGCTGTCGTACAGCGCCTGCAGAATATAGTCCGGGTTATGCGCGAACGCTCCGGGGTCTTTCTGCGAGTACTGGTAGTTGTAGGCCGCCCGCAGCAGGTTCGGTGTCCAGGCGACATAGCGGTTACCGCCGTTCACTTCATCCGTCTCGGCAGTGCCATTGCCGTTGGTGTCAATGAACCAGTACGGATGCGAGTGCGCGTCGTAGGCAATTGCCGCGCCCGCCGTCTCAGTGGCATACGCCTGGATGGCCGTCAGCAGGGCAGCCTGGAACGAAGCGATTTCGTCGGCAATCGGTTCGTCCGTGTCGCCGTCGCCGTCGTAATCCACCGGTTCCTTATCGTCGGCGTCCGCGCGGATGAGCCGGACATCGGCCTGCGTTTCCACGTTGTCGTGGCAGTCTCCGCACAAACTGACTCGGATATTCAGTTCGTGTTTGTAGTGGCAGTCGGTGCAGATCTGCGCTTCTTCCACGTGGAAGTTGCGACCGTTGTAGTCCTTATCCGCATACTGGTACGCGCCCATCGCTTCGCTGCCGAACAGGGTTGCGCCCGCCGCGAAGTAATGAACGTTGCGGACCGTCAGTTTATCGGTCACATCGTCGTCGCCCACGCCGGCGGTCGTGATGGCGCGGTTCACGCTGACGGTGGACTCACGTCCCTGATGGCAGTTCAGGCACAGGTTGGCCGGTTCTTCGTCGCCAAACGACAGCCGCGCGCCGCTGGGGAACGTTACTGTGTTGGAGATATAGGTCGTGAACTCGGTCAGGCTGTCATGGCAGGTCGTGCAGGTCAGCGATGCGGACGGCTCCGACGCGATATTGACGCTGTTCTTGAGGTAGATCGGCAGCCCGTCGGCGGTATGGCAGCGCGCGCAGGTGCCGGGCACTTCGCCGTCAGCATCCCAGTGGCGGAAAGCTTCCACCGTCGCGTCAAAGTGGCCGGGATCATCCCGTTCGGCCTCTGCCAGATCAACCGGTTCCGCGATCTGAGCATTCAGCGATTCAATCGAGTCGTACAGCAGTTCGATGATGTACTTCGGATTGTGGGCGTACCCACCGGGGTCTTTCAGGCTGACCTGATAGTTGTAGGCCGCCTTCAGCAGATTACCGGTGAAGGCTTTGTAAGCGTTCGGGAAGACCGCTTCGCCCTCGTCCAGTTCGCCGTTGCCGTCGGTATCCACGAAGAAATAGGGATAGGCGTGTGAATCGTACACAATCGGCGTACCGGCGACCTCGGCAGCATAGACCTGCATCGCCTGATACAGCAGTTCCTGAAGCCCTTCGATTTCTTCAGCAATACCTTCGCGGGTGTCACCATCGCCGTCATAGTCCGAACCTGAGCCTTCCATACGGATGAAAGGCAGGTCTTTGACTGACCGGACATCTTCGTGGCAGTCAGCACATTAGGAAACCATGATTTCCAGCGTGTGCGGGTTGTGGCAGACAGCGCAGGTGTTGTAGCCGGCGACGAGGAAGTTCTACGGCTGGAACGATGTGCCCACGTACTGGTAGCCGCGGTGTACTTCACCGCCGAACAGCGTGGCCGCTGCGGCATAGTAGTGAATGTTGATGAAACCGAGGTCGGCACTCACCACGTTGCCATCTTCGATGCCGGCGTCCGTCAGGGCGGCGTTAACCTGTTCGGTCGAGGCGCGCCCCTGGTGGCACTGCATACAGCGTGCCGTGCCGCTGGAGTCAACAACTTCCACGCCAGAGGGGAAGACCACGTTGGTCATGACGGAAGCGACGCTGTTGTGGCAGGCATCGCAGGTGATGGTGGTGCCGATGGGCGCGGGATGATCCACCACGCCGAAGTCGGTATCATCCACCCCTAAGAAATCCTGAAAGCCGGGCGTTGACTGACACTTGGCGCAGCTTTCGGGGATTTCCCCTTCAGCGTCCCAGTGGACAAACGCTTCGGCAACGGCCAGCGCATGGGCAGAACCGACCCATGCCTCATAGAACTCCGCCAGGAAGGGCGGGTCTATGGGCGCCGCTGATGTCAGCGGTTCAGGGGTGGCTTCCTGCGCCAGCGCCGGGGCCTGGACGAGCAGGGCGAA
>JARKOK010000540.1 GCA_029975765.1 Aggregatilineales bacterium
ATCTGCTGGCGTTTGCCGAGGCGCGGCTGGAATCATGCAGCGATTCAACCGGCACGATTCATATCGTCTGCAAGCGCAGCGCCGATCAGGGTGCAAGCTGGTCACCGCTGACGGTGGTCGCTGCCGTTCCCGGTTTTGTGAATATGAATGCCTCGCCGGTGGTGGATGAGGTCTATGGCACGGGGCGTGTCGTTGTCGTATTCCGCGCCGCCGATCAGTCGGAGTGGGACATCGCGCGCGGCGTGGGACTCAGCCGGGCGATGTGCGTCACCAGCGACGATCACGGTGCGACATGGAGCGCCCCGCGTGACATCACGGCGTGGGTTCACCGGCCGTTTAATCCAGCTTACGCGGCCATCTGCCCGGCGGCGGCGCTGCCCGACAATCAGACACACGACTGGCGGATTCAGATACCGGCGCAGGGACACGCGATTCAACTGCGCCGCGCGGCGCATACACGCGGGCGGATGTTCTTCGCCGGCAGTCTCACACGCGGCGAGCGCAGCATTTTTGAGTCGGAAAATTACACCTTCTGGACGGATGACTGTGGTGATACCTGGCAGATGGGTGGCATTATCCCGCGCCTGGGGCTGAACGAAGCCATCGCCGCCGAACTGGATAACGGCGATGTACTCATCAATACCCGCGCTTACATCAACGGCCAGCCGGATGGCCGCCGCGCCATCACCCGCGCGGCGTTCGATGAACGCGGTTTTATCCATTACAGCGCCACAGTCCATGACGAAACGCTGGTTGATCCGGCGGTACAGGCCACGCTGCTGCGGTATACGTGGAGCGATCAGGCGGAATACGGCGAAAAAAGCCGCCTGCTGTTCGCCAACCCCGCCCATCCCCGCGCCCGTGTTCATCTGACGGTGCGCCTGAGTTACGACGAAGGGCAGACCTGGGCGTACAGCCGGGTGATCGAGCGCGGCCCCGCTGCTTACAGCGATCTGGTGGCGCTGCCAGGCTGTGGCATTGGCCTGCTGTATGAACGCGGCAACACCGGCGGCCTCACGTTTGTGCGCTTCACGCTGGACTGGCTGACCGGCGGCGAGGATGGGGTGTAACACTATTTCCCGGCTGGACATAGGGGCGCACCGCCGTGCGCCCCTACTCTGGCATGGGGATTTTACTTTCCCACAGTTTTAAGCTGTTGTTGATCCCCACCCCCCTCCCCATTGTATGGCTGAGGGGGTGCAAGAAAGGCCATAGCCGGTCTGGAAGTCCCCTCCCTGCACAGCGGGGAGGGGATTTAGGGGTGGGGACAGTGCCAACTACTAAAAGTGTCGGAGAAATGAAGGCATGGGTATTGAGGGCTTACAGCGCCGCCAGTTCGGCAAAGCCGGCGGCGTCGAGATTCCGCCGCAGCGCGGCTTTCGCTTCTGCTGACAGCGGCAGCGAGGGCAGGCGCGGCTCGCCGCAGTCAATCCCGATCATACGCAGCGTTTCGCGCAGCGCGCCGCCGAAACCAACATCAATCATCGCCGCCGTGACCCGGTTCGCCCGTAGCTGCAAGGTCTGCGCCGCCTGCAAATCACCCTGTTTCACCGCCTCGCGGATAGCCCGGTACACCCCCGGCATGACGTTCAGCGTCGAACCAATCGCGCCATCCACGCCCATCATCGCGGCGTAAACACACTGTTCGTCCATGCCGGAGAACATCACCCATTTCCCCTGGTTCATGTCCATGATCTGCCGCATTTCGTACATATTCGGCCCGGTGTACTTCGCGCCGGTCAGATTGGGCACGGACTGTAATTCGCGCATCACTGTAACGGGATCAAGGTGGGGGTTGAGGATGTACGAGAAGAACGGCAGGTCGGGGGTCGCTGCCGCTAATGCCCGGTAGTACGCGACGACACTCGCCGCCGAGTTGTACATCGGCGGCATGATGCTGGCGATACCGTTCGCGCCGTGTGCCGCCGCGTGAAGCGCCAGCGCCTTCGCGTCGGCGAAGGCGACCGCAGCGACGTGCACGATGACCGGAACACGCCCATTGATGCGGTGTAAAACCACTTCGGCCAGCGTCTGCCGTTCCGCCGCCGACATAAAAATGCCTTCGCCGGTCGTACCGCCGATATACAGCCCGTCAATCCCTTTGCCCAGCAGATAATCCACCAGGGCTTCCAGCGCCGGGATGTTGACCCCGCCGCTGGCATCGCTGGGTGTGACGAGAGCCGGATAAATACCCTTAAAAACCGTCATGAGGCTTCCCCTGTTGTGTAGTGAATATGACCGGCGGCGCCCACTTTATCAGGGTCGCCGGCTGGCGGCGTGCCGTCCAGTTGGGCGCGCAGGGCGTGCAGTTCGCCCTGAATCCCGCGTGCCACGAACAGCGTGTCGCCGCGATAGCTGATGAAGTTAAAACCCTTCTGCGCCCACTGCACTGCCCAGTCCAGCGTGCCGGAGATAAAGTGCATCCCCACGCCGATGCTGTGCGCCCGCGAAATGCTGATAATCCGTTCGACGGTTTCGACGAACAGTGGGTGATCGTACTGTTCGGCGATGCCGTGTGACACCGTGAGATCGTGCGGGCCGATCAGCACAGCATCCACGCCCGGTACCGCCAGTAAAGCCGGCAGATTTCGGACGCCGGCAGGGCTTTCAATCATGATAATCAGGTTGGCATCGGCGTTGTACTGCTCCAGATAGGTGCGGGTTTCCGCATTGGGGAACTCGCCCTGTTTGACCGCGCGGGCGAGCGCCTCACCTTTCAGCGGGCGGTACTTGACCGCGCCAACCAGCGCCTTCACCTGCTCCACCGTTTCGACATACGGCGCGATAACACCGTGCGCGCCAGCATCCACCGCCATCGCCGCCCGCGTCGCCGAAATTTCCGGGATGCGTACCAGCGGCGCGATGTTGTGCGCGGCGTATAACTGGGCCGCCCACGCGATTATCTCCCGGTTGTTGGGGGCATGTTCGCTCTCCAGCCAGACAAAATCCATCCCGGCGGCAGCGAAATAGGCCGGCCAGCGCGGCTGTCCAAAACCTTCCATCGCAATGCCGTACACGCGTTCTCCGGCATGCAGCCGGACGCGCAGCGTTTGTCCACGCATACAGATGACCTTCTTCCCTTCACAGGATGACTAAATGACCATGCGCGGGTCAACCGCGTCACGGATACCATCGCCGATGAAATTCACCGCCAGCACCGTCAGCACCAGCATGATCGCCGGGGGCGTCCACATCCAGGGAACATTTCGCAGGATGTCGAGATTCCGCGCGGCTTCCAGCATGTTGCCCCAACTGGGTGTCGGCGGCGGCACACCCAGCCCCAGAAAGCTCAGACCGGCCTCGGTGAGAATGGCGGAACCGATGGCAAACGTCACCAGCGCCACCAGCGAGCCGAACAGGTTCGGCAGAATATGTACGATGACGATGCGGGTGTTGGTATAACCCAGCGCGCGGCAGGCCGTGATATAATCCATTTCACGAATGGACAGCACCTGGCTGCGAACCATCCGCGCTGTGCCTGTCCAGCTTAAGCCGCCGATGATGAACACAATCGTCCACACGCTGCGGGGTAACATGGCGGCCAGCGTGAGCATGATGATGATGCTGGGAAACGTCATGAACACATCGGTGATACGCATGACCAGCATATCCACCCAGCCGCGATAGTAACCGGAGATCGCTCCTAACACCGTGCCGATCAGAGTCGAGACGATGGTCGCGCCGAACCCCACGATGAGGGACACCTGACCGCCGTTCAGCAGGCGGCTCCACACATCGCGGCCCACACGATCCGTGCCTAACCAGTGGGTGCTGTCCGGCGGGGACGAACGGGCGCGCAGATCAATCTGATCGCTGTTATACCGCTGGATCAGCGGCGCGCCAATGGTCATCGCCACGATCACCCCCAGCAGAATCACGGATAAGACGGCGGCGCGGTTGCGCAGAAAACGGCGCAGAATGCGATTATCATCCCGCCGGGCTTTTTTCTCGTTCCTTAAGGAGACTGATGGGTTCGGTTCCTGCCGGGTTTGGTCAGTCATAACGAATCCTGGGATCGGCTAAAGCATAGGCGATGTCGGTCAGCAGGTTTGCCGCCAGAACCACAAGCGCGATCACCAGATTCATGCCCATCAGCAGCGGCACGTCGCGCCCGTTCACGGCTTCCAGATACAGCGTTCCCATACCGGGCCAGCTAAAGATCGTTTCGGTAAAGACCGCGCCCACGACCAGCGTCGGCAGGCTCAGGCCGAGCAGCGTAATCACCGGCAGCATGGCATTGGGGAAACTGTGCCGCCAGGTGATGCGGCGTTCGCGCATCCCTTTGCCGCGCGCCGTGCGCACGTAATCCGCCCGGATGACTTCCAACATGCTGAAGCGGGTGTAACGCATGAAGTTGGCAATCGGCCACAGGCTGAGAATGAGGGATGGCAGCGCCAGATGGTGTAACGTCGTGAGCAGCGTTGGCTCCTGCGAAACCGGGCGCATCCCGCCCGACGGAAACCAGCCCAGATTGATCGAAAATATGTACAGGCAGATGATCCCGGCGACGAATGACGGGATGGAAATGCCGAGGAATGATACCCCGGTGAGCAGGAAATCCCAGAACGAGTACTGGTGTAAGGCGGTGAAAATCCCCAGCGACACCCCGACCACCGTGCCAATCGCCAGCGCCGTTCCGGCCAGCAGCACGGTGGCGCTCAATCGCTGCGAGATGGTTGCCAGAACCGGCTGGCCGTTGGTGTAGCGGTAGCCAAAATCACCGCGCAGCACATTCAGCAGCCAGTTGCCGTACCGCACCAGAATCGGCTGATCCAGCCCGAACCGCGCGCGAATGGCATCTTCTGCTTCATTCGTCATGTTCAGTTCCGGGCGAATGAAGTAGTCGGTGATGTCGCCCGGCGCAATTTCAATCAGGCCAAAAATAATGACCGTAATGGCGATAAAAACCGGAATACTGATTAACAGCCGGCGCAGGATATATTTGAGCATCGGTTATGCGTCTCTTTCGGGGGCATCCCGGATGGAATGCCCCCTCGAACACAACATGCTGGCGACTTAACCACTCACAGACCACAGCTCAGGGTGATCTTCATACGGGCCGCCGCCAGGCCCCGGGAACCAGTAGAAGTCCTGGAGTTTGCTGGAGGCGACACCGAAGCGGATCGCCGTCCACATATAACCTTCAGTGGCGTTCTGGTTCTGGAAGCGGCAGATGTCCTGAATCAGTCCCACATAGGCATCTTCGTTGCCTTCGACGCGGGCCTTCGACAGCAGGTCAATCATTTCGTCATACGTGCCGCCGCTCAACGGCTTGCCATCGGTCGTCGGCTGGCCGCCCACTTCGTAGAACGGGAAGGGGAAATTCGCCAGACCGGCGGCCACACCGCGATACGAGATCGTCCAGCGTTCACCCGTATAGAAGTAGCTGTTGTAGGTCGGTACGTCCTGGCGAACCGGGGTGATCGTGATGCCCACATCGCTCAGAAACGCCTGGATGGCCGCCAGCGCGTCCGAATGGAACTGGCTGTCGTAGTAGGTGACAACCTCAATCGGCTGGCTGGCGTCGAAGCCGGCTTCGGCCAGAAGCTGCCGCGCCAGTTCCGGGGTGTAGG
>JARKOK010000545.1 GCA_029975765.1 Aggregatilineales bacterium
CGGGCTGCTGTGCGTGCAGGAAGCCGGCGGGCGCATCAGCGATTACGACGGCCAGGATTCGCTGCTGGCCTACAGCGGCGAGGCGATGGTCGCCAGCAACGGCCTGATTCATGACGCCATCGTGCAGGTGCTGCGGGAAACGGCGCGCCTGCCGCTGCCGGTGCTGCCCGTCTAAAAGTATCGGTCAAATCTGCCGGGGGCGCGTGCCGCGTCCACCAGTTACGTGACGAAACTGCGCTCCCGCGCGTGGCGCTGCCAGCTCCCGTCGGCCAGAATGTCCGCCATCGCTTGCAGGGTGTTTTCGATTTCAGTATCGCTGTTATAGAAGTGCGGCGCGATGCGAATTCCCGCGCCTTCGCGGTAATCAATCACGAAACCCCGCGCCAGCAGTTCCCGCGAGACTTCGTAAGCATGGTCAGGCCGCACCGTGACCGTACCGGCGCGGCTGGCGGCGTCACGCGGGGACTGTACGGCGTAGCCCAGACGGTCGGCCAGCGCGATAACGAGTGCCGTCTGCCGCAGCGACTTTTCACGGATGGCGGCCACGCCCACCTGCGTGATAATCTCCACGCCGGGCTGTATCGCGTACAGCGAAGCGATACCCGGCGTGCCATTCGCCAGCCGGTAGGCGTCGTCACGCAGGTCAAACTGTTCGATGTCAAACGCGAACGGCTGCCGGTGCGCGAACCAGCCGGTAATCCGGGGATTGAGCGCCGGCAGCCGGTCAGGCCGCACGTACAGGAACACCCCGCCCGGCCCGCCGCATAACCACTTCAGCGTGCCGCCGATGTAAAAATCCACCGCCAGCGCGGTGACATCCACCGGAATGATGCCAACGCTGTGATAGCCGTTGAGCAGCACCTGTGCGCCGACCTGATGCGCCTTTGCCACCAGCGCGGCGGCGGGCAGGATATAGGCGCTGCGGAACAGCACATGGCTGAGGGATACCAACCGCGTGCGGTCGTCAATCGCGGCCAGCAGATCATCCGTGTCTATGGTCACACCGTCGCGGCTGCGAACCATGACCACTTCCATATGCGGCGGCAGCATCCGCCGTAACGTGTAAACGTCAGAGGGGAAATCCTGATCGCAGATGACGACTTTATTCCGGCGCGGATCGCTGAAATCCAGCGCGCTGTACAGGATGCTGGCGGCGATGCTGGCGTTTTCGTGGACGAGAACGCTGCCGGGCGGCGCGCCCAGCAGCGGCGCGATCATATCACCCACCGCGCGTTTTAAGTCCCACCAGCCGGCGCCCCAGGCGCGCACGCCCAGCGTGGCCCAGGTGTCGGCATAGTCGCGCAGGCGGTCGTACACGCCGCGCGGCATCGCCCCCAGCGAATTACTGATGAGGTAAGTGGCCTGCTCTAAAATCGGGAACTCGGCGCGCCACGCTAACAGCGCGTCGCCTGTCGTCCCCTCATTCATGGCCGTCGCTGCCGCTTTCCACCAGAATACAGGAAGCGACGTTGTGCCCGACCACACGCTGTTCGCCGTCCACGACGGTCGTCACCGGCCCCTCGAATGGGTCACGCGCCATGACCATCACCTGCGAGCCGAGATTAAAGCCCCGGTCGAGGATATGTTCCAGCATTTCGCGGCTGTCGGTCTTGATGCGGGATACCGCCGCCGGTCGTTCCAGCGGCCATTCCGTCAGCGGGTGCAGGTCGCGCCGGATGATCGTGCCATCCTCATGCGGAATCGGGTCGCCGTGTGGGTCTATTTCCGGGTTGCCCATCTTGGCGGCAATCGCCTCAATGAACTGGTCGGATACCGCGTGTTCCAGGTTTTCGGCTTCGGCATGGACTTCCTGAAGCGCGTAACCCAGTTCGGTCACGAGATACAGCTCGATCAAGCGGTGGCGGCGGATCACTTTCAGCGCGAGGGCTTCGCCTTCCGGCGTCAGCAGCACGCCTTTGTAACGCTCATAGTCCAGCAGCCCGGCGGTCACCAACCGCTGCGCCATATCGGTCACGGACGGTGCCTGCACGTTGAGGATGTCGGCCAGCGCATTGGTCGAAACACGCTCCATCTGCGGCTGCAGGGCATAGACAGCTTTGAGGAAATCCTGGACGGATTTGGATTGGGTTAAATCGGATTTCTCCGGCATAATCGTCCCCTTGAAACTTGTGCTATTTTAATCATATCACAGGTGGCCGGTACGCCGAATATAAAACTTTGGGGGGAATATATGAATCGCCTTGACGAGATTAACTTTAAACATAACTGCCTGCGCGATGTGCTGCACCACCATCAGGCCGATGGGCTGTGGCTGCGGCGCACGCGCAACCTCGCCTGGTTTACTGCCGGGGCGGACGCCAGCATCCCCACCGACAGCGAAAGCGGCGCGTACAGCATCCTCGTCACGCCGGACAAACGCCTCGTCTACACCACCAATATCGAAGCCACACGGCTGAAGGCCGAAGACCGGCTGCAGGACTTCGGTTTTGATTACGCCGAGTGCCCCTGGCACCAGGACAATCTGCCGCATCTGCCGCATCTGCTGACCGACGATAACGCCGTCGAAGCCGAGATTCAGCAGCTTCGCTGCGTGCTGACCGAAGGTGAACAGGAGCGCCTGCGCGCGCTGGGGCGGGACGCCGCCGCCGCGCTGGATGAGGCCGTTCGCGCAGCGCGCCCCGGTGATACGGAATACCAGTTAGCGGCGCGGCTGGATGCGGCCTGCCGCGCGCGGGGCGGGCTGGCGGTGGTTAACCTGATTGGTACGGACGAGCGCATCAGCCAGTTTCGCCACCCGCTGCCGACCATGAAACGCCTGGACAAATACGCCATGATCGTGGTGTGTATGCGGCGCGGCGGCCTGATCGTATCCGGCACGCGGCTGGCGTACTTCGGCGCGCTGCCCGCCGACCTGGCGGCGAAGGCGCGTAAGGTCGCTTATATTGACGCGGCGGCGATGGTCGCCAGCCAGCCGGGGCGCACGCTGGGCGACGCCTTCAGCGACATCCTGGCGGCCTATCACGAACAGGGCGAAACCGACCAGTGGAAGCTGCATCATCAGGGCGGGCTGGCCGGTTACATCGCGCGGGAGCGTATCGCCGGGCCGGGCGACGGCACGCTGATCCGGGAATATCAGGCGCTGGCGTGGAATCCGTCCATCGTCGGCTGCAAGTCGGAGGATACGATTCTGGTCACAAACGATGGTTTTGAGATCGTCACCGCCGCGCCGGACGGCTGGCCGATGATCGAAGTCGAAGTGAAAGGCCAGACCGTGCGCCGTCCGGGGATACTCGAAGTGTAGTTCGCCGGCAGGATGAGACGTTTCTGTAGGGGCGAACCGCCGGTTCGCCCCGATAGTATTATTCACAAAACAAAACGGACACGGCGGCGGCATGTCCCGACAGCAAACCTACCCGGTTAATTCGACCCCTTCGGCAGCTTGGGCAGCAGCCAGCCGAGGAAGGCTTCTTCCGAGCGCGTCTGCATCAGCACGCGCCCCGGCCCGGTCAGCGCGCACACCAGCCCTTCACCGCCCAGGATCGTGGACTTCCAGCTGCCGGACTTCTGCACCTGAAACTGCACGCTGCTGTCGAAGCCGACGATATGGCCGGTATCAATTGTGTACCGCTGGCCGGGCGCGAGAATCCGTTCCTCAATCGCGCCGTAGCAGGCGGCCAGCACCTTACCGCGCCCGGTGACTTTCAACAGAATCAGCCCGCCGCCGCCGAAGAACCCGCGCGCGCCGCCCCAACTGGAGTCCACGTTTACGCTCATCTCGCTGGCGACAAACGCGCCGCTTGCCATCAGAAATTCGCCGCCGGTCTGTTCCAGCACCATCATGTCACCCGGCAGCGACGGCGCGAGTGTCAGTTCGCCGCCCTGCACCGGCGCGGTGTAAGTGTTGATGAAGAAGCTTTCACCGGCCACCATTCGCTTGAGGCCGCCGAACAGCCCACCCTCGGCTTTGGTTTCAACGCGCACCCCATCGCTGTAGCTGACCATCGCGCCGGGTTCAACGCGCACCTGTTCGTTGGCCGACAGCGTGACCACCGCCAGCGAAAACGAAGGTTGGTGCTTCAGGTTAATCTGCATCCGTGCCATCTCCTTAAGTACAGCCAGATTAAAAATGTCGGATGTAGGGGAAGGTCTCAGACCCTCCCCTACGGAAAAACATCCGACGGAACTTATCCGTTTGCATTTAGTCCGACTGGCGGCGGCTGGCGCGTCGTTCCAGCAGGTCGTCGCCGGCGGCAAGCAGGTCGGCGCGGGCGGCCCGGTCGCGGTCATCCAGGCGGCGGCGGAGGTATTCCGCTTCGTCGTCGTCCAGATCAGCCACCAGACCATCAATCAGTGTATACATATCCAGCCCGTCGCGTTTGGGTTTGTCGCCGAACTGCCGCCATGAGCGTAAGGACAGCCCGGCAACAACCAGCCCCACCAGCGCGATGGCGACCATAACGGCCAGCACCATCCATAATGACGTGGAGGCGGTGCTGCCCGGCTGATCCGCGCTGAACAGCATAAAACCCAGCAGCATAGCGACCAGCAAACCCATGATAATCGCCAGTTTGGCCTGAAACCTGGTCGGCGGAGTCCGGCCATCATCCGGCGGGATCAGCGGAAGGAAACCCATCATCCAGCCTTTCCGGGAGAACTTTCCACAATAAACGGAACACTCACCCTGTAAGCTATTACGCAAAGCACAGCCACCGGGTTGCTATCCCTGCCGGATGACGCCGGCAGCCAGCAGCGCCGCAAGTTCCGCCTCACTATAACCAGCTTCGAGCAGGACGGCGCGGGTGTGTTCGCCATAACCGGGAACCGAGTCGTCCGCCGGGCGCGTTTCGCCCAGCCGTACCGGCGACCGCATCCAGGGCGCGCCGTCCGCGCCAATGCCCAGCATCCCGCGCGCCTGCACCTGCGGATCGGTATGCACCGCGTCGGGCGGGTTCACCAGCGAGAAGCAGCAGTCCGCCGGTTGCAGCAGCGCCTCCCATTCGGCGGCGGGCTTGAGCGCGAACAGTTCCTTCAGTTCGGCGATGAGATACGGCTGGCGTTCCGGCAGCAGGTAATCGGCAGCCAGATCAGGCCGTTCGACCGCCGCGCAGAAGTTCGCCCAGAACTTCGGCTCCAGCGCCGCCAGCGCCACCGGGCGGCCATCCCGCGCGTGATAGACGTGGTAACAGGCCGCCCCGCCGGTCAGCCCGCCCTGGCCGCCGCCCGTGCCGGTGGTGACGGCTTCCACCCAGGGATACAGCCCCAGCGGCAGCGCGGCCTCGAACAGCGATACATCCACGTAATCCCCTGCGCCGGTGCGCTCACGCCGGAGCAGCGCCGCCAGAATACCCGCCACCGCGACATACGCGCCGCTCATGTCGGCGGCCTGCCCGCCGAACGGCTGCGGCGTGGGCATCGCGCCGGTCAGACCCGCCAGCGCCACATAGTTCAGATCATGGCCGCTGCGGAAAGCATACGGGCCGTCCGCGCCCCAGCCGGAAATCGAGCAGTACACCAGCCGGGGATTGACCGCCGCCAGCGCCGCATAATCACAGCCCAGCCGCGCCATCACATCCGGGCGAAAGCCTTCCACCAGCACATCGGCGCGTTCCACCAGACGTTTCAGAACAGCCACGCCGTCCGGCTGTTTCAGGTCGAGAATCAGGCTGCGCTTGCGGCGGTTGTTCACGCGGAAAAAGACACTCTGCCCGTCTACCAGCGGCGGCATCCAGCGCGCGTAATCACCGCCGTTCGGGTCTTCGATCTTCACCACATCCGCACCCAGTTCGGCCAGCATCAGCGTGCCCAGGCCGCCGGGCAGCAGGCGGGTCAAATCCAGCACGCGCGTGCCATCAAGAGGCATAACCGTCACTCCTTGCTGTCAGAGCTACCGCCGCCGTACCCGGCGGATAAATTCAAAGCCGGCCACCAGCAGCACGCCTACCTGCACCACCAGCGCGATTGCCAGCCAGGGCGACGGGCGGCTGCTGGCTGTGACCACCCCGGCGGCCTTTTCGGGCGGCGGCGCAGCGCCGGCATCAGCGATGCGCTGGCCGGTAGGCGGCGCGGCAGGGGTTAAGGGCTGCGTCAAAGAGGTGACATCCTCCAGCGTGGCGACCGGCGCGGCGTCCGTTATGATCATGGTGCTGGCCGGGAGCAGCAGGGCTTCCGGCACGGTATCCAGCGTGGCAATACCCGGCAGCGTGGGCATGGGGGTCGCGGTCGCCGTCGGCAGCAGGGCGACCGTTGGGACAGCCGTCGGGACGGCGGTGTTGTCGGCGGCCACCTCCACCACCGGCTCGGCAGTGGCGGCGCTCTCCGGCGGTGCGGTCGGGGTGTACGTGCCGTTCTTGGGCGGGACGAGGAAAATTGAGCCGATTTCCAGCTCGCGCACGTCAGCTTCAGTCAGGCCGTTGAGCGCCAGCATGGTGGCGATGTCGCTCCAGGTATAGCCGTAGATCAGGGCAATATCACCCAGCGTATCCCCCGGCTGGACTTCGTGCATGATGTTGCCGTGTGGGTCCAGACCGGCGACGAACGACGGCTGTCCCGCCGCGCTGCTGCCGGCTTTCACCGCTGGCGGCACGTATTCTGGCCCGCCGGGGTTGCCAAACACCAGCGTGAAGGTTGTGCCCCACGCGCTGCGCGCCACGCCGATGCCCACTTCCTTATACCGGACATTCACCATCCCCAGATAGTGAATCCGCGAGTTGACCCAGAACGTCCACGCGGCGTCCACACCGGCATTGGTGCCGCCGTAAATGTTTTCGCTGACCTCCGTCGTGGGATACCCCGCCGCCAGCGCCCGCGAACGGGGCGTTGAACCATCCGGGCGGGTGTGCGAAATCATGCCCGTGTCGGCCATCCACTGCGCCTGACCCTGCGCCGCCGCCGACAGCGCGCCGTTCAGGGTATAACCCGGCAGCCCTAACGAGCCGCGCAGCGCGTTGATGCGCCCCAGCAGATCGCCGGCCTCGCCCTGGGCGCGAACGGGAAGAGCGGCCAGCAGGCAGCCCAGGATCAGTAAGATTAATCCAGTCCGTTTCATGCCGCCCATTGTATCACACCGAAAATTCATCACAAATTGAGGAAATTCCAATATAACTTTTGGAATAGTTAAGTGTTCTTTAAAGTACGATGGATTTGTTTATGGTACATTAAACCAGCAGCGTAGTGCTGCTGTGGAGGCTGCCGCTAATGGAATATGGTCTAGCAATTATCGGGATTGTGGTATTCAGCTACCTGCTGGGGTCAATCCCGACAGCGTATGTTATCGCCCGCTTCAAGGGCGTGAACATTTTTGAAGTGGGTAGTGGTAACATGGGCGCGACCAATGTTATTCGCGCGCTGGGTTTCTGGTGGGGCATCCTCGTCTGGCTGTTCGACAGTCTGAAAGGTGTTATGGCGATCATTCTGGCAAACCTGATCCTGCCGGAAAACCACGCCGCCGCGACCGCCATTGCGGCGACGGTTGCCGTTGTCGGCCATAACTGGTCGCTGTTCGCGGCGCTGGTCACCGGCACGCTGCGCGGCGGCAAGGGCGCGGCCATCTGGTTTGGCACGATGCTGGTGATGGCACCGATTCAGGTCATTGTCGGGATGTGCGTGCTGGGCGGTTTTGTCATCGCGCTCACACGCTACGTATCGCTGGCGGTGCTGGCGATGTTTGGTCTGTCCACCTTATGGATGCTGGTTCTGATCGGCCAGCACCAGCGCCCCGGCGAATACGTGATTTATTCGCTGCTGGTCACGGCCATGATGCTGTTCCGCTTCCGCGAAAATATCCAGCGGCTGCTGACCGGCACGGAACGCCGGCTGGGCGAACGCGCCTAAAGCGGTTTTCGCAGGCGCACCGCGATGGTGGTGTCCGGCTGGACTTGCGGTTCGCTGACCACCTGATACCCCTGGCGCTGCCAGAAGCGCACCGCGCCGGGGTTATTCACCTGTACGCCTGACAGAATCACCGTCACGTTGGGATTGCGGCGAATGTCGGCTTCCACCATCGCCACGACCGCCGCGCCCAATCCCTGGCTCCGGTAGGGCGCCGCGATCATCAGCAGTTCGAGAAACGCCTGATCCGGCCTGCCCTCGAACCCCTGCGGCAGATAATCCACCACGCCGAGCAGGTTACCGGCAGCGTCGAAGATGCCGCAGTAATAACTGCCCTCCCGCGCCGCGTGTTCCATGTCAGCGCGCACCATTTCGGCGGAGGCGGTCGCCACCGGCCCCAGCGCGAGGAAATCCTCACACTGGCGGTAAACCTCCAGCACGGCGGGCACAGCCTCAAACGACAACGGACGGAGCGTGATGCTGTCGGTCATTGTCCCTCCGCCAGTCCCAACGCTTCGCGCACGGTTGCGGCCAGATCATCCAGTTCAAACGGCTTGGTCATATAGCGGATCACGTGTTCTTGCAGTTTGCCGATCAGCCGGTTGGCGGGGTCGGCCAGCGCCGTCAGCACGATGACGGGAAATCCGGCGTCGGGGTATCGTTCCTTGATGGCGTCCAGCACCTGCCAGCCGCTCATACCCGGCATGTTTAAATCCAGCAGCAGAATATCCGGCAGTTGGTTTTCCAGAAAATTGAGCGCCAGAAAGCCGTTGCCGGCGTGATGGCTGTCAATCCCCATGCGCGTCAGCATCAGTTGAATCAGCCCGGCAATATCGTCGCTGTCTTCCACGATCAAGGCCATACGATTGGCAGTGCTCACCCGCTTCCCCTCCGCTAACGTTTTCCCTGCGACTATTATATGCGCAACAAACGTCAGGCGCAGGGATTTCGTTTACGAGGCGGTGAGATGCCGTCGGGGATAAGATCGGGATAGCGTGCCCTCCCCGTGATTTGTTTATAGGTGTTGCGCCGGGGCGACCACGCCCCCTACGATTCCGCCGCATAATATTGATCCGCTGCCCACAGTGCCGGATTGCTAACGATGTATTCGCGCAAAACGTTCAATTCCCGTTCGCCTCGAATGATGTGATCGTGGAAACTGCGCTGCCACAATTTCCCGTTAAACGGTTCCCATCCCTGTTCGTTTACCCCATGAATATAGGCGTTGGTTGTCATGGTCTTAAACCACCCAATGATGTCGGGTACGGCGTAGGGGAGGGCCTGCGTGCCCTCCCCGGATTTGATCGCCCTTTCATCATAAGGAACGGCCTGCGTGCCCTCCCCGGTTTTTATTCCGTTTTTATCATTTGCAAAGACCGGTTTGCTCTGCCTGGTTTCGTTGAAATTATTACCGGGGCGACCACGCGTGGTCGCCCCTACAGTTGTCGCATAATGGTTCAACACGAGAATGGCGTGAAAATGGTTGGGCATAATGACGTAAACATCTAATTCGACATCGGGGAATTTGCGTGGAATTTCCTGCCACCAATGGTCAACCATCATTCCGGCGGCATTTAACCGCACCGCGTCCCCCACCACCTCCCCAAACACATGCGCCCGATGCTGCGTGCAGAGGGTGACAAAATACGCGCCATCCTGCGCGTAATCGTATTCTTTAAGGCGCGGCGATTGGCGGGCGGGGCGATCAGGGTTAGCGGGCATGTATTCAATCTTCGCAGATGGTGAACGGCACTACCCTGTGTGGATGATCTAGCGCCTTACACGATACCGATTAGCGGTAATAACAACCAATACCTTACGGAGTTCATCACGATATAAGTCGTCAAGGGTGCTTTTCAGCGTGGCAATACTTTTTACTTCCTGCTCTGCCTGATAACGGATGACGATAATGCCTTGATAGTTTTGTGGCGGATAATTCAAAATGTTTGAAAAATCCATATCCGCCGTAAGCAAAACTGCATCCAGCAATTGCGCCAGACTAATCACGTCAGGATCGTCGGCATCAGGATTAATATACTTTTTCAAAGGGTTGGCTTCATAGCCCCACTCGCGCAGCACGCGGAGAAAAATGCCCGGTACGCAGTGATCAATGAGGATGCTCATAATGTTGGCACAAATTCATCGTTTTGTACCACACGGCTGGCATAGGCGATGCAGGCATAAATGTCTTCAGGGGTGATGTCCGGGTAATAATCCTCGCCGGTAATCTGCTCGATGGTTTTGCCGGCAGCCAATAAATCGAGAATGGTATGGACAGGAACGCGCGTTCCGGCAATACGTGGTTTGCCGTGCAGCACGTTCCGAGAAACAACGATTCGGTCTGTAAGCTGTAGATCGTTTGTTGCCATTATTTCACCGTCCTTGTTTGAGGATTATACCGCATCCTCATGTAGAGAACTGCGAGCCATCCTGGGCATATTCTTTGAGGCGCGGCAATTTATGGGCGGGGCGATCAGGGATAGAGGTCATGAACAAACCTTCTCGAAGGTAAGCGTCATTACCCTGATTGTATGCCAAACACAGCAGATATTGGGGAAAGAATCGTAGGGGAGGGCCTGTGTGCCCTCCCCGGTTTTTGCGTGTGTTGTGCCGGGGCGACTACGCAGGGTCGCCCCTACAACAAGTAATAACAACACCCGGTGTGAAAACCACATAACTGGACACAGCTTCAGGCGTAAGCAAATCGCTCAAACTCATAGTTGTAATGCGCCAACTCTCTAGAAGCAGCTAAACCGAATATGTTACATCCTGAACACCCCATACCGTGTCTCGTCTATCCCCCGATTCAAACACACACTCAGCGCCAGCCCTAACACGCGGCGGGTTTCCGCCGGGTCGAGGATGCCGTCGTCCCATAGGCGCGCGGTGGAATAATACGGGCTTCCCTCGCGTTCGTATTTATCCAGAATCGGCTGCTTAAACGCGGCCTGCTCGGCGTCGGGCATATCGGGTTTGCCCTGCCGCGCCAACTGGTCGCGTTTGATCGTCAGCAGCACGTTGGCGGCCTGCTCGCCGCCCATCACG
>JARKOK010000566.1 GCA_029975765.1 Aggregatilineales bacterium
GTACATCCACAGGCAGAAATCGTCAAAATTCTCTATCATCTCTGTGTCTCTCCGTGTGGTTGGGGTCAGTTTGGCAACTTAACCTTACCGCACCGAGAGACTCTTCAGTTATCTTTTCGATCTAGCATAAGGCCCTATTAAGGGAATAGTCTATGCACCATGATCTCACCCTGTTTATTACCATTACGATGGCGATTCTGACCGCATTTACCGGCGGATATATTGCCAGGAAATTAGGGTTACCCACCCTTGTCGGTTATCTGCTGGCCGGGATGATGATAGGGCCGTTCACGCCGGGATTTGTTGGAGATAGTGAAGCCATCAGCCAGCTTGCCGAAATGGGTGTCATTTTTATGATGTTTGGTGTGGGGCTGCACTTTTCACTAAAGGATTTGTGGAGTGTCAGGCGCATCGCTATCCCGGGCGCGGCCATGCAAACACTGATCGCGACTTTGTTTGGTTATCTGCTCACGCAGACATGGGGCTGGAGCAGCAGTGCCAGTCTGGTGTTAGGTCTGGCGATTTCGGTTGCCAGCACAGTGGTGCTGCTGCGTGGCCTGACCGATAATGGCCTGCTCAACACATCACACGGGAAAGTTGCCGTTGGCTGGCTGGTATTTGAAGACCTGGCAACTATTGCCATTCTGGTACTGCTGCCCGTCCTGGTGGGGGGCGGAGGCACTATAGCAGAAAGCATCGTCCTGGCACTCATAAAAGCAGCGATCTTTGCGGCGATTATGCTGTTCATTGGCGCACGGGTTATGCCCTGGCTGCTGACGCGAATTGCTTATACTCGCTCGCGTGAGTTGTTTATTCTGGCCGTCGTCGCGCTGGCACTGGGAACGGCACTGGGAGCCGCCGAACTGTTTGGGATGTCGCTGGCGCTAGGGGCGTTTCTGGCCGGGGTCATTGTCGGCGGGTCGGATGTCAGTCATCAGGTCGGAGCGGAGGTCATCCCGTTTCGAGATGTGTTTGCAGTACTCTTTTTTGTTTCGGTCGGGATGCTGGTCAATCCGGCGGTTGTACTGGCGAATGCCGGGCAGGTGGTGGCGCTTACGGGTCTGGTTATATTCGGGAAGGCCGTGATTACGCTGCTTCTGAGTTTTATCCTGCCATCCTCTGCGCTCACCTTACTGGTGGTAGCGGCTGGCCTGAGTCAGATTGGCGAATTTTCGTTTATCGTTGGGCAGGCCGGGGTATCGTTAGGCGTTCTCACGCAAGATCAATACGGCCTGATTCTTGCCAGCGCCGTGATTTCGATCATTGTGAATCCCTTCATGTATCATTTACTGCCGTTCATGGAACGGGCGCTGCAAAGCATACCGGGGTTCTGGCAGCGCATGGAACGAGGCGGGCCGACACCAGAACTTCTGCGTGAGGGTATGAAAGATCATCTCGTCATCATTGGTTATGGCCGGGTGGGTAAGCACATTGTTCAGGTGCTTCGGCACCTCAATATATCCTGTCTGGTAGTGGAACAGGACGCTGCACGAGCCAGCGAGATTCAGAAAGAAGGCGTGAAAACACTGTTTGGTGATGCAGCGAACTCAGAGGTGCTGAACCACGCGGGACTGGATCAGGCACGGGCACTGGTTATTACAGTTCCTAATGAAACAACTGCCGAACTGATTACTGCTGCCGCAGATGAGATTGCGCCGCAGCTGCCGATTATTGTCCGCGCCAGCACGGATACCGGCGTACAGCGGTTGGCGGCACACGGGGCGCACTATATCATTCACCCCGAACTGGAAGGCAGCCTGGAAATCGTGCGCCACACGTTGTTGCTTCTGGATTATCCGATGGAGCAGATCCAACGGTATGTGGACACGATCCGGCAGGATAGTTATGTGAATACGCCAGAACACGAACAGTATCGCGCGCTTGATCAACTCGTGAGTGCGGTGCGCGGCGTCGAGATTGCCTGGTTAATGGTTACGAGGGGCAGCCCAATCGTGGGCCAGTCTTTGGCCGAAGCAAATCTGCGCGCCAGGTTTGGCGCTTCAGTAATCGCGTTAATGCGTGACCACAAGGTGTTTCCCAACCCAAAGTCCGACTTTCGGTTTTCTGAGGGAGACCTCGTAGGTTTTATCGGAAATCGAGAAGAATTAGCTGCAACCGAAGGCTTTCTCTCCTTACGGGCGGACATCACGGAGGTACACGACTCACCACCAGAAGCCTCAGCGACCGTGTAGGTTTCTGTTCCAATGGCAGATGTGTTTTGCTACGGCCTTAATATATCACCGAACGACAGACATACTGTTAACCAGGCTCAATTGGTACCGCGCAGACGGGGGTCAAGGGCGTCACGCAGAGCATCGCCCAACAGGTTAAAGCCCAGCACGATCAAAATGATGGTCAGGCCGGGGAACAGCATGACCCACCATTTGCCAGAAGCGAGCGCGGGCTGACTCTCCGCCAGCATTTTGCCCAATTCAGGGTGGGGCGGCTGCTGGCCGAGGCCGAGGAAACCGAGGGCTGCCGTCGTGATGACCGCCGTTCCCAGCATCAGCGTGGACTGCACAATCAGCGGCGCCAGGCTGTTCGGCAGAACGTGATACCGCATAATGCTAAAACCGCCGGCGCCCACGCTGCGGGCGGCAGTGACGTATTCGGTATTACGGATGGAAATCGCCATAGACCGGGTGATACGCGCAAAGGTTGGAATCTGGGTGATGGCAATTGCGATCATGCCATTAGTCAGACTGGCACCGGCGACCGTGACCAGCGCGATTGCCAGCAGCAGCGATGGAAATGCCAGAATGATATCCATTGAGCGCATCAGCACGCTTTCAACCCAGCCGCCCAGAAAACCAGAGGCCAGCCCGATGGTGGCGCCAATCGTCAGGGAAATGGCGACCACGAAGAAACCTACGCTGATGGATACCGACATGCCATGACCCACCCGCCGCATCACATCGCGCCCGTTTTTATCCGCGCCGAAGGGATGAATACAGGTGGTCTGATTGTTAATAATGCAATCCGGTTCCGCATAACGTGCGCTCAGGTTGCTGTCACGCACCGGGTCGTAAGCATCCAGCAGGGGGACAGCCAGCGCAATCAGGGTGGTGGTAATCGCCAGGAAGCCGCCAATACGGGCGCTGGGACTTTTCCACAGCCGGTAGAGAATATCGCGCAGGGCTTCGAGACGGGCGTCCAGCGCCGTATAGCGCCGTTGTTTGGTCGAGGCATTGTTCAGGTGCGCTACGGTACTCATCAGGCTACTCGAATCCGGGGGTCTACGACCGCGTACAGGAGGTCTACCAGGAAATTGATGATGACATAAATCAGTGCGATGATCAGGGTGACGGACTGCACGATAGGGTAGTCGCGGGCGACAATTGAGTCATACAGCCACTTGCCAATGCCCGGCCAGGAATAGATGGTTTCGGTCAGCACCGCGCCGGACAGCAGCGTGCCGAGCTGTAAGCCGATAATCGTAATGATGGGCAGAAGGGCGTTCCGCAGCGCATGGGTAATGACGACCGGACGCTCTCCCAGACCCTTGGCGCGGGCGGTGCGAATATAATCCTGATTCAAAACTTCCAGCATGGACGAGCGCGTGATGCGCGCGATGATTGCCAGGGGAACGGTGAAGAGGGTCAGGGCTGGCAGGATCAGATGAATGATCGCATTTTGCAGGGCAGTCCAGTTACCCGTGAGGATGGAGTCAATAACAAACAGGCCGGTGCGGGTTTCCAACTGGATGCTGGAGTCCATCCGACCGATAAACGGCAGCCACCTCAACTGTACACCGAATAAATAAATGAGCAGCAGTCCCAGCACAAAAATCGGGACAGAAACGCCCAGCAGCGCGCCGAACATGGTGGAGGTATCAATAAATGAGTTGCGCCTGACGGCTGATATGATGCCCAGTGGGACACCTATAATCGTTGCCAGCGTGATTGCGACCAGCGACAGTTCAACGGTTGCGGGAAAACGCGCGCGCAGTTCATTCGCAATCGGAATGTTGCCTCGAACGGTATTGCCCAGGTCGCCGCGCAGCAGACCGCTGACCCAGATCATATACTGCTCTGGAAGCGGTTTATTGAGTCCCAGTCGTTCCCGTATCGCTTCGACATTTTCAGGCGTAGCGCGCTCGCCCAGGATGGCAATCGCCGGGTCACCGGGGATCAGCCGCAGCAACATAAAAACCAGGATAGACACGCCGATAATCACAGGAATGGATTCGAGCGTGCGCCGAATCAAATAAGTTGACATAACTACGTTCCAAAAGAGAGACGAGCGTGTGCGTTATTTTAGCTTCAAAGTATGAATCGTCAATGAAGCTGATTAAGTGATAGGGGAGAGCACAGGCCCTCCCCTACGATCTGACACCAGCGACTTACTGGAGAGTGACGAACTTATACAGTTCTTTACCAAATGGGCTGGGCACCCACCCGCTCACGCGGTTGCTGAAGGCCAGCGGCACCGGGCCGTGAGCGATGTAGATACGTCCGGTTTCGGCGGCGTGCAGCGCTTCGGCCTGCTTGTATAGCACATCCCGTTCTTCCGGGTCGGTCATGGCGCGGGCCTGCTTCAGCAGGGCGGCCACTTCGGGACTCTGGTAGAAGCCTTCACGCGACAGCGGTCGGTCTACGTCGTGGAAGAAATAGCCGATGAAGTTGTCCGGGTCGCCGTTGTCACCCGTCCAGCCGAGCTGGTACAGGCCCAGCAGGTTGCCCCGGCTGCGTTCGGACAGGTAGGTTGACCAGTCACCGGCGGAGGCCAGTTCAGCATTGATACCGGCGGCGGCCAGATCAGCGGCCATCGCGTTACCGATACCTTCGCCGTCAGGATTGTACGGGCGTACCACCGGCATGTAGTACAGGCGCAGCGGAATGGTATCCACCACTTCGTCCGTGATGTTCCCGCTGTCATCCATACCCAGCACATGGACTTCACTCAGACCATTCGGGAAGCCAGCTTCGGCCAGCAGCGCCTTCGCCTGTTCGGGGTCATACGGCGTCTTGATGTCGGGGTTGAAGCCAATGGCAATCGTCGGCGGGTTCATCGTGTTGGCCGGGACAGCCGCTTCGTTATAGAACGCGCCAACAATGGCCTCGCGGTTGATCGCCAGCGAAATGGCCTGCCGCACTTTCGGATCGCGGAATTCCTGGATGCGATAGTTGAAGGCCAGATAGAAGGTGTTGAACGAGGGGCGGTAGGTGATGTGCAGGTTGTCGCTGCTCTCAATCGTCGGAATGTCTTCGACGTTGGGCTGCTCAAAGCCATCAATCCCACCGGCCTGGAGCGCGGCGAAACGCGCGGCGCTGTCCGGGATGGACTTGTATTCAATGCGGGTGATGTTGCCGGGGATTTCGCCCCAGTAGTTTTCATTCCGTTCCATCACCACCTGTACGTCCGGCGTCCATTCGACGAACTTGAACGGTCCGGTGCAGACAAAACCAACTTCCGGCGTGCCATAGGCAGCGCCAGCAGCTTCGACGGCGGTCGGGCTTGCCATCTGGAAGTTCGACATCGCCAGGTTGTTCAGGAAAGCGCCCATTGGCTGTGACAGAGTAATAACGAGTTCGTACTCACCGGTCGCCTGAACATCAGTGATGAGCGAGGCATCGTCAAAACCGCCGAACTGGGCTTCGTAATACTCGTATACCTGGCCTTCTTCATCCCGGTGTTCGGGGTGATCGGTCAGACGCCAGCGGTCGAAGTTCCACTTCGCGGCTTCGGCATTAAAGGGCGTGCCGTCGTGGAAGGTGATGCCTTCACGCAGTTTAAACGTCCAGGTCATGCCGTCGTCGCTTACATCCCAGCTTTCAGCCAGCCAGGGTTCAACCGCAGTGGTCGAGCCGACAAACGAAGCCAGCGCCTCGCAGCCCTGATTGGTTACGTTGAGCGAGATGCCATCCGTAACCAGAGCCGGGTCGAGCTGGACGGGATTGCCGAATGCACCCCAGCGGAACGTGGTGTCCTGGGCAGCAACGGGCGCGGCGAGAATCAGAATGACCATCGCCAGGCTGAGATATTTCAGAACGTTTCTCATCCCTAAATCCTTTCCCTCAAAAATAAGACACGGCCAGGCATAGTGTAAGTTATGGGAACTCTTTTATTACACCCAGCCGCGTAGAATTTAACACAGGCTGTGATGTTTGGCTAGAGCATTCGGTACAGGTTTCACGTAAGTTTATTGTGGAACTATCACCAAGTATTACGGCATCATCAATACTTTTTCGATACGCTCGATGGCCCAGTCAATATCCTCGCGCCGGATGACCAGCGGGGGCGCGAAACGGATGACATTATCGTGCGTTTCCTTACATAACAGTCCTTCCTGCTGGAGCGCCTCGCAGAAGCGGCGCGCGCCGCCGGCGGAGGCTTTGAGTTCCACCCCGATCAGCAGGCCGCGTCCCCGCACTTCCTGAACATGGTCGCTTTCGATCCGGCGCAGCCGCCCCATCAGATATTCACCCTGAATACAGGCATTTTCGATCAGATGCTCGTCGGTCAACACTTGCAGCGCGGCGCGCGCGACGGCTGCCGCCAGCGGGTTGCCGCCGAAGGTCGAACCGTGATCGCCCGGTCTGAACACACCCAGCACCTCGCGGCTGGCGAGGACTGCCGATACCGGGTAAAAACCGCCGGACAGTGCTTTGCCAATCGTGATAATATCCGGTTTGACATCCTCCCAATCGGAGGCAAATAAACGTCCGGTGCGTCCCAGTCCGGTCTGGATTTCATCAGCGATGAGCAGGACACGGTGACGGTCGCACAGGTCACGGACACGGCGGAGATAACCAGCCGGGGGAACAATGACGCCGCCTTCACCCTGAATCGGCTCGACGGAAAAGGCGACGGTGTTCGGGGTGATCGCCGCTTCCAGGGCGTCCGCGTCACCATAGGGTACGGTGACAAAGCCGGGCGTAAACGGCCCAAACCCCGCGCGGTACTGCGGCTCGGTCGAAAAGCTGATAATACTGATGGTACGCCCCTGGAAATTGCCGGCACAGGTGATGATCTCGGCCTGATTGTCCGGCACACCTTTCACGGTATAGCCCCATTTACGGGCGGCCTTCAGCGCCGTTTCGACGGCTTCAGCCCCGGTATTCATGGGCAGCATCATCTCGTAGCCGGTGAGTTCACACAGTTCTCTGGCGAGCAGTGGCAGCTGGTCGTTGCGAAAGGCGCGCGAAGTCAGCGGCAGCCGGGCAGCCTGGTCAAGCAGGGCTTGCAGGATGCGCGGGTGTTTGTGCCCCTGATTCAGAGCGGAATAGGCGCTGAGGAAATCCAGATACCGGTTGCCGTCCACATCCCAGACCCAGATACCTTCACCGCGTTCCAGGACAACGTCCAGCGGTTTGTAATTATGGGCGTTGTACTGGTCTTCCAGAGCGATATAATCTCGCGTATTCATAAAATTGTCCCCATAACAAGCATGTTTGTTGTCAGCAAAGGCGCGGTATGTCCCGTCCCTACCGGAGATCGTCTTCTCTCGTTAGTATATCCGTTCAATATGCCGTTCCGAACACTATTTGTTAAAGCCTACAAATTGGAGGCCGGAATTCAGGCATATAACCTGGACATTGTGCATAAATAAGGAAAAAGATCGTGTTTGAATTCATTTCAAATGATGCTGAACGTGGCTGGCTGGTAATCCTGTTTGGGTTGTGGGCGCTGCTGCTGGTTGGTGGTTTTATCTTTGGCAGATCACACGATGGCGGCAAACACCGGATGCCAACCTGGACGCGTATGGCCTCGTCGCTGGCGCTGGTGGCGGCGGCCTGGAGCGGGGTGGTCATCGGGCGCGAAGGCGGGAACACAGCGGCGCTGCTGCTGGCGGCAGCCGGCATGACACTGGGTTTGGCCGGTGATCTGTTTATGGCCGGGCTGCTGCCGACCAAAAATAATGTGCTGGGTGGAATCGGCGCGTTTGGCCTGGGACACGTCGCGTACATCGCGGCTTTTTTACAAACGGGTGTTCTCGCGGCAAATCCGCCCTGGTGGGCGCTGGTGGTCTGGTGGCTGATCGGTTCGGGCGGGTGGTATGTGGCAGTGTTCCGGGGACAGCAGCCGACGCCGCTGCATTATGCGGCGCTGCCGTATGCGCTGCTGCTCGCCAGTACCGCCGGCGTTGCCACGATGATGGCAATTGTTATGCCACCGCTGTTTGTGACGCTGGCAGTGGGCGCGGCGCTGTTCCTGATCAGCGATCTGATTCTGGCGGCGCAGTTGTTTAACGGGCTGCACTTCCGTCTGATTGGGGATGTGGTGTGGCTGACGTATGGCCCGGCGCAGATGCTGATTGTATATTCGATGCTTCGGGCGGCGCTGGTGGGGTAAAGGGCAGGGACATGACGCCGCCATGTCCCTGCGAAATAAGCCATACAATTGCGTGTCCGTACAACGAATACCAGACTTTATTTCTGCACCCAGTCGGGCAGATAGGGCGCTTCGGTCACGGCCATTTCATCAAACATCTGGCGGATTTCGGCGGGCGACAGCACGGCGGCAGTCAGCGGGTCGAGCATCAGCGCGTGAACGGCAGACTCGCGATCACAGTCGAGAATCGCGTTCACAATCAGTTCGTGGACGTGCATATGCGCCACGTCCAGCGCCGCCAACTGCGGCGGCAGCGAACCGAAGTGTACCGGCTGGAAACCGTTACGATCCACCAGCACCGCCACTTCAACCAGACCATCCTGCGGCAGATTGTCAATCAGGCCGGTGTTCGGGACGTTGCCATAAATGACGGTTGGCTGGTTGAACTCCATCGCCTCGATGATATACGACCCGTATTCATGGCCGCGCCGGAGGACGATCTCGTCCGTGCCATCGAGCATCCGTTGAATCCTGGCGTCGGAACCGGCGCGCCAGTCCGGCCAGTTGTTGGCGTAGAAGCCGGTGCCGCCCAGGTAACCGTCGCGGCAGTACTGCTCGATTAAGTCCGGGCGCTTACGGAAGTACGGTACATATTCGGAGAAGTGGCCGCTGCTTTCGGTCACAAACGCGCCGAAGTGCAGCATCATTTCGAAGCGCACCGGGTCTTTTTCGTAAATTGTTTTATCCTGCGCTCTGGCGCGCAGCAGAGGGTACAGGTCTTCACCGTCGCGGCTGAGTTCGGTAAACCATGCCAGATGGTTGATGCCGGCGCAGCGGAATTTCAGTTCCTCATACGGGATGTCCATGTATCCGGCCAACTGCCGGGAGGTACCCTGGACCGAGTGGCACAGACCAACCACCGGCAGATACGAAGCGCGTGTGCCGGCCAGGCACAGGATGGACATCGGGTTGGTGTAATTCAGAACGCAGGCGTCCGGCGCGAGGCGTTCAGTGTCGGCGAGAATGTCCAGCCAGGCCGGAACCGTCCGCAGCGCCTTAAAGATGCCACCTGGCCCGATCGTATCTCCGATACACTGATTGACCCCGTATTTCATCGGGATGTCGAAATCCGGGCGCACATTGGCAAGCCCGGCGACTTCAATCGTGTTGACAAGATAATCGGTACCAGCCAATACCTGCAATCGGTCGGTGGAGGCTTCGACCGTCCAGTTTTTGCCGCTGAGCTGAACAACCCGTTCGGTGATCCTGTGCGCCAGTTCCAGGCGGCGCGCGTCAATGTCTACCAGGGCGAAGGTGCCGGTATCCATTCCGGGGGTGGACAGAATATCCGTGATGAGTTCGTAGGCAAATACCGTGCTGCCTGCGCCAATGAAAGTCACTTTAGGCATAATAGCCCCCTTTTCAGGTAATATTGAGGCGGAGTGCCTTCGTCTATACTGGAACGATGTCTTTTGGTTAAGCGTTTAACGAATCTGATTATACTGTCGAAATGAGTGGATGGGGTAATGAGGAGTGTCATGAAAATACTGGGACTGCACCATATCACGCTGGTTTGCTCGGACGTCCAGCAGACGGTGGACTTTTACACGCGCGTTCTGGGGCAGCGGCTGGTCAAACAGACGGTGAACTTCGATGATCCTGGCAGTTATCATCTGTATTTTGGTGATGAGACCGGCCAGCCGGGTACGGCCATCACCTTTTTTGAATGGCCGCAGGCGCGGCGCGGTCGCCCCGGACTGGGCGGTACGCATCACTTCGCGCTGCGGGTGGAAGATTATGACGGCCTGCTCAAATGGAAACGCTGGCTGACCGACCAGGCGATACGGGTGGATGGCCCTTACGACCGCCACTATTTTAAGTCCATTTACTTCCGTGACCCGGATGGCGCGATCATCGAAATTGCGACCGACGGCCCCGGCTGGACGATGGACGAAACCGCTGACCGCACTGGCATGGAATATCGCCCGCCGCCGCCTGAGATGCTGGTCAGCAACCGGGATGAGGAACGCATCCGGGCCGAGACATGGCCGGAGCCAGTTGCACAGATTGATGGCGAGATGGCGCTGCTGAACGGGATGCACCATATTTCCGCGATTGGCATGAACATCGAACGCACGAATGCATTCTACGGCGGCCTGCTGGGAATGCGGCTGGTGAAACGCACGTCAAACTTTGACGACCCAAAATCGGCACACTGGTACTGGGGGGTGGATGAGGGCCAACCCGGCACACTCGTCACGTACTTTGAACGCCACCCGGCGCGCGAAGGGTATGCGCAGATGGGGGCGGGGCAGACGCATCACTTCGCGCTGGCAGTAGCCAGCGAGGACGAGCAGCGCGAGTGGCGCGGCAAACTGATAGAAGCGGGTTATCGGGTATCCCCAATTATGGACCGGGTGTATTTCAAGAGCATCTATACCAATGACCCGGACGGCCATATCGTTGAACTGGCGACAGTTGGGCCGGGCTTCGCGGTGGATGAGCCGGTCGAAACACTCGGCACGGCGCTGAAACTGCCGCCCTGGTTGGAGCCGCAGCGTTCAGATATCGAAAGCGGCTTAAAGCCGCTGGTAGTTCCCGCATGGCGGGCGCCGGAGGAAGCGTGATGGCCGCGCTGAATTTACATCAGGGACAGCCGGTGCTGGCCGCCGGAGAACCGTTGGACAAAGCGCAGGCCGTCATGGTGATGCTGCACGGGCGCGGCGCGTTGGCGCAGGATATTCTCTCGCTGGCGTGGGAGTTTCAGCAGCCCGGATTTGCCTATCTCGCGCCGCAGGCAGCTAACCAGACCTGGTATCCGAACCGCTTCACCGCGCCGATCAGCAGCAATGAACCCTGGCTGTCGTCGGCGCTTGAAGTTATCAGCAGTCTGATAGAGCATATCACAGCGGCAGGTATTGCGCCGGAGCGTATCATGCTGCTGGGGTTCTCGCAGGGGGCGTGCCTGACACTGGAATATGCCGCGCGCCACGCGCGGCGCTACGGTGGGCTGGTGGGCTACAGCGGTGGGCTGATCGGCCCGGACGATACGCCGCGTGATTATGGCGGGGCATTCGATAATACGCCCGTTTTTCTGGGATGCAGCGATGTGGATTTTCATATTGCCAAGGAGCGCGTGCTGGAAAGTGCCGGCGTGTTTCGCCGGATGGGGGCAGATGTGACGGCACGGTTGTATCCCAATATGGGGCATACCATCAACGAGGATGAGATCAGCACCGTGCGGGAGATGATGGCGGGGCTGACAGGGGTATCGCCGTAGGGACAAGGCGCCGCCGTGTCACTACAGGATGACGATAGGACAAACGATACCGGACAGGCATGGCATTTGTAGTTGCCGTGACTGTCCTTTTTGTATATGCTCGATAAGGAAAATTAGGCATTCTAGCCAAACACAGGTGAATAAATATGGTTACTTCCCGAACTGTCCCCTCTGACATCGAAATCGCGCAGAGCGCCCAACTGGTCCACATCAACAAAATTGCCGAACAGCTTGGTCTTGACCCGGAGACTGATCTCGAACACTACGGCAAATACATGGCAAAAGTGAATCTGGACGTACTCGACCGGCTGAAAGATCGCCCGGACGCCAAGTATGTAGATGTGACGGCCATCACGCCGACACCCTTGGGCGAGGGCAAGTCCACGACTCTGGTAGGGCTGGGCCAGGCCATGAAACACATCGGCAAACGCGCCGTGATTACTATCCGGCAGCCATCGCAGGGGCCAACCTTTGGTATCAAAGGCGGCGCGGCGGGCGGCGGGTACAGCCAGGTGGTGCCAATGGAGAACTTCAATCTCCATCTGACAGGTGACATTCACGCGATCACCGCCGCGCATAACCTGATCGCGGCGATGATTGATAATCATCTTTATCATGGCAACGCGCTGAACCTGGATATGCACAAGATTGCGTGGCGGCGCGTGATGGACCTGAATGACCGGGCGCTGCGGAATGTGATCGTGGGTTTGGGCGAAAAGGAAGACGGTATCCCGCGTCAGACCGGCTTTGACATCACGGTAGCGTCGGAGATCATGGCGATTCTGGCGCTGACTACTTCCCTTGAAGACCTGCGCGCACGGATTGGCAGGATTGTGATTGGCTATAACAAGGACAAGCAGCCGGTGACCGTTGAAGATTTGAAAGCGGCGGGGGCAGCGACGGTGCTGCTGCGCGACGCGATCAAGCCGACGCTGCTGCAAACGCTGGAAAACACGCCGGCGATGGTACACTGCGGGCCGTTCGCCAATATCGCACATGGTAACTCATCAGTGCTGGCGGATATGATCGCCGTCAAATGCGCGGATTACGTCCTGACGGAGTCGGGCTTTGGCGCAGACATCGGCGCGGAGAAGTTCTTCGATATTAAGTGCCGTGCGTCGGGGCTGCGCCCGAATGCGGCGGTGCTGGTGGTCACCGTGCGCGCGCTTAAGGCGCATACCGGCAAATACAAAGTGGTGGCCGGTAAGGCGTTGGATGCGGGACTGACGAGCGAGAATGTAGCTGACGTGGAGCATGGTGCGGCTAACATGGTGCGGCATCTGGAAAATATGCGTAAATTCGGCGTGAATCCGGTGGTTGCCATCAACGCCTTTGCGACGGATACCCAGGCTGAAATTGATGCGATCCGGGAAATTGCGCTGGCGGCAGGCGCGACGGGAGTGGCGGTGGCGCGGCACTGGGCGGAAGGCGGCGCGGGGGCGACTGAACTGGCGGAGATGGTCGTGGACGCCTGCAACCAGCCGAATGATTTCAAGTTCCTGTACCCGGTGGACTGGCCGATCAAGAAGAAAATCGAAACAATTGCGACGGAAATCTACCGCGCCGACGGGGTGGATTACACACCCGAAGCTGATAAACAGATGGAGACGTTTGAGAAAAACGGTTTTGGCGGCCTGCCGATCTGCATGGCAAAAACGCACCTGAGCTTTACCGCCGACCCGTCGGTGAAGGGCGCGCCGGTTGGTTTCCGCCTGCCGGTTCGTGAGGTGCGGGCGTCGGTGGGGGCGGGGTTCATCTATCCTCTGTGTGGCGAGATGCGGACGATGCCCGGCCTGCCGAAAACACCGGCAGCCGAAGCGGTTGATCTGAACGATGAAGGTAAGGTAGTGGGGTTGTTCTAGAGAATCGCCAATCGCGGGATGAGATCGGGGCGGGTCACAGACCCGCCCCGCAGCTTTTAAACTAGTGGTGGCCGTTGGCAGCGCCGGCCAGCGGCAGCCGCACGTAGACAATCGTACCCTGATTAGGACGGCTGTCGAGGCTCAACTGGCCGCCGTGCAGTTCGGTCAGGCGTTTGGCGATCATCAGCCCAAGGCCAAGCCCCTGCTGTTCGTACACCGCGCGTTCAAACTGCATGTAGGCGCCAATACTGTCGAGCTGTTCCGGTGTTAAGCCGCGACCATAATCGCGGACCGTGAGCAGGAAGGTGCCGTCACTCACCTGCGATTGAATTTCGACCGGAGTGCCGGGAGCAGAGAACTTCAAGGCATTATCTACCAGTTCTTCGACGATCTTCTCCAGACTGTTGGCGTAAATTCGTACATTCGCTTCCGTCAGGTGGATACGTAAATCTGGCTCGCGATTCACATTCGCGGCTTTGTGGCGTGCCATCGTCACGATGTGCGGTTGTGTGGCGAGAGGCGCTGCATTGCAGGCAGCCTCGATACGCTGCCGGTCGGCCATCATCAGTTCAACCTGGGCGTAAACCAGATAGTTTTCGGTCAGGCGGTGCAGCCGCAAGCCGGAATTGTAAATTGCCTCGATCATGCTGTAGGCCTGGCTGCGTTCAATCGTCTCGAAGTCCATTAACAGCATTTCGGAATAACCAATAATGCCGGTTAATGGCGTGCGAAGCTCGTGCGGCAGCGCGCGATCGATATTGTCGCGCAGATTTTCCATACGGCCTTCGAAGTCCCGCGCGAGCGACTGGCGGCGTTCCAGGCGGGTGTCCACTGCCGCCAGTAATTCGGACGTCGTAAAGGGCTTGATGAGATAATCGTCCGCGCCCAGTTCCATGCCTCGGCGCATGTCAGAGCGGTCAGCCTTAGCCGTCAGGAACATAAACGGGATATTGGCGGTGGCTACATCCCGGCGGAGTTCCAGCAGAACACCGTACCCGTTCAGTTCTGGCATCATGATGTCGCAGATAATCAGGTTCGGTTGATACTCGCGAGCTGTCTCAACACCAACACGACCGTTGGGCGCGCCGCGCACGTCAAAGCCTTCCAGTTGCAGCGTTTCCATCACATTTTCGAGAATGGAACGCTCATCTTCAATAACCAGAACTCGATGCATGAGACCCTCTTGCCAGAACATCCTTTGGCAGGCAGCAGATTAACTGCCTGTCATAATAAGAGTATACGTCGGTGAAATGTTTAATAGTCTTAAGATTTAGCTACAACGAACCTGTGGGCGCTTTTTCATGAAGGTTTTATAATTGGCAGCTATTCAGCAATGAGGACATCAAAAGGATAATCTCGTGAGACGTATCATTCCCTTTAATGACGGCTGGCTGTACTACGCGGGCGAGGTGAAGGCCGACGCGCCGGACAGCCAGTTCGAGCCGGTCACGCTGCCGCATACCAACATCGTGCTGCCGCACCACAATTTCGACAATCTGGAATACCAGTTCGTTTCGACCTACCGCAAACATTTTCGCCTGCCGGAAGCGCGGAATGGCCGCCGGGTGTATGTGGATTTTGACGGCGCGATGATCGCCGCCGAGGTGTTCCTGAACGGGCGCAAGCTGGGTGAGAATGAAGGCGGCTACCTGCCATTTTCGTTCGACGTGACCGACTATCTGAATGAAAACGGTGATAATCTGCTGACGGTGCGGCTGGACTCGACCGAACGCCCGGACATTCCCCCTTACGGCGGCGTGGTGGATTACCTCACCTTCGGCGGCATTTACCGTGATGTCACGCTGCGCTACGTCGAGCCGTGTCATATTGAAAAAGTCTTTGTACGAACGCTGGATGTTCTGACGGATAAACCGCGCGTAGAGATTGAGATTACCGTCAAAAATCAAGGGGAAGCACCCCGGGCAGATGAACTAGGTGCGCGTATCCATGATTCCAGTGGAGCTGAGATTGCGTTTGCTGACGTGTGGGCACAAGTACCGGCTCATGGCGAAGAAACTTTTGTGCTGGCGGGTTTCAATCTACCTGCCGTCACGCGCTGGTCACTGAAGAACCCAATCCTTTATTCCATCAGCTTGTGGTTCGGCAGCGAGGTACACGGCGGCGAAGAACCGCTTCGTTTCGGCTTCCGCGAAGCGGTGTTCCGCGACGATGGTTTTTACCTCAACGGCGAAAAGGTCAAACTGCGCGGGCTGAACCGCCACCAGACCTACCCTTACATCGGTGCGGCGGCACCAGCCCGCTTGCAGCGCAAGGATGCTGACATCATCAAATACGACCTGGGCTGCAACATCGTCCGCACCTCGCACTATCCGCAGTCGCCGCATTTCCTTAATCGCTGCGACGAAATCGGCCTGCTGGTGTTTGAGGAAATCCCCGGCTGGCAGCACATCGGCGATCAGGACTGGCAGGGTATCAGCCTGCGTGATGTGCAGGGCATGATCGAACGCGACCGCAATCACCCCTCGATTGTGCTGTGGGGCGTGCGGATTAACGAGTCGCAGGACAACGAGGCGTTTTACACGGCGACGAACGCGCTGGCGCATAAACTCGATCCGACGCGGCAGACTGGCGGCGTGCGCTACTTCCAGAACAGCCAGTTTTTGGAGGACGTGTTTACCTTCAACGACTTCTCCAACAGCGTGCAGGAGCCGGAACACACGCCGCATATGGTGACGGAGTTCAACGGCCATATGTTCCCTACCAAGTCCTGGGACAACGAAGAACGCCAGTTGGAACACGCGCTGCGCCATGCGCGGATTCAGGACAAAGCGGCGGGCATGGGCAACGTGTGCGGCGCGATTGGCTGGTGCGCCTTTGATTACAACACCCACCGCGAATTTGGCTCCGGTGACCGCATCTGTTATCACGGCGTATCGGATATTTT
>JARKOK010000580.1 GCA_029975765.1 Aggregatilineales bacterium
AGCCGCGCGGCAGGTGACGACGCTGATCGAAGAACTGAGCCGCCAGGACGGGCGCACCGTCTTTCTGTGCACGCACAATCTGGAAGAAGCGCAGCGGTTGTGCGACCGCGTGGCCGTCATCAATCAGGGGCGGCTGCTGGCCGTCGGTACGGCGGAACAACTGGCGCGCGGGTTGTGGGAAGGGCTGTGGGTGGATGTGACCCTACAGACCGCGCCGGGGAACGAGTTTGTAACGCGGCTGCGCGCGCTTCCCGGCGTGCTGGATGTGTCCGGCAGCGGCGAGCAGTACGCCGTACAGGTGCAGGAACAGGCCGCCGTGCCCGCGCTGGTCGCCGGTATGGTGGCGGCGGGCGGGCAGATCATCCGCGTCAGCCCGCGCGAACATTCGCTGCAAGACATCTACTTTAAGCTGCAAGAGGAGGCGCGCCAATGAACCGCCGTATCATCTGGGCGATTGCCCGTAAAGACCTGCTCGAAGTCCGCCAGAACAACATGGCCTGGAAGCCAATGCTGATCGTACCGCTGATCTTCGTCGTCGTGCTGCCGCTGGTCGTCATCCTGGGGCCGACCCTGCTGAACATTCCAATCGAAGCGTTTACCAGCGACCCCGATATTCAGGTCTTCCTGAACAATATGCCGCCCACTATGAAAGCGCAGCTTGATGGGCTGAACAGTCACCAGATGGCGATAGTCATGCTGCTGGGTTTCATGCTCGCGCCCATGCTGCTGCTGATCCCGGTGATGGCCGCCAGCGTTGTGGGGACGGATAGTTTCGTCGGCGAAAAAGAACGCCGCACGATTGAACCACTGCTGTACACCCCGGCCACCGAACATGAACTGTTCGCCGGGAAGATGCTGGCCGCGCTGCTGCCGGCGCTGGGGCTGACGTGGCTGTCGTTCCTGGCCTACACCTTCATCCTGAACGTGGTCGGTGGGACGGTGATGGGGCGCTTCTGGTTCCCGTCGCCGGTGTGGCTGCCGCTGATGCTGTGGGTCGCGCCCGCGATTGCGCTGCTGGGCATGACCGCCGCCGTCCTGATTTCGGCGCGCACGAATACCTTTATGGAAGCCTACCAGACTACCGGCCTGCTGGTGCTGCCGGTGGTCCTGCTGGTGATCGGCCAGGCCACCGGCGTGGTGTACCTGAATGTGGAGATCGCGCTGCTGGTGGGGCTGGTGATCTGGGTCATTGACGGGGTGCTGCTATGGTTCGCGCTGAAGATTTTCTCCCGCGTGCGGCTGATGGCGCGGGCCTAAGCCCCACCGCCGGATAAAGCTCACTTT
>JARKOK010000002.1 GCA_029975765.1 Aggregatilineales bacterium
CCGGCTGCTGGGTATTGAGAATCCCGGTGGCGCAGCGAACGGCCATCGCTGCGCAGGCGTCGTCGCCGGTGAGGTCATAGAGCTGCCAGTTATCCAGCACCCAGTAACCCTGCCCCTGAAGATAGTAATAATCATCCTGCCAGTTGACGAAGCCCAGATAGCTTTTGGGAAAGCGCCACAGGACGCGGTTAAAACGCACGCCCACATCCGGGCCGACCAGCCCATCACCATCCCAAAAACGGTGGCTCAGACAGTGATGCAGTGCCTGGGCCGCGTGTAAGTAGTCCGTCATCGCCGGTTATGCCTCCTGAGCCAGGCTTGAAGGCTGGCGGCCACTGGCATAGGCTCGCTCACCGGCCAGCACACTTTCGAACGGTTGGGGATAGTCGTTCGTGAGTCCCAGAAAGTGCCGGACAGCCGCGACGGTGCGCGGCGCGGCCTGACCATCGCCATACGGGTTGACCGCCTGCTGCATTCGCAGGTATTCGCCCGGATGATCAAGCAGGCGGCAGACCCCTTCCAGAATCCCCTGGCGTGTCGTGCCGACCAGCCGGGACACGCCCGCCTCAACAGCTTCCGGGCGTTCCGTTTTGGTACGAATGACCAGCACCGGTTTGCCCAGCGCCGGGGCTTCTTCCTGCACCCCGCCTGAATCCGTCACCACCAGATCAGCCTGTTTCATCACGTGGACGAAATCCAGGTAATCAAGCGGGTCAATCAGATGGGCGCGCTGAACGCTGCCCAGAATCGAATGTACCGTCTGCTGTACTTCCGGGTTCAGATGTACCGGAAAGATCACCTGCGTGTCCGGTCGCTCTACCAGTAAATCGCGCAGGGCGTGACAGATGGCGTGCAGCGGCGCGCCGAAGTTTTCGCGCCGGTGCGCGGTGACGAGGATCGTCCAGGGGGCGGCGCTAAAGTTCACCCGTTTCAGTTCGGGTGAGCGAAAGTGATGCGTGCGCGCGGCGGTAAGCAGCAGCGCGTCAATGACCGTATTGCCGGTGATGAAGATACGCGCGTCCGGCACGCCTTCGCTCAGCAGCGCCCGTTTGGCGGTTAAGGTAGGCACCAGACATAAGTCGGCCAGAACATCCAGAAAATGACGATTGATCTCTTCGGGGTAGGGGTTGTATTTATCACGGGTGCGCAGGCCGGCTTCAACATGCCCGACCGGAATCCGGTGGTAGAATGCCGCCAGCCCGCCCACAAACGCGGTGGTCGTGTCGCCCTGCACCAGCACGAGATCGGGCTTCTCCGCCTGTAAAATCGTTTCGAGTCCCAGCAGCGCGGCCACCGTAATCTGGGACAGCGACTGTCCCGGCTGCATCAGATTCAGATCGTGCTGTGGGGTGATCTGGAAGGCATCGAGCACCTGGTCCAGCATCGAACGATGCTGGGCGGTCACGATGACGCAGGTGCTCATCGTGTCACGATGCCGGTGTAATTCGCGGACAATCGGAGCCATCTTGATGGCTTCTGGCCGCGTGCCAAAAATAACGGCGACTTTGGGCTGCGCCATGCTGGTCTGCTCCCTTTAAAAAATATGCCGTCCCCGACTTAAACGATAGGTCGCCCTTAACCCAAGTTCGGGCAGGAAGCCGGTGTAATCCTGGCGGCGGCGAGGCCGGGCGGCTTTGATCCAGTTGGTGAATTCACCCTGCTCCGGTGCGTAAGCGTAAACTGCTGGCTCATGGCTGCCGTTCAGTGCCGGCAGCGGCACGGCTGCCCGGTGGTTGAACGCCAGCGGATCATGCGGGATCACCTGCGCCGCGTGCGGCACGCAGGGTTCAACTGCAAAAATCGTGCCGGTCGTCGGCGGAGTCACACACAGCGCCGGTTGATGCCCGCTGCGATCAAGCGCGTCATACAGGCGGCCAACGCGCTGTTCGTAGCCGGAGCGCCAGCGCACTGGCCGGCCAGTGCTGGCCGGTATGCCGTCCGGCAGGTAATAAATCCAACTGCGCGGCTCAAACCGGGGAAGCGGCTGGATGACATCGGCTAACCGCGCCGGACGATACCCCCGCGTGTGCCGGAGATAGTGCAAAATGCGTTCCACGTCGCCGATGTGCCGCCGCGAACCATCCCGGAACGGGTGCATCAGCACATTAACATGCGGCCAGCCGGTGGCCTGCCCGACCGCCAGCGCGGATTCCAGTGCGTTTCTGATCGTGAACCAGGGACGGTTGTTGGTTTCGACGCTGACGGGTGCCATCCAGATGCTGCCCTGCGGCGTCCAGAACCGCATCGGACGCACCGGCAGCGGCGCGTAGGCAAAAGGCCGGTAAGCGTGCATCATGAACACGACGAAATACAGCAGATCACTGGCGGCCATCGCGTCCAGCGTCCGGGCGTCCATGCGATAAATGAAGTTCGCGCCGCAAACCGGTTCGGCGGCCTGGAAGTCTCGCTTCATGTCCGCGATCATGGCCGTCTGCTGTTCCAGCGAATGCCCTGTCAGGTATTCGTGATAGCGGCCATGCAGGCCGATTTCATGTCCCCGCTGGCGCAGGCTGTCCAGCGTGTCGTGATAAACCTGCTGGATGAAACTGGTAGTAAAGAACGTGGCGGGCGCGGCATAACGCGCCAGCAGATCGAGCAGGCGCGGCAGGCCAAACCGGGCGCCGCCCAACTGTTCCAGATCAAAGATGAGCGAAAAAGTGCCGCTGCCGGACAGCGCCGGGGGCGGCTGGGGAGTGTGGTCAGGCAGATTCAGGCGGCTGTTCCCCGCCAGATAATCATCCAGGCAGGCCAGCGTTTGTTCGATTACCCGGTCAGCATCCAGACCGCTGAAGCTGGAATAACCCACCCCCAGCGCCCGGATGAGTGGGCCAATGCTCACGCGGTCATAGACCTGGTCGTTGCGGGAAAACAGCACAAAATCAACAGCGTGTTCGCGGATAAACTGGCGCAGCGCGTCGGCCTCGTCCATCAGACGACGGTAGTCCAGCGGGCGGACGAACGCGCCGCGCTGTTCAAGCTGCGGCAGGCGGTCGGCCAGCGCCGGCATCATGCGGGTGTCCACCAGCACGAGCGGGCGGCGGGTCGCGGGGATGAACACTGCGCCGCTCATGCCGCGCTCCATGCCATCAGCGCGTCGAAATACTGCCGCCCGATGACTTCCCACGAAAATTCCTGTTCAGCCAGCCGCCGCCCCCGCTGTCCCATCGCGTCCAGTTCGGACAGGGGCAGGTTGGCCATCTGCTGGATGGTGTTGGCGAGGTCTGCCGGCTGCGAGGCGCTCACCAGGCCGCACCGGTGCGCCCGTACCAGCGCGGCGGTTTCGTCCACATCACACACGATCACTGGTTTGCCCAGCGCCAGGTATTCGGCAAACTTGGTCGGCAGGGCGACGGCGACGGCGCGGTGCGGCGACCGGGGGATTACCAGCGCGTGCGCGGCGGCCAGATGCCCGGCCAGTTCAGCGCGGCCTACGCGGTCAACCAGGTGCGCGCGCGGGCCTAATCGCAGGGAGATGCTGGCCCTGAGGCTGGCATACTGCTCGGTGAAGCCAATGATCGTGAGGCGCACCCGGTCAGCCGGTAACTGCTCCACCGCGCCCACCAGATTTTCGATCCCCTGCCAGGTCTGAAAACCGCCCGCATACGCGATGGTAAACGGTTCTGGCAGCCGCGCCGGCTGTCCGGTAAACACGGTCAGATCAACCCCATTCCGAATCAGTACGATTCGTTCCGGCGGGATGCGTTTTTCTTCCGCCAACCGCTGCCCCAACGGCTTGCACACCACCAGAAAATAATCCGACTGCCGGTAAGCGACGGCGTTTGTAATCCAGGACTGTGCCAGCATGTGAGCGGTGTGTGGGTGGCGGCGGCTTGTCCATTTAAGCTGTGCTTCGCTGAAGGTATCCCCGTGTACGTCGCGGATAACCTGCGCCCGTGTGTAGGGCTTTAACACGGCGGCTGTGTAAGCGGCGTCGCCCCCCGCGTGAATGAAATCGTAATCCGCGATCTGCCGCCGGACGAAGGGCAGATTGAGCGGCTGTGCCAGCAGCGGGCGGCCAAACGGCTGGTCGCGCAGGCTGAGAAAGCCGGTTTGCACCCCGTACTGTTCCAGCGCGCAGCGCAGCCGTTCCAGCCGGTGGGTGTAGGCGCTGGCTGACCGGCTCACATCAGATTCGTTAGAGAGAAATAAGACTCGCATCGTTTTTTAAAGTGTTATTCAGACCACAAGTTCAGATATTTGGTTTTAAGCTGGTGCGCGCCCCCGGCAGACCACAGTTCCAGCGCCAGTAAAAGCGCCAGGTACACGATACCGGCGGATAGAATGGCCGGGATAACCTCCTGCGGGCCAATCGCCAGCAGGTAGAGGCCCATACCCAGGCTGGCAAGGAGCGGCTTCCACAGCACTTTAGGCAGCGAGATTTGAAACAGTATGCGGGAAACCGGAATGTAGTGCAGGAAGAAGTTGACCATTTCGGACAGAAACAGCGTCAGCGCCGCGCCAATCAGGCTGAACTGGCTGATCAGCACCATGCCCAGTACAAACCACACGCTGGTGTTGACCAGAATGATTTTGAAGGACTGGCTTTCGTGTTTGCTGGCCCACAGCGCCCGCCCCAGAACGTGGGTAAAGGCGCGGACGATCAGCACCCAGGAAACAACTTCCAGCGCGCCGGCGGCCTGTGCAAAGTCCGTTTCGCCATAGACCAGCACCAGAATAGGGGTTGCCAGCAGCGACAGACCGACAGCGGCTGGCAGCGCCAGCATCAGCAGCAGCCCGACCGAATCTTCACAGATGCCCTTGAGGGCCTGGACGCCATCCCCGAATCGCTGGCACATCACCGGGAAGATCGCCAGCCCCACGCTTTCGAGAATGAGAAAGATCGGCAGCGTGAGCTGGGTGGCCGCGCTGTACAGACCTGTTTCCACCTCGCTTGCCATCTTTGACAGCAGCACAACGTTGAGGCTGGTGCGCACGGCCAGCAGCGCGTTGATGCCCATAAACGCCACTGATGCCCGCACTATGGCCGCCATGAAGCGCGGCTCCAGCCTGAGGGATGGACGCGTGATCCGCCACAGGATGAAGCCCCACTCCAGCACCAGCACCACTGCGTGACAGACCAGCACCAGCAGGATTATGGCGTACAGCCCGTATCCCTGGGTCAGCAGGAACAACGCCCCGCCAATCTTCACCACATTCACCACAATGTTGGTATAGGCGATAAAGTGCATCCGTTCCCACGCCTGAAAGATGGCTTCGCAGACGGTGGACAGGGCATACGGCAGCAGGGAAACAGCCATGAGCAGAATGACCGAAGCGGTATCCGCGCTGTAGTCCAGCAGCCGGACAAAGGCTAACATCAGAGCTAATGTTACCAGGGACGCCACCAGCGAAACGGCACTGCCATTGATGAGGTAACGATTCGTGGTGGTGAGGTCGGTGGTCACTTCGCGCGTGATGAACGTTTTTAAACCGGCGACGGCCACTTCCTGCGCTGTGTAAAACAGCGTGAGCGCCAGCGACATCTGGCCGAATTCGTAAGTTCCCAGATAACGCCCGACCAGCAGATACAGCACAAAAGTCGTCGCGCGCAGCACCACATCGTTGGTCAGCATGGACATGATATTGCCGAGGATGCTTCGTGACCTGGCAGGCGCGGCGGATTCTGGCAGGATGGCGGCCTCGGTGCTGCTTACGCTGGCTGGCATACACGCTCCTCTCGCATCATGACATGGATAACGGTAATCAGGGCGGCCACAAACCACAGCGCCTGCACCTGGGGCCGGTCGTTAAAAATGTCCACGAACATATGGGTCATCTGGCCGATCACCCCGGCCATCAACCCCAGAGCTAACGGCGATAACAGGGGGTCCTGCCGCTGCCAGGCCCGCCAGCCCCGGCGAATGGTCACCAGCAGGAAGGTGAGAAACGCCGCCAGCCCGCCAATGCCGGTTTCGGACCACACCAGCAGATACTTGTTATGGACGGTGCTTAACCAGATGCCTCCCAGTTCGGCGGAATAGATTCGCGCCCGGAAACCGAAGTTATTCACACCAATGCCAACCAGCGGGTTGTCTTCAATCATGCGGAAGGCTAACCGCATGAGCGGAACGCGGGAGTAGGCCGCTCCATGATCATCGGCTTCCACGCGGTTCAGGATTTGTTCGTGCGTCAGCAGGAACACGACGCCAGCGATGGCGATAAAGGTGATGATGACCTTTGCCGGCAGCCAGCCGCGCAGCGAGGCGACCAGGCACAGAAGCGCCATTGACAGGCCAAACGCGATCCATCCCCCCCGCGACAGTGTGAGAATGAGCGCAATGCAGCCCAGCCCGAACGCCAGCGCGGCCAGGTGTTTGGGCGTTCGCGGATCGCGGTTGAGGATCAGGCTGAACAGCGGCGCCAGCACCAGACTCAGCGAACCTCCGGCAGTGTTCGGTGAGCCGAGCGTGCCGGCGACCCGCAGGCCGTGATCTATGCGCGCCAGCAGTGGGCCGACCCGGATGCTGTGCCCCACGAAGTAGAGTCCGATCATCACCAGACTTTGAAGGATCAGCCCGACCATCATCATGGTGACAATAAAACGAACGTCGTCCGGTGTTCGCACCGTGCCGACGATATAGATGACCAGCAGCAGCATCTGAACCAGCATCACGATTTCAAACAGCGACAGCTGCGGCGCGCGGGCTGCCGCCAGCGACAGCACCGCGAAAAACACGAAGAACAGCAGGGGCAGACTCAAACGCAGCACCGGGCGCAGCAGTTGTTGGCGGCGGGTTGAAAGTTCTGCCAGCCACCACCCGTACAGCACCGCCAGCGCCAGCGTCGTCAGGGAAACGTTCAGACCGCCGATACTTGCCAGCCGGCCAATTTCCTCACGGAATCCGAGATAGGCGTCTATAGGAAACCAGCAGTCGAGGATGATGCAGCCCAGCAGCACCCGCCGCAGATTGCCGATCACCAGCGCCAGAAAAAAGGCGATGACCGGAAATATGAGCAGGAGAAGCTGCTGCGCTGGGAACAGGGATACCACGACGACATACACACCCAGCAGCACGCCGACGCCGCCGACGATTACCCACTTCTGCCCAGTGATGCTTTGCCCGGAATGCAGCCCCGTTAACACGATTAGCCGTTGCTCCCGCCCCGAAATCAGGATTTTGAAAAAGTGTGCGGCTGGTATGCCGGGTCGGAAGCTGCCCCGGCGTCCCGCGCCGGATCAGATTTTCCCACACGGGCCAGATGCAGATAGCTTTTATCCTGTAGTGCCATCGCCGCGCGATAATATTTCTGATACTGGCGGCTGGGCTTCTTTTGCGCCCGGTTGACGATTATGCCCAGAACGCGGGCCGTATGATTCTGCAACTGGTCGCACACGGATCGCACCGTTTCCCGGCGCGCCTGCCCGCAGCTAACCAGCAGGATGACGCCATCCACGACGGGCGCCAGCACGGTGGCATCCGAGACCGTCAGAAACGCCGGGGTGTCCAGCAGCACCACGTCAAACTGCTGCTGCAACTGCTGGAGAATTATCGGCAGGCCGGGTGTGCTGAGCAGTTCAAACGGATTGGCCGACAGCGGCCCGCTGGTCAGGACATGAATCCCCGGAATCGAGGTGGACTGCACCGCATCATCCCAGCGGGCGTCACCGGTCAGCACGCTGCTCAGGCCCACTTCATTCGACAGATCATAAATCCGGTGCTGGGTCGGCAGTCGCAGATCCGCGTCCACAATCAGGACTTTGCGTTTCGCCTGCGCCATCGTGAACGCCAGCCCGGCCACCATCGTGGATTTACCTTCAGATGGATCGGCGCTGGTTATCAGAATGGTCTGAATCGGCAGCTCACGTTCCAGCGCAAAGAGATTTGTGCGCAGCCGGCGGAAGGCTTCCGACTCCGGGAAAATGCTGGCTAACAGGGCAATCGGGCGTTTTCTTGCCAGTTTCGGGATTTCGCCCAGCACCGGCAGCCGGCTAACCTGTTTGATCTGTTCCAGATCGTATAAAGTGCTGTCCAGATTGTTGAACAGGAACGCCAGACCGAGGCCGCCAACCAGCCCTACCATAATCCCCAGCGCGAGGTTGAGTTTCATGTTAGGTTTGAAGGGTTCATCGGGAAATACGGCAGGCTCAACAATCGAAACGGTGTTGGCCCGGATGGCCTCGACCGCCCGCGCCTGTTCATACTGGCGCAGCAGCGAAAAGTAAACATCTTCATTTAACGTGATAACGCGGCGCGCATCCGCGATTCTTTCGGGATTGGGTGGTATCTCGTTAAAGACTTCCTCGTACTGGGCGCGCGCCTTAATCACTTCCTTCTCGTTTTGAGCAAGCTGCTCACCCAGGATTTCTGTCGCGCTGCGCCCGCTGCCGGTGTACAGACTGCGGCTGTGTTCGATCAGGATATTTGCCAGCGCGTTGGCTGCGTCGGTCGCGGTGCGCGGGTCATCGTGCAGCACCGACACCTCAATCAGTTCCGTATTGGTCAGCGCCTGGACTTCGATCTCCGGGGGGAGGTCAAGCTGAACCTGTTCCATCAGTTCATCCAGTATGGGACGGCTCTGGACGATCTGGACGTAGGTGTTCAGCAGCCGGTCGGCATACCAGATGTTATATTCAACCAGCGAACCCACTTCGCCCTGGGTCGTGGTCAGCAGGCGCAGCTTGATCGTCGCCCGGTATACCGGGTTAAGCTGCGACGTGATGGCGGCGGCGACCGCTGCCGCGATCAGCATCGTCACGACGATAATCCATTTGCGCTGCCAGATGACCTTGACGTAACTTAACAGTGCCACGCTTTTTCAACCTGCCCGGTCTTCACCGCTTACTGTAAAACGCCTGCCTGTACAAATTCCCTGACCGCTTCCGCTCCCTGTTCAATCATCTCCGGCGTGCATTCGGCGTACATCGGCAGGGAGATAATCTGCTCCGCG
>JARKOK010000017.1 GCA_029975765.1 Aggregatilineales bacterium
GTGGCCGAGGCGCAGTTGGTCGGCAGCGACCTGTACAGCGACGTGGCCGTGATTAAAGTGAATGTCACCGCCGATCGGCTGTACCCGGTCATCTTTGGCGACTCCGAAGCGGTGCGGGTGGGCGACCGCGCCATCGCTATCGGCAACCCGTTTGGCCTTACCAGTTCGATGACGGTGGGCATCGTCAGCGGGCTGGGCCGGCAGCTTCCTTCAGCGGAACTGCTGAGCAACACCATCACGCCCGGCTTTCAGAATCCTTCGATCATCCAGGTGGATACGGACATCAACCCCGGCAACTCTGGCGGCCCCCTGCTGAATTCGCGCGGCGAGGTCATCGGCGTGAACACCGCCATTCGCACCGAAAGCGGCATCTTTGAAGGCGTGGGATTTGCTGTGCCGTCCAGCACCATCCGGCGCGTCGTGCCGGAGCTGATTAAAACCGGGCGCGTGGTGTACCCCTGGGTGGGCATTACCAGCCAGCCGACCGATCTGGGGCTGGGGGTGGCCGCGCTGGCCGAAACTCTCAGTCTGCCGGTATCGGCGGGGGTGATGGTCGAAACCGTTACGCCAAATTCCCCGGCGGCCAAAGCCGGGCTGCGCGGCGGCAGCCGGCTGGAAGTCGTGCGCGGGATTGACGTGTGTGCCGGCGGCGACATCATCATCGCTGTGAACGGGCAGTATCTTAACGATATGGACAACCTGCTGGCGTATCTGGTCGCCAATGCCTATCCCGGCGATACCATCACGCTGCTGGTGGTACGGGGTGACGAAACGCTGGAAGTGCCGGTCACGCTCGAACCCCGACCTGCCAGCACCGTCGCAATCGCGCAGTCCTGCGCGGTGGAATAAGCCGCCGGCTCTCTGCGGCGGCGCTGCTTCCCCCGGCTGATCGTAGGGGAGGGTCTGAGACCCTCCCCTGCCTCCGACATTTTTAATTTGGGCATACTTGTGGACAAACTGAAACAAATCCGCCGCATGTAGAGGCACGGCATCCCGTGCCCCTACAGAAAAATCAGGCGATCTTATTTTCGGTTCTCCATTATTGAATCAGCGCAAACGGGTTGAATGCTGTAGGGGCAGACCGGTGTGTCTGCCCTGGGCGCACACGCAGGTGCGCCCCCTACAGGTCACCCATTCCAGCGCCGTTCTACGGCAGCAGCAGCACCTTGCCGGTCGTCAGCCGCCCCGCCAGCGCCTTATGCGCTTCGGCGGCGTCTGCCAGCCTAAACGTGCGGCCAATCGTCACCTTCAGCCAGCCCTCCGTTACCGCCCC
>JARKOK010000019.1 GCA_029975765.1 Aggregatilineales bacterium
CAGCAGCCTGCGCGAACTGGCTGACAATCGCGTATGGGTCGTCACCGTGATAGGGAATCAGTGTCAGACTTTCATCCGGGCCGAGATCGGCTTCCAGCGTCCAGCAGTCGGGGCGGGCCGCCGCCAGGTCGAACTGCATCCAGCGCGGGCTGGCGACGTGCAGGCCGTAGCCGCGCCCGGCAGCCGCCGACCACACCAGCAGAAATGGCACCGGCATATAGGTGCGTTTTCCCTGATTTTTGTACTGCTCGTAACACCGCACATCCAGCACGCTGCCGCGCTGGTTGAGCGCGTTAAACCGCTCGCCCAGACCGTAAAACCCGTCATCACCGCCGCACGGCACGCTGAGGCGCACGCGCCGCGCCCGGTGTCCATCGGTCAGCCATTCCAAGTGCACGACACCGGGCAACCCCGGCGCGGTCAGGGTGTCGCCGTCGCGGCTGAGGTACAGGCGGCCATCGCTGCCGGTGCTGATGCTGCCGCCGCTCACCCAATCCTCGCCGGTCAGGGTAAAACGCCCGGTCTGCTGGCCGTTGGCTTCCAGCCAGTAGGTGAGCCGCTGGCCGACCGCCGGGGCGGTCAGCGGCGCGTGCCAGACATCCTGTTCGATGCGTACCACCCGTTCAAGGTATTCCGCGCCGACGCCCTGTTCCAGTTCCGGCTGCCAGCCGGTGATGTGCCGGGCGGCCACCGCCGGCTGCAAGACGCCGTCCAGCTCGTAAAACACGTACACCTGTCCGGCAGCGCCCGGCGGGCGCGTGACCGCGCCAATCGTGAACGCCTGCCCGGCCAGCGGCTGGCGCGGAAAACGTTCTTCGGGCAGCTGCTCGTAGGGATGTTCCTGACCGTAAGGCGTATGAATCAGCGTGACCGCCGTCATCGCTCACCTTCCTTCTCTTGAATTGCCGCATCCAGTATGAGATACATCGCGTGCGACCACAGCAGCGGGCAGGCCGACGTACCCCACTTCTCGACCCAGCCCTCATAATAACTGCCGTCGAGCAGGTGATGGTCTACCTGTTCGGGCAGGTGGCCGGCAGGTGTCGCCTGGGCGGCCACCCAGTCACGGAGCCGGCGGGCTTCATCCAGCCGTCCCAGTTTGACCAGCACCCTGCCCTGCCAGGCGGCCAGCAGCGGCCACTCCCCGCCGCCAAAATAGGTGTCGTCCCGGTAGCGGTACACCCCGCCGCCGGGTACGTGCAGCTCACGTTCGATCTGCGCCAGGGTCACCCGGAAGATAGGATCGTCAATTGCCACCAGCCCATAGGGCACAGCCGCCCACAGCAGGCTGGCGTCCACCGCCCGGCCCGGCGCGGCATCCGGCGGGATGAACTTGCTCAGGCCGCCGGAAGGGTGGAGTCCCTGCGCCAGCACATATTGGCGCAGCGCCTCCGGCAGTTCATCCGGGACGAGCGCGGGGTCATAGTCCCGGACAGCCCGCAGCCCGCCGTAGAGCGCCGCCAGGGTCGCCGTATGCACCCGGTCGCGGTATTCTTCCCAGCAGTCATAATTCGGCAGCGGCCAGAGCGCGGCGATATACCGCACCAGCAGCGCCACAGCGGGGCGCACCTCCGGCCACAGTGCCGGGGTTACCTGGCGGCAGTGCTGCACCAGCGTCCACAGCCACGCTCCGTAGCCGTCCAGTTGAAAATCCGGCCACTCGTCGCGCCCCAGCCGTCCGTTGACGGTGAAGCGGGTCGGCAGGTAGTCCGTTTCGGCGGGGATTTCGCCCTGCTGCATTTTTACCAGCAGGGCTTCAATCTGATCCGCATAATGCAGCAGCGTGCGTCCGGCCCAGCGATGAAAGGCGGTCGCGCTGTCGTGCTCGCCGACGGTGTCCATCGCCTGCGCGATCCAGGACCCGTCGCGCAGCCACGAGTAGCCGTACTGGGAAAAAGTGGGCGAGGCGACATAAGCACCGCTGTCAGCCTGCCCGGCCCGGATCACATCCAGGCTGATCTGGCGTAAATCAACACTCATGGATTTCGTTTCCATCATCGGTTTCAGGGATAAACATCCGGGGCCGGTCGGTCCCGACCCCGGACAGCAGACAGCCACTACTGGATGAGGGCGTCCAGGGCGATCTTCGCTTCATCCAGCGCCGCCTGCGGCGTCAGTTCGCCATCCAGCACGCGGGTAATCAGCCCGTTAACAGCGTCCTGCATCTCATTCTGGCGTTCGATCACCGGCGGTGTTACCGGGCTTTCGAGCGCCTGGAACACAGCGGCGCGGTTGGCCGGCGGAGTTTGTTCCAGGTAGGTGGTGAAAAATTCCGGCTGGTCGAGCGCGGGCAGTTCCCAGCCGGCTTCCACGCGTACCGTCGCGGCCACTTCGCTGGCCGTCAGGAACTCCGCCCACTTCGCCGCCGCTTCAGGCTGCGCGGTGGTCGCGGAAACGGCGACGCCGTTAGCGAAGAAGTGATGCGCGTGCTGGTTCAGCGCCGGTTCGATCTGCACGTCCCAGTTGAACGGCGCATCGGCGAACGCGCCGAACATCCAGATGCCGGTCACCAGCATACCCACGTTGCCATTGAGGAACAGTTCGCTGTCGGATACGCCGGAAAGCTGGGCGGCGCTGGGCATCAGGCCGTCATTGATAAAGCCGACCATCGTTTCCAGGGCTTCCACGCAGCCGGCGGAGTTGATGGTGGACTCGGTCATATCGGCGTTGAAGAAACTGCATTCACCCTGCTGTGCGGCTTTCTTGTAGAACTCCCAGAACTGCACTGGCGAGTACAGCCCCCAGATGCCCTCACCCAGCGCGCCGATGCGCTCGGCAGCGGCGGCAGCGTCCGCCCACGTCCATTCATCGGTGGGGTAGTCTACTCCGGCCTGGTCGAACAGGTCGGCGTTGTAGAACAGCAGTACGGTGGAGAAGGTTTCCGGCAGGGCAAGCTGCAAGCCGTTATACTGGAAAGCTTCCAGCGCGCGGGGGTAGTAGGGCGCGTCCCCGCTCAGATACGCGCTGATGTCCAGCAGGGTATTGTTGGCGGCATAGGTGACGAAGTTTTCATAGTTGAGTTCGAAGACATCCGGCGCGTCCCCGCTGACGACATCGGCCTGCAGCAGCGTGAAGTAATCAGCAAACGGCGCGGTGGTGACTTCGACGGTAATGCCCGGATTGGCGTCCTGGAAAGCGGCGATGATGGTGTCCAGTTCTTCCAGGTAATCAGGTGCGGCGGAGAACGTAAAGTAACGCACGGTCACGTTTTCCTGCGCCGCGACCGGCAGCAGACCGATCAGCAGCACCAGCACCGAGACGATCAGGAGGCGACGACTATTCGTTAACATGTTTTTCCCTTCTTACAACCTATGTTCACAAAGCGAACTCATTTCGCCCCGCCAGCGCCGCGCGCCGGACGGTGCGGCGAAACCATAACCAGAGGGCCTCAGCCCTTAATGCCGCTGCTGATCACGCCGCTGACAAACCAACGCTGTGCCAGCAGGTACACCAGCAGAATCGGCAGCACCGCCACGACCGACCCGGCCATCACCATGTTCCACTCGGTCAGAGCGCGCGGCCCGGCCTGAAGCGTCGCCAGTGCCACCGGCAGGGTCATCACCTGGTCGCGGCGGGCGACGAACAGCGGCCACAGGTAAGCATTCCAGGAGGCCATAAAGCTGAAGACCGCCAGCGTCGCCAGCGAGGGCTGTACCAGCGGCAGCATGATGCGCCAGAAGATCACCAGATGATTGGCGCCATCCACAATGGCGGCTTCTTCAAAATCCTTCGGCAGTCCGCGGAACGCCTGCCGCAGCAGGAATACGCCAAAAGCACTGAACAGACCGGGCACGATCAGCGCCGCGTAGGAGTTGACCCATCCCAGCGAGCGCACCAGAATGAACTGCGGGATGACCAGCACCACCGCCGGAATCATCAGCGTGGCAAGATACAGCACAAACACCGTGTCGCGCCCGCGCCAGCGCATCCGGCTGAAGGCGTAAGCCGCCATCGCCGCGATCACCACCTGCCCGATAGTGCTGACGACCGCCACAAATGTGCTGTTGAAGGCCACGCGGAACAGATCAATCCGGTCAACCAGCTGGGTATAACTGTCGAAGGTGAGCGGGTTCGGGATAAGCTGCGGCGTCGCCTGCAGAATGTACTGCTGCGGCTTGAGCGAGGTACTCAGCATCCACATGAAGGGCAGCACCATGATGGCGACCAGGGCGATCATGACCGCATAACGGCCCAGGCTGCCAAATGAGCGCAGCCAGGGATAGGCGCTGCCTCTGTCCGCCGCGCGGGTCATGACCAGAGATTCACTCAGTTTCATAATATACCCACCGTTTTTGCAGCCGCAGTTGGACGAAGGTGATGGCGAAAATCAGCCCGAACAGCACCCAGGACATCGCCGAGGCATAACCCATGCGGTTATAACTGAAGGCGTTCTTTACGATTTCCGTCACGATGACCTCGACCTGACGATCCGCCGCGCTGTCACGCATGGGCATCAGCCACACCTGTTCGAACATCTGGAAGTAGTTGATGAGCAGCGTAATCAGCACAAAGAACATGGTGGGAGTCAGCAGCGGCAGCGTGATATGGCGCAGGCTGCGCCAGCGGTTCGCGCCGTCAATCCGCGCGGCTTCGTAATACGTTTCGGAGATGTTTTGCAGCCCGCCCAGATACAGCAGCGCGATGTAACCGACATCCTTCCAGACGCTGGTGATGACCATCGCCACCACCGCCGATCCTGGCTCGAACAGCCATGCCGGGCCGCTGATGCCAAAGGTGCTGAGGGCATAATTCAGCAGGCCGTAGGACGGGTTGAAGATCCACTTCCAGATGAGCGACACCACCACCCACGACGCGACCACCGGCAGGAAGCTGGCGGTACGCACGATCAGCATCCCGCGCACCTTCTGGTTAAGCAGCAGCGCCAGCCCCAGCCCCAGCACGAACACCAGCGGCACATACATCACGATGAACGTCAGGGTATAACGCAGCGCCGACCAGAAGGCCGCGTCGGCCAGCAGTTCCGCGAAGTTGCCGGTTCCGATGAATTCCGGCGGCGACAGCAGATTCCAGTCGGTAAAGGCGTATACCAGGGACGACAGGATGGGCAGCACGACAAAGACCAGCAGCCCCAGCAGGCTTGGCCCCAGGAACAGGGCTACCCAGGCCCATTTATTCCATCCACGTTCGCCATTCATAGCCCTAACATCTTTCATTCAGTGAAATAACCAACGCAAAATTTTTAGACGGTCACCCGCGCCTCAACCGTCGGTGACTCAAACACCTTGCTGATCACGACGCTGGCCGCCCCTCGCGCCCAGGCGCGATCATCCGTCGGTTCGACCACAACCGTCACCCGGTCTAACAGGCCGTTGAAGGTGCAGCGGTTCAGGGCGGCCTTCATCGGCTCCAGGCGATAATGCCCGGCGGTAATGCCCTCGCCGCTGAGGATAATCAGTTCCGGGCTGAGGGTATTGACGACGTTCGCCAGGCTCATGCCGATAGCCGTACCGCTTTGCGCCAGCGCGTCACGGGCCATCGAGTCGCCGGCGTCCGCCCGCGCGATGACGGCGGCGAGATCGTGACAGCCCGGTACGGCCCGCACCACCGCCGGATCGGCGGCCACGTCTTCCAGCGTCAGGGTCGAGCCGCTGCCGTCCCACAGCACATTCTGGCCGATTTCCCCGGCGCCGCCGGATGCCCCCTGATACAACTGACCGTTCAGCACCATGCCCATCCCGATGCCGCGCCCCACCGTCACCACCACAAAATCGCTGCGGTTATAGCCCGCGCCAAAAAGCTGTTCGGTGATGGTCAGCGTGTTCACGTCGTTTTCGACATAAATGGGCAGTTCGACCCGTTCCTGCACCAGTTTCGCCAGCGGCACATCGCGCCAGCCGAAGAATGGTGAGTGATGGACAACCCCGGTCTGCGCGTAAATCACGCCGGCCAGCCCGATGCCCACGCCGAACAGTTCACTGCGATTAATACGCGCTTCGGCGAGGGTGATCTCGATGACCGAGGCGAGGATACGGCTCAGGTTGGCCGGGGTATCGTCAAAATCAAAGTTATAGTCGCGGTAGTAGAGGACATCCGTTTCGAAGTTAGTAACGGCGGCGACGACCCGGTTTTCCATCAGTTTCAGTCCCAGCGCGTACCCCGCCGCCGGGTTGAGCCGCAGAAGGGTGCGCGGACGGCCTCCGGTGTCGGTGTCGTCATCGTGTTCCAGCAGCCACCCCTGCCGCAGCAGCTCATTCACGATCTGCGAGACCGCGCCCACGCTCAGCCCTGAGGTATCCGTGAGCTGCTTGCGCGTGATCGCGCGCGCCCGCCGGATGATATTCAGCAGCAGGGTACGGTTCATCGTTTTAATCAGATCGCGGTTGCCACGAACCAGTGCGCCCATCGGGACTTTTATCACTCAGTGAAATAACCTGATCTTACTGTAAACCTTTTTTGCGAGCCTGTCAAGCAGGTCGCGGCGTTCGGCAGGGCTTACGTATGAAGATTTCGGATAAGTTGCAGGCGAAAGACATCAGCAGGGGCAGACCGGTGTGTCTGCCCTGGGCGCACACGCAGGTGCGCCCCTGCAGATCACTCATTCCAGCGCCGTTCTACGGCAGCAGCAGCACCTTGCCGGTCGTCAGCCGCCCCGCCAGCGCCTTATGCGCTTCGGCGGCGTCTGCCAGCCTAAACGTGCGGCCAATCGTCACCTTCAGCCAGCCCTCCGTTACCGCCCC
>JARKOK010000024.1 GCA_029975765.1 Aggregatilineales bacterium
TTAAAATCCATTGTCTGGTTTTCCTTTGCTGAAAAATCGGTACAATAGAGCATATTAAGGTTTCATTTTCCTTCAGTTTATGTCTGAGCGAAAGTTGTGTCAAGTTATGGTGGAACCCCTGTTCCTCGAAGAACGACGGCGAAATATTCTGGAACTGCTGAAGCAGCACGGACGGGTTTCGGTTAATGCCCTCAGCGATATGCTCAGCGTCAGCACGGTGACGATCCGGCAGGACTTGCGGGCGCTGGAAGAAGCTGGCCTGCTGGAACGCACATATGGCGGCGCGGTGCTGCGTTCGTCCCCACCCCCCATTGCGGAATTATCGTTTGACACCCGCCGGGAAAAGTCCCATGCCGAAAAGGATGCAATTGGCCGGGCAGCGGCGGCACTGGTACAGGATGGTTACGCGATTGCGCTGGACGCCAGCACCACTTCTTACGCGATTACCCCCTACCTGAAACGCTTCGACAGTCTGACGGTAGTCACCAACAGCCTGATTATCGCCCAGGCCTTTCTGCATACACCGCGCATTCAGGTGCTGCTGCCTGCCGGACGGCTGCGGCGGGACTCCGTTTCGATCAATGACCGCCCGGAAACCCTGCCCAACATCAACCTGAACATCGGCTTTTTTGGCGCGCGCGGCGTAACCCTGGAAGCCGGCGTGACCGAAATCAGCCACGAAGAAGCGGAGATCAAACGCACCCTGATTCCACGCTGCATCTTGCCGGTGATCGTGGTAGACAGCAGTAAGTGGGGACAGATCGCGCCGTACACGTACCAGGCCGCGCCGGATGTGCTGCGGATTATCACGACTGATAAAGCGCCGGTAGAACTGGTCGAACAGTTCCGGGAAGGTGGAACGGTGGTTGATATGGCGGCAGTCCGGTAATAAACGTAATGTTGCTTGACAACCTGCTGTCAACGCGTTATAAATTGGATATGGAACGAAAGCAAACGAAAACGAGTTGTATTCAATATTCGTTTCTCAGTCAAACTTATAGAACTACCATGCCGATACTAAATTGAATTAGGGCCGGACAGAACAATTATCAAGGGTGCGCGGATTTTATTACACAAACTGGATTGAGGAATGCCAAAAAATCTATGGAATGAACAGGACGCCAGCCGCTTACCCGATCTCGACGGGCTGGTTTACCGGAGTAATCTGTTAGGGCGCGATCGGGCCGTTGTCAACATTTACGGCGGCAACACCAGCGCCAAGCTGATTCGTACCGACCATGTAGGCCGCGAAACTACCGTACTGGCGGTCAAGGCATCCGGTTCGGACGTAGCAACCATTAAAGAGGGCGGTTTCGCCCTGCTCCGGCTGGATGAAATTGAACCGCTCTTCCAGCGTGAGGCGATGACCGACGAAGAAATGATCGAGTATCTGAACCGGACGGCGTTTGAACCGGGCCGACCGCGCCAGAGCATCGAAACCCTGCTGCACGCTTTTGTTCCCTACAAACACGTGGATCACACTCACCCGGATGCGGTCATCAGCCTGGCCTGTTCGCCGGATGCTGAAGCGACAGCGCGCGCTGTGTATGGCGACCGGATGGCCTTTGTGCCGTATATCCGCCCTGGCTTTACCCTCAGCCAGTGGATCGGCCAGAAGGTGCGGGACAATCCCGGAATTGAGTGTGTGGTCATGGGCAAACACGGCCTCGTGACCTGGGCCGATGACCCCAGAACCTGCTACGATAATTCCATTCGCATCATTCAGGAAGCCGAAGACTATATTAACGAGCAGCGCAGGGGCAAGCGGGTGTTTGGCGCGCTGACCGTTCCGGCTTTGAGCGCCGGTGAGCGGCAGGCGATCATGGCGGAAGTCCTGCCCGTGATTCGCGGCGCGGCCTCGCGTCACAGCAGCGCGATCCTGAGTTACGACGACAGTGATGCCGTGCTGGACATGGCCGGCAGCGCCAAAACCGGCGAGGTCAGCCAGCTTGGCGCGGCCTGCCCCGACCATTTGGTACATGTTAAACGCCAGCCGTTATACGTGGACTGGAAGCCAGCCGACGGAGTGGACGCGCTGAAGGTCAAACTTCAGGCCGGCGTGACCGACTACGAGCAGCGTTACCGTGACTACTTCGAAACCAACCAGGAACCCGGCGACGAGATGGGCAATCCCGCGCCGCGTGTCATTCTCATTCCCGGCCTGGGCATGGTTAACACCGGCAAGGATGCCCAGAACGCCGATGTCAGCCGCCAGCTTTATCACCGGGCGATTGAGGTTATCGGCGCCAGCGAGGCGCTGGGAGGTTTCACCAGCCTGACAGCCAAGGAAGCCTACGACATCGAATACTGGCCGCTGGAACTGTACAAACTGAAACTCGCTCCCCCACCCCGCGATTTTGCCGGGAAGGTGGTGCTGATTACCGGCGCGGCCAGCGGCATTGGCCGGGCGACCGCTTACCGGCTGGCGCAGGACGGCGCGCATGTCGTCGTCGCGGACATCAACCGTGAGGGCGCGGAAGCCGTCGCCGCCGACCTGGTGAAGCAGTTCGGCTTCAAACGGGCGACTGGGGCGCATGTGGATGTCACCGATGAAGCGGCAGTGATCGAAACACTGCGGCAGACGGTGCTGGCCTACGGCGGGCTGGACGTTCTGGTGAATAACGCCGGTATCGCGGGCGGCGCGCCGATCGAAGAAACCACGCTCGAAGTCTGGCGCCGGAACATGGACATCCTGGCTACCGGCTATTTCCTGATGGCGCGGGAAGCCTTTAAGGTGCTGAAGGCGCAGGGTGTCGGCGGGTCAATGGTGTTTGTCGGCAGTAAAAACAGCATCAGCCCCGGCAAGGGCGCAACCGCCTACAGCGCGGCGAAAGCGGCGGAAATTCATCTGGCGCGCAGTCTGGCCGAAGAAGGTGGGCCGCACGGTATCCGCGTGAACAGCGTGCTGCCGGATGCCGTCATTCGTGGCTCAAGCATCTGGGACAGCCAGTGGAAGGAAGCGCGCGCGAAGCAGTACGGCATCCAGGAAACTGACCTGAACGATTACTACCGCCAGCGGAATACGCTCAAGGTGGAAATCCTGCCGGAAGATATTGCCGAGGCGATTGCCTTCCTGGCCGGGCCGCGCAGCGCCAAAACGACTGGCGGCGTGCTGACTGTAGACGGCGGTGTGCCAACCGCCTATGTGCGTTAAAATTAACCAACAATGAGGCAGGGGCGGGTTTATAGACCCACCCGGCGAAACAATAAAAAGAAATATGCGGGGGCACGGTATATCGTGTCCCTGCAATAAAAGATGGTTCATCACAAAATAAGGTTTGCAGGAAACATGGCTTCGAAGAACGTTATTGCGATTGATCTGGGGGCGGAGTCCGGGCGTGTCATGCAGGTCGGCTATGACGGCCACCGGCTGCAACTGGAAGAAAAACACCGCTTCCCCACCGGCGGGCTGACCGTTGGCAAAACGATGTACTGGGACATCCTGCGACTGTGGCAGGACATCACCACCGGCATTAAAGCGGTAGGCGCTGCCGATGCGGTGGGCGTGGATACCTGGGGCGTGGATTTTGCCCTGCTCGACCGTGACGGCAATCTGCTGGCGAACCCGGTGCATTACCGCGACCTACGTACCGACGGCATGATGGAGTGGGTGTTTGAGCGTGTACCGCGCCGCGAAGTGTTTGAGCGCACCGGCATCCAGTTCATGCAGCTAAACACGCTGTACCAGCTTGCCAGCCTCGCCTGCCACCGGAGTCCGCTGCTGGACATCGCCGACAAATTCCTGATGCTGCCGGATCTGCTCAATTACTGGTTGAGCGGCGCGACCGTCAGCGAGTTTACGATTGCTACCACCACCCAGTTTTACAGCCCGCAGAGCGCCAACTGGGATACCGATCTGCTGGCGCGCATCGGCATACCAACGCACATCTTCCCGCAAATTGTTCCGTCGGGAACAAAATTGGGGCAGTACAACGGCATCCCGGTGATTGCGCCGGCCTGTCACGACACCGGCAGCGCCGTAGCCGCTGTGCCAACCACCACCCGGAACTATGCGTATCTTAGCAGCGGCACCTGGAGTCTGCTGGGACTCGAACTGGACAAGCCGGTGATTAATGACGCCGCCTATGACGCCAACGTGACAAACGAGGGCGGCGTGGGGGGCAAGTTCCGGTTTTTGCGGAATATCACCGGGCTGTACCTGATTCAGCAGAGCCGCCTGACATGGCAGGAGCAAACCGGTAAGAAATACGACTATGCTGAACTCGCGGCGCTGGCCGAGGCCGCTGAACCGTTCCGGTCGCTGTTTGACCCTGATGACCGGGATTTTCTGCTGCCGGGCGATTTCCCGGCGCGCATTCGCGCCTTCTGTGACCGCACCGGCCAGCCGGGGCCGGAAACACCGGGACAGGTCGCGCGGGCGATTTATGAAAGCCTGGCGTACAAGTACCGCTATTTCCTTGACAAACTGGTGGCGGTGTCCGGCCAGCCTTTCGAACGGCTGCATATCATCGGCGGCGGCTCACGGAATGCCCTGCTGTGCCAGATGGCCGCCAACGCGGTTGGCCGTCCGGTGGTGGCCGGGCCAGCCGAAGCGACGGCGATGGGTAACGCGCTGGTGCAGTTGATGGCGCTGGGTGAATTTAACACGCTGGCAGAAGCACGTGAGATGTTAAGCCGCAGCGCGGAAACCATGACCTACGAGCCGCAAAACGTGGCCGCGTGGCAAGAGCAGTACGAGCGGTTTAAGAGTCTGTTGGTTGTGAAATAGTTCCCGGTTACCTGCCACCAGTTTCCAGTTTTTCTCTGGTAACTGGAGACTGGCAACTGATAATTCAGAGGGGCGCGCGAGGATGCGCCTTAGAGAAAGTACAGGGATGCATGACACCTATTCTCGAACTGGAGAACATCAGCAAGCAGTTTCCGGGCGTCAAGGCGCTGGACGATGTTCATTTTGAGGTGAACGCCGGCGAAGTTCACGCGCTGCTGGGGGAAAATGGCGCGGGCAAGTCTACGCTCATCAAAGTGATTTCCGGCGTATACAGGCCGGACACGGGCACGATGAAGCTGGATGGAAAGCCGGTCGTCTTCAACAATCCGCGTGAAGCGCAGCAGCAGGGCATCGCCACCATTTATCAGGAACTCAGCCTGTACCCGGAACTGACCGTCGCGGAGAACATCTTCATGGGGCACGCCCCGCGCCGGAAAGTCGGCCCGATGGAGGTGCTTGACTGGAAAACCGCCTATGCGAATGCCCAGGAGATTCTGGCCTCCCTTCATATATACAGCCTGGATGTACGGCGTAAGGTCGGCAGCCTGTCCGTCGGCAACCGCCAGCGGGTGGAGATCGCCAAGGCGCTGTCGCTGAACGCGCGTATCCTCATCATGGACGAACCGACCGCCGCCCTGACCGAGGCCGATGTGGAACAGTTATTCAGCATTGTGCGGCTGCTGCGGGAACGCGGCGTCGGCATCATCTACATCAGCCACCGGCTGCATGAAGTCTTCGAACTGACCGACCGCGTAACCGTGCTGCGCGACGGGCAGTATGTCGGCACGCGCCCGGTTGATAAAAGCCTCACCGAAAATGAGCTGGTGAGCATGATGGTCGGGCGCACGATTGACAATCTGTTCCCCAAGATGGATGCCGAAATCGGACAGCCGGTGCTGGAAATCCGCAACCTGTACCGCCGCCCCATGACACGCGGCGTCAGTTTCCAGATACGCGCCGGAGAAATCCTGGGACTGGCGGGGCTGGTTGGCTCCGGTCGAAGCGAAGTGGCGCAGGTCATCTTCGGCATCAACCCGGCGGAAAGCGGCGACATCCTGATAGATGGCAAGCCGGTAACGATCAAAAACCCGGAACAGGCGATGAATCACGGCATCGCCTATGTGCCGGAAGATCGCGGCACGCAGGGCTTAGTCCGGCAGATGCGTATCCGCGAGAACGTTTCGATGTCGGTGCTGCGGGCGATCCGCGCCGGGCTGTTCATCAGCCGGCGGGAAGAACGTGATCTGGCGGCCAGCACCATCCGGCAGTTGAATATCCGCGCCTACAGCATGGAGCAGGTGGTGAATAAGCTGTCCGGCGGCAACCAGCAGAAGGTGGTCGTGGGCAAGTGGCTGGCAAGCAAGCCGCGCATCCTGATCATGGACGAGCCGACACGCGGCATTGACGTGGGCGCAAAGGCGGAGATTCACCGCCTGATGAGTGAACTGGCACGGGAAGGACTGGCGGTGCTGATGATTTCAAGCGAACTGCCGGAAATTCTGGGCATGAGCGACCGCATTCTGGTCATGCGGGGCGGCAAGGTCGTGGCGGAATTCTCGCGCCAGGAAGCCACCCAGGAACGCATCGCAACTGCCATGATGAGTGAAACGGTGAACAAGGAAGAGGCCGCTGCGCCGGTTGCAGTACCGCGAGCGTAAAGAACAGAGGCAAACAATGGCAGCGATTACAACCGGGCAGGTCAATCAGGAAAAAGTGACGCCATTCAAAGGTCTTTTGCGGCGGCTGGGCAATCAGGAAACCATCCTCGTCGCGGCGATTACGATACTGGTTATTTTCGTCAGTTTGTACGAGGTCTTTGGCCTGGGGCGCGCCGAAGCGCGTTTTATACGAGAGCGTAATATTATCCTGGTGCTTCAGGGCAACGCCTATATTGCAGTGGCGGCCATTGGCATGTCACTGGTCATCATCTCTGGCAATATTGATATTTCGGTCGGGGCGGTCATCGGCGTGCTGGCGGTCATTGGTGGCAACCTGGCCGTCTGGCTGAATGCGAATGGGCTGCCGGTCTGGATTGCGTGGATCGTACCGATCTTTCTGGGAGGGGTGATCGGCGCGGTCAACGGCTTCCTGGTGGCGTTTTTGCGTATCCCGGCCATCGTGGTAACGCTGGGAATGATGAGCATTCTCAAAGGCGGCTTAATCACCGTGACGGGCGGCCAGTGGATCAGCGATCTGCCCCCGGAATACTTCCTGTCCCAGCAGCGCCCGTTAGCCGGTCTGGCCGAGGCGCTCAATAACCCCGGCGGAATAATCGGCTATTTTGTGAACATCCTGTCACAGCTGCCGATGCCGGTGTATTTCATGATTATCCTGACGATCATCGCGGCGTGGTGGATGCGCTACAGCCCGCTGGGCCGCGCGATTTATGCTGTCGGCGGCAACGCCGAGGCCGCCCGCCTGTCCGGTCTGTCACCGAGAGGCGTACTGATGCGGGTGTTCATCCTCAACGGCATCTTTGTGGGGATAGCCAGCGTCCTGTTCGCCACCCAACTGAGTATCATTCAGTCCACCGTCCCCGCCGGTATCGAGATGCTGATCATCAGTTCGGCTGTAGTAGGCGGTGTGAGTATTCTGGGCGGCACAGGTACGGTGGTAGGCGCGATGTTCGCTGCCATTTTGCTGAATGCCATTACTTCAGCCTTGATTTTCATTAACGTTTCCCCCTATTGGTCGAAAGCGCCGCAGGGGTTATTAATCCTGCTGACGGTACTGGCGGACATCTCACGCCGGCGGCGCCAGTCGCGCCAGATTAGTGGTTAAAAGGCAAGCACCATGACAACGCAAGACCTGACAACGTCTGAGGCAGCACCCTCCTGGGGGCAGCGCCTTAAAACCCTGGTCATCAGCCAGGAAGGTATTCTGGTCGTCATTATGATCGTCGCGGTGGTAGGACTATCCGCGCTGTCTGAACCCTTCCGATCCATCAGCAATTTTCTGAATCAGGGGCGGATGCTGACGGAAGTTGGCCTCGTGGCGCTGCCGATGACCTTCATCATCATCACCGGCGGGATTGACCTGTCGGTCGGCTCAATCTTTGGCCTGACTGCCGTCGTTCTGGGTTTCGCCTGGAAAAATCTCGGTTTGCCGCTGGAACTCGCCATCGTGGTCGCCCTGGCGACCGCCACCCTGGCCGGCCTGATCAACGGCATCATCATCGTGCGGTTTGGTGTCCCCCCACTGATTATGACGCTGGCAACGCTGGCGCTGTATCGCGGGCTGGCGGAAGGCATCGCCCAGGCCCGGTCAGCGACCGGTTACCCGGAGTGGTTTTACCAGTTGGGGCAAAAAGACCTGTTCGGCGTGCCAACCCAGCTCTGGCTGTTATTGATAGCGATCATCATCACCGGCGTCATTCTGGCGCGAACTCCTTTTGGCCGGTCGTTATATGCTATCGGCAACAATGAGGTAGGCGCGCGGTTTTCCGGGATTCCGGTGGCGCTGTATAAAATGTCCATCTATGCCTTTTCCGGTTTTATGGCCGGGCTGGCCGGTTATATCTTTGTCTCCCGTGTGAGTACCACCCGGTCTGATATGGGAACCGGCCTGGAACTGGACGCCATCGCCGCCGTCGTCCTGGGCGGCACCAGTATTTTTGGCGGGAGCGGCAGTATTGCCGGTACGGTGCTCGGCTTCGTGCTGATACAGCTTTTAAAGAACGGCATGGCGCTCACCGGCGTGACCACCGATTCAACGATTATCGTGATCGGGTCGGTCCTGATTTTTGCCATTCTGGTGAATAACTTCATTCAACGGCGAACCGGCAGAAGTTAAAATACTCGAAGGAGGTGATGTCTATCGGTTCAAAACGGTCCTTTATGTGAGTTCGTAGGGTCACTGTTATATTTTAAGGGAGCAAAGAAGATGTCCAAGAAATTCTCAGTAATGATGATTATGCTGCTGGTACTGGCAGCGTTTAGCAGCGTATCTGCCCAGGAAGCGCGGTGGGACGGCGCGGACGATCTGCCCGTTAACCCGCTGGAATGCCCGGTAGCCGAAGGCGCCGCCGAAGCGACCGAAGCCGCCCCCGCTGATGTCCCGGAATATGATGGCGGCCAGCCCGTGAATGCGCCCGACCTCGCCGGGCAGAAGATCGTCCTGGTGGACGTACCGAAGCTGGTTGGGATTGGTTATTTCGCGGCCACCACCAAGGGGCAGCAGGAAGCCGCCGCCGAACTGGGCAATGTCGAAGTAGCAACGGATGCCCCGACGGAAGCCAACATTGACGAACAGATCAGCACGATTGACAACTACATCACCAAGGGCGTGAACGGCATCCTGTTCGCGGCCAACGACCCGGTTGCCATCGGGCCGGTGCTGAAGAAGGCCCTGGAAGCCGGCATCCACGTGGTCGGTTATGATGCCAACGCCGTGCCGGACGCGCGCGAATGGTTCGTCAACCAGGCCGAATTCAACGGTATCGCCAAGTCCATGATTGACAGCCTGGTTGCGGAAACGGGTGAGGACGCCGGTTTTGGTATCGTCACCAGCACCTTCACCACGCCGAACCAAGCGCGCTGGATCGCCGAAATGTGGGCCTATGCCGGCAAGTGCTACCCCGAACTGAAGTGGCTCGAAACCGTCGAAGCGCAGGAAGACAACATTCTGTCCTTCAATCAGGCGACGACCCTGATGAACAAATACGGTGACGAACTCCAGGGTCTGCTCGGTATGACCAGCGTTGCCACTCCCGCCGCTGCCGAAGCGGTCACCCAGTTGGGGCTGTGCGGTGAAGTAGCGGTCGTTGGTCTGGCGACCCCGAACGCGATGCGCCCGTATGTGAAGTCGGACTGCGTGAAGTCGGTGGTGCTGTGGAACCCGGTTGACCTGGGCTACGCGGCGGTATACGTGATGCGCGCCGTCGTGGATGGCACGCTGAAACCGGGCGACACGACGGTGGAAGCTGGCCGTCTGGGCACGCTGGAAATCGTCAACGGCAGCGAAGTGCTGCTTGGCCCGCCCTTCATCTATAATGCCGACAACATTGATGACTTCGACTTCTAGTTAACTGACGGCAGGTCAGGATGTGCTGCGGCATGTCCTGACGATATACATTGTCAGAGCAAGCGGGGCGACCGATGAGGTCGCCCCTACCCTATCAGGTGTAATAAACATGACAGACGCCCCGATTCACCTCGTAGAGATGACCCGCGCTTTAGGACAACCTCACCTGGATTATGTCATTATCGGCGAGGGCAACACATCGCTGCGGGTGGATGCTGATTCATTCTGGGTGAAAGCCAGCGGCCAGCAGATGCACAACATCATGGCGGACGGCTTTGTGCAGGTGTGGTTCGCCCCCATTCTGGCGATGCTGGATGAGCCGCCGGGCGATCTGGCCGCGCAGAAAGCCGTCATGCAGGCGGCAAAAGTTGATCCGATGTCGCCCAGGCAGCCGTCGGTAGAGGTGGGTTTCCATGCCATGCTGCTGCACGAATGCGGCGCGCAGGTGATCGGCCATACGCATCCGGTCGAAGTCAACAAACTGCTGTGCAGCGCACGGGCGCAGGAGTTCGCCAGCAATCGTTTGTTCCCAGATGAATGCGTGCTGTGCGGCCCGGCCTCCGTGTTTATGCCGTACATTGACCCCGGCCTCCCGCTGGCGCGGGCACTGCGAGAACAGGTGCGGCGATACCGGGATACCTGGGGCGACGCGCCCAAAGTGATCCTGCTCGCCAATCACGGCCTGATCGCGGTCGGCCAGACGCCGGCGGAAGTGCTGAACATCACCGCGATGTGCGTGAAAGCCGCAGCGGTATTCGTGGGCGCGTGCGCAGCCGGCGGGCCAGTTTTTATGTCGCGTGAAGATGTGCTGCATATCTGCCGCCGCCCGGACGAAATATACCGGCGGCAGCAGTTCGTCGAACGGTGAGTTGGTCTTAATACCCCCTTGACCGCCGCGCGCGGTTGGCACAAGATAGCTTTTAGTCATCAGTCTTCAGTTATCAGTTATCAGTCTTTCGTTATGATCCGAAGACTAAGGACTGCTGGCTCCAGACGATAGGCTTTTTCACATCCACAACAGGCGAACGGATAACATCTGAGCTATGAAAATCGGCGTGCTGGCGCTGCAAGGCGCGTTTATCGAACATATCAAGACCCTGCAACACCTCGGCGTGGAAGCGGTGGAAGTCCGCCTGCCGGAGGAGCTGGATGGGCTGGATGGGTTGATTATCCCCGGCGGCGAAAGTACGACCATCGGTAAGCTGGCGGTGGAATATGGTCTGCTTGAACCCTTACGCCGCTTTGCCAGCGCCAAACCCACCTGGGGCACCTGCGCGGGCATGATCTTCCTGGCAAAAGACATCGGCCACGACCGCCAGCCGCTGCTGGGATTAATGGATGTAACCGTGAATCGGAATGCTTTTGGCCGGCAGCTCGACAGCTTCGAGGTAGACCTGCCGATCAAAGGGCTGGGGGATGAACCCTTCCACGCGGTGTTTATCCGCGCCCCAATCGTGACGGAAACGCGCAATGGCGTGGACATACTGGCGCGGCTGGAAGATGGCCGAATTGTCGCGGTGCAGGAAAATAACTGGCTGGCGACCGCGTTTCACCCGGAACTTACGGCTGACGCGCGGCTGCACCAGTATTTTATCGAGTTGATTCAGCGGCAAACGGGCTAAAAGCTGGCCGATTTTGCCTTGATTCTGCCGTTCACAATTATAGAGAACGTGCTAAAATACGCGCGCGATTACCGGCCAATAGCAATCTGAGGGGTGCATATGAGCATCTATGAAAACGTGCTCTTCCTGAACCAGAGTGACGCCTTCGACGATGAAGAAGAGATTATTGAAGACGACGAAGACCTGGATTTCGAGGATGAAGAGCTGGAAGACATTGATCTGGACGAGGAAGACATCCTGGAAGAAGACCTCGACGAGGATGACGATTTTCTCGACGATGACGGGTATGACATCTCGGAGTTCGAGGATGATGACTACCTCTACGACGAAGATGAAGAGGATGACTTCGACGACGAGGACGACGAAGAATATTACGACGACGATGATTACTAGGCTCAACGGCGCGGCTGCCTGATACCTCCCCGTTAACTGCCAGTTGTACGCTGGTCGCCGGTTAGAAAACCGTGTGGGTGGACTGTTCGGCGGCCATTGTTTGATTTTCCTATCCCCATTGCCGGTCATGCCGGGCTTTAGGCAGTTGTTAGTTGTTCCCCTTAGATTGTAAAATAGCCTAAAACAGTGCTGGTTAGCGAGGTACCGCGTTTGTGAAACAAGCATCTTCTCCCGTCTCAGCGGTTTTTAAGCTGCTGCTCAAATGGTGGTGGCTGATCGCTTTATCGGTCGCGCTGGGCGTCGGCGTGGGACTTTTCATCCGTATACAGCAGCCTAACATCTATGCTGCTAAAACGCGCATCCTTTTCGGCCAGAACTTCGCCAGTGGGACAACGGCTTCAGTCGTTTCGCTGAGAGAACGGCAGGACCTGATCACGGTTTATTCCGGCCTGGTGCGGCTGCCCACGATTCTGACACCCGTGATTGAAGACCTGGGTCTGGGTATCAGCGTTGACCAGTTGAACGGCGTGATGCGGGTCGCCACCTTCGAAGACCTGCCGCTGCTGGAAATCAGCATTGTGGACACCCGGCCTGACCGGGCTGCCGATATTGCGAACCGTATCGCGCAGGAACTCATCAATCAAAGCCCGACGGAGCAGGTATCGCAGGAAACCGCGTTTAAACGCGAACAACTGGCAAACATTCAAAAGCAGATTGAAGAACTACAAAATCAATACGACACCAATATCACCAGGGGCGCGACTCTGACCTCGGCGTTTGAGATTTCTCAAAACCTGACCGAGCGAGCCGCTCTGCTGGGCAACTTACAGCAGCTGCGCTCGACCTATGCGGAAATGAGCGCCGGAATGGCTGACCAACTGCGGCTGCTGCGTATCTTTGAATATGCCAATCCGGATTCAACTCCGGTCGTCACCGGCACTTACATCAGCGTGATTCTGGCGGGCGCGGCGGGCCTGCTGCTGTCGGTAGCAACGATTGTGCTGCTGGCCTACTTCGATGACCGGCTGGTGTGGCAGGAGGGCATGAATACCTTACTTGGTGTGAATGTGCTGGGACCGCTGGGGGTGGTGCCCAAGAACAAGCTGCCGCTGTACATCATCTCGATGCCGGAGGCTATGGAAAGCGAAGTGCTGCGCCAACTGCGCGCCAAGCTGGTGCTGGCTGCTGAAGGCACGATGCCCAAAGTCGTGACAATCATCAGTTACGATTCCGGTGATGGCAAAACTGTTACCGCATCGAATCTGGCGGTAGCCATCGCCCAGGCCGGGCATCGCACGCTGTTGATTGATGGGGACATCCGTAAGGGTGATCTGCACGAAATCTTCCGTCTGCCCAATGTTATGGGTATTTCTGATATTCTGGCAGGCCGCGACGATCTGCCGCCGCTGCTGTCGCAGGCGCTCCTGGACAGCGGTTATGACCGGCTCACCATTCTGCCCTCCGGGCGCTCGACGGCTGACCCTGCCGCCCTGTTAAGCAGCGCGCGCTTCAGCCGGTTGATAGACCTGCTGAAAACCCAGTTTGATGTGATCGTCATGGACTCCGTACCGACCATTGGTGGGCCGGACTCGGCGTTTATGGCAGAAGTCAGCGATGGCGTGGTCATTGTCGTTGATTCACGACGCACCACGGAGAAGGGCTTAAAACGCACCTTGCAGGCGCTTCAGCAGGCGCGGCGGGTGAACATTTATGGCATCACGTTCAACCGCGTCTACTTACAGGCCACCAGTACGCACAACCAGCCTTATTACCGGCGCTCGGCTTCCATCAGCCCGGAACGGCTGAACCGTGAGCTTGCCAGTGCCGGCAAACGCGGCCTGCAACTGAACCGGCACATCGTCACGGATAACAAGGGCGACCGGCTGTATTCGCTTAAGGCCACTGCCATTCAGCTCGGAATCGGAGAGGAAACGGTCAAAAACTGGGTGAAAGTGGGGTATCTCAATACCACACGCCGGAGAGGCCGCCGCTGGGTGCGCGAGAGCGAGATGCAGTCTTTGCTGGAACGGCTGCCACGCCATCAACTCGTGCGGATCGGCGAACGCAGCGCCAACGGAGAATATGCGACGGATACCAGCAGCGGGCACCCGACTGCCGAAACGTCACTGCCGAATCTGCTGCGTGACCAGCGAAACGCGCTGCTGGACTTCGCGCGCGAACCGCATATCGAAGAACCCAACCAGACAGACCAGTCCTGAGCAGGTTAAGGGACTATGCTGCTGCAATTGTTTGGGCGACGGGCTTTTATCGGGCGGCTGCGTTACCAACTGTTTGACCGCCATTATAACCAGACGCTGCGTATCGGGCTGGTGATTCTGTGCCTGGGGCTAACGCTTCTGTCAGCGTTTTTGTATCGCGGCACGGAATTGTGGGGGCTGGACTTCCTGCCCGGCACGCTGCCGGTGGCGGCTGTCGTTGGCTTAGCGGTAGTGGTTATCTTTTACAACCATCTGGGTGTCGCGCTGCTGCTGGTTGTGATCTTTTCAACCACACTGGCGACCGGGATTTCCACCGGTACGGGCACCAGTATCTCGCTTACTTTTTTACTGCTGAATCTGGTGTCCGTCATCTGGCTGTTTAAAGCGGTCGTCGTTGAACGCAATTTCAATCTGGCGAACACGCCGGTGGCGCTGCCGGTCGCCTTATTCGTGATTGTGGTCCTGATCTCACTGGTATGGAGCAGCGGCTATGTCGAAGCCGATGCCCGACCCATCCTGGAGGACAAACTGCTGCCGCGCCTCATGACGACGGCAGTACTCATCGTATCACCCCTGACAACGCTGATGTTTGCCTCACAGCTTCGTTCAACGCGCCATTTCCAGTTTATCGTGTGGTGGTTTCTGGCTGCCGGGGCCGTTTTTCTCGTCCTGCGGCTGGCCGCCGGCTATGTACCGTCCCCCCTCAATGCCAAGGGACAGTTTCCAGTCTGGGTGTGTACGCTGGCTGTCGGACAGCTTCTGTTCAACCGCCGCCTATCGTGGCCGGTTCGAGGGGTGCTGGTGGCGATTATGGGCGGCTGGCTGTACGTCACACTGGCGTTAGGGCTGTCGTGGCTGAGTGGATGGCTGCCGGTTGTAGCCGGGATCATGCTGACCTGCGCGCTGTACTCGCGCCGGATGCTGGTACTCATGATTATCATCGGCCTGATCGTGGTCGCCCTGAGATGGGATTCGGTTGAAGCCCAGTTCAGGAGTGAAAACGAGGAGTCCGGCAGCACCCGTATCACAGCCTGGCAGCGCACTTTTGATGTGATCGAAGATCACTGGCTGCTGGGGACCGGCCCGGCGGGTTACGCTTTTTACTTCACCGCGCGGCTTACCGGATTTTTCCAGTTTTCCCACAACAACTACATTGACATCCTGGCGCAGCTCGGCATCGTCGGATTCCTGGTCTATGTCTGGATGTGGGTTGCCATCAATCTCATCAGCCTCAAAAATTACCAGTCTATTCCCAAAGATGGCGGCTTCCGCCAGGGATTGGCAGCATCCTTGGTAGCGATCAACGCGGTTACCATTTTAATCATGATGCTGGGAGACTGGGTAACTCCCTTCACCTACACGCAGGGGCTAAGTGGTATTGACTATACCATCTGGTCATGGATTTTTGCCGGTTTGACCCTCGCCTTATATGGGCAGCGCCAGAACACTGCCCAACCCGCTTTACAGCTTAACGAAGCAAACACGTGATGATGAAACGAACCCTGGCTCTTGCTGGAAGTCTATTCATTCTGCTGACCCTCAGCCTGCTGGCTGTGCCGGTTGCCGGACAACAAAGCCGGGCAGCCTGGTCACAACCGCAGTTGCTGGGTCCCGGCTGGTGGAACAGCCTGACGATGGATCGGGAAGGTCGTCTGCACGTCGCCTGGTATGGCAAAATCGAAAGCGATGAAGATTTAGGTTCGCCGGATGTGATGTCGTATGCCGCCCGCGAACCGGACGGCACCTGGACCGAACACAACGATGTGATCTACACCGGCAACGGCGGGTATACGGTCCGTAATGCCCTGGCCGTAACCAGCAACGGTATGTTACACGCGGTCTACCGCGCCGGCGCCGTCCATCTGTTTGCCAGCGCCCCGGCACGCGCGGCCAGTGATGCCAGCCTGTGGGATAAACCGGTCTCGATCAATGACAGTGGCTATTATGTCGACATGATCGCCGATCGTCATGATGTGCTGCATGTTGTCTACAGCGGCGGCATCGGCGTTCTCAGCCGGGGCGGACAGATCGTTCACGCGGAACTCAGCCCCTGCGCGCTGTGTAATGATATGTATTACCGCCGCTCGACCGATGGCGGCCTGACATGGAGTACGGCACTTCCTATTGGCTTCGAAGCGGATTCGGGGTCGGATCGTATTGAGATTTTTGAAGGGAACAGCGGGCGACTGTATATCAGTTGGGATGAAGGGCACGACTGGTATCAGGGTTCAGGCACGGCTAAAGATGTGCGGATTGTCTACTCGGATGATGGCGGCCTGAGCTGGTCAGACCCGATCATCCTGGACGGCGGCGGCTACGTTGACCGGCGTCCCATTCAGATCGCAGCCGCCGAACTGCTGGACGGGTCGCTCATGGCGGTCTGGCGCTATTCGACTGACCTGGATCGCAGCATCTATTATCAGATGTCCACGGACTCAGGCATCACCTGGACAAAACCACAGGCCATCCCGGGTTTGATTGCCCGCAGCATTAATGATACCCCACTGGACGATTACAAACTGCTCGTTGACCGCCTGGGGACAGTCTCGCTGTTTGCCGCCGGACAGATCAATGCCAGTCGCCAGATGAACGCTTCGATATATCAGATTCGATACCGCGATGGCATATGGTCAGCACCGCAGCGCATTTTCTACAGCCGCGAGCAGCGGCCCGAATGGCCGAAAGCGGTGCTCGGCCCCCAGAACGACATCCATCTGGTGTTTTTCACCCGCGCCATCCGTGAAGATGCGATCAACGTTGCCGACGCGGTGCGTGACCTGCAGGTGTACTACGCCTACTACCCTGGCAATCTTCCGGCGCAGATAACGGCCTTCAACCCGACCAGCACGCCGCCGCCCACCCCTACCCTGGTGCAGATTTTTGAGCCGACCCAGACGCCGTTCAGGCTTCAGTCACCGATGGAAGAAACCATAACACCTGCCACCAGCGATACCTACGCCGCGCAGGTGTTATTAAGCGGTATGGTTGCGGCAGGGCTGCTGTGCGCCGGCGTACTGGTGATCAGCCGGTACGTCCGGCGGCGATAGCAGCAGGTTTAATCGCCCTTCCAGGCCAGGTGGAATGAGCGTTGAGGCCGCCAATCCGCCCGTAAAACACCATGGAGAACCACATGCGCTATCGTTAGGCTTCTGTAAGGCCGCCTTCGCTACGCTAAAATTACTTCTGGACAACACGAATGGGTTAAGACACTATGGCTGTACTCAAAACCAAAGCACCCTTCCCCGCATCTTCCGAATCATCCAGGTCATCGGCCAACCTCCAGTCAATCGGGCTGGTGCTGGCGAGTGTAGCCTTTGGCGCAGTCGGCCAACTGACGCTCAAAGCGGCGATGAACAGTCTGGGGCAGCTTCAGCTATCGGTTGATACGCTGCTGCGAATGATGACCAGCCCGCTGCTGCTCGTCGGGGTAGCCATTTTCGGCATCAGCACGCTGCTGTGGCTGCTGGCTCTCACCAAAGCCGACTTAAGTTTCGCCTACCCGTTTTTAAGCCTGACCTATATAGCGGTGTTGATCGGCGGCGCGGTGCTGTTTCATGACCGGGTGACGTTTGCCCGCGTGCTGGGTTTTGCGGTCATTGTCACCGGCGTCTGGATCGTGGCGCGCAGCGAGAAGAAAGCGCCGTAACGATGCGGATTGGTATTATCGGCGGCGGACTGATGGGAATGTCCCTGGCCTACTTTCTGGCGGAAAGCGGGCAGGAAGTGGTCGTTCTCGAACAGAGCGCCGAACTGGGCGGATTGAGCGGGCGGCGGCGGTTCGATGATGGGCTGACCGTCGCCGGCTACCAGCACGCGATCCTGCCAACCGACCATCATATTCGTGATTTGTGTGCCCGGCTGGGACTGGCGGACGAACTGGAATTCAACGCCGTGCGCACCGGGTTTATCCACAATGACCGCATTTATCCACTGGCAACGGTACGCGATTTTTTGACCTTCCCACCGCTGACTTTGAAGAATCGTGTCCAGTTAGGCAGCACCCTGCTGCGGGCACGCCGCCAGCAGGATGGGCAGCGGTTGGACACGATCTCCGTCAAAACCTGGCTGACACAGTTAGGCGGGCAGGAAACATTCACCCGCATCTGGCAGCCCTTGCTGGAAATGAAATTCGACGGTGATTTCGACAGCGTGCCCGCGACTTACGTCCGGGCCTGGATGAACCGTATGATGGGTATCCGGCGCCTGCCGCAGTTGCACAGCCGTGTCGGCTATTTACGATACGGGCATTATTCGCTGGTGCAGGCACTGGCCGATGCCGTGATCGCACGCGGCGGGCAGATTGAAACCCAGGTGCGGGTGCGGGAAATTACCGTAGATGGCGAACCAGCGCGGCAGGTGCGCACCCATACCGGCCTGGCAGAATTTGACGCCGTGATTGCGGCAGTCGCTACGCCCACCTTTGCGCGGCTGATCCCCGGCGCTGATAAGCAGTATCTTGCCCAACTGGCGCGGGAGAAATATCTGGGGCTGATCTGCCCGGTGCTGGTGCTGGACAGGCCGCTGTCAGGTTACTGGACGCTGAACCTGACCGATACCAACAGCCCGTTTTCCAGCGTCATCGAAACACCCCATACCGAGCATCCCGGTTATTATGTAGTCTATCTGCCGCGCTACACCGCATCGGATAACGACTGGCTGGGGGTATCAGATGATGACATCCGAACGGCGTGGCTGGCGTATATGAAGCCGATTTTCAGCGATTTTGACGAGCGACACATCCGGCATTTTGCGGTCAGCCGGTCACGCTACGTTGAGCCGGTATATTCCATTCATGCTTCGGAGCAGGCCGCTTCGGTGCAAACGCCGTACCAGGGTTTGTATCTGGCAAATGCGGGACAGGTTTACCCGGAACTGCCGTCCAGCGAAGCTGTTGTGATCCACGCGGAACAGATAGCGGCGCTGGTGCGGCAGCAGCAGACCACGTCCGCGATCCAGATACCTGTATAGATACACCCATTTTTTAACTCGGCACCACCACATCGTTACCGGCGAATCACCAAAGTTAGGAAAAACATTTCGTATGCGCGTGCTTTTACTCACTCAGGTTTTACCCTATCCACCGGACAGCGGGCCAAAGGTCAAAACGTATTATGTCCTCAAGTACCTGGTACAGCAGCATCAGGTGACGCTGGTTTCGTTCGTGCGTGACAGCGACAAACCGGAACATATTCACCACCTGGAAAGCCTGTGCGAGCAGGTCATCACCGTACCGATCACCCGGTCGCCAGTGCGCGATTTACGCTTTCTGGGCCAAAGTCTGCTGACCGGCCAGCCCTGGATGATGCTGCGCGACGAGCGGCCAGAGATGCGCGCCGTGCTCCAGGAACTGGCGGCAGCCCGGCACTTTGATGTGGTTCATGCCGACCAGCTCAACATGGGACAGTACGCGCTGCCGTTTACGACCAGCCGCAAAGTGCTGGATTTACACAACGCGCTGTGGGTGCTGTATAAACGTCTGGCGGAAACGCTGGAGCCAACCAAACCCATGAAGTATATTCTGACACGGGACTGGCGGCTGTTGAAACAGTACGAAGGCCGCCTGTGCCAGACATTCGACGCGGTGACGGCAGTCAGCCAGGAGGATAAGGCGGCGCTGATCGAAGCAGGGGCGCGGGACGACATCGCCGTGATTCCGATAGCGATTGACACCGACGAGCAGGCGTTCATCCCCCGCCAGCCGAAAGGGCCGCACATCGTCCATATCGGCACGATGTACTGGCCGCCGAATATCCAGGGGATTACCTGGTTTCTGGACGAGATTTATCCGCGTATTCAACAGCAGGTGCCGGAGGTGCGCTGCACGCTGATCGGGGCACGGCCACCGGCCAGCATCGTCGAACGCGGCCAGGCCGACCCCTCGCTGACAGTCACGGGCTACGTGGATGACCCGCTGCCCTATCTGCGTGATTCCAGCATGATGGTTGTGCCGCTGCTGGCCGGCGGGGGAATGCGCGTCAAGATTCTGAATGCGATGTCTCAGGGGATTCCCATGGTCAGCACGACGGTTGGCTGCGAAGGGATTGCTGTCACCCATGAGGATGATATTCTGATCGCCGATGAGCCGCAGACCTTTGCTGACGCCTGCATCCGGCTGCTGACCGACGCCGCGCTGAATGATAAGGTCACCCAAAATGGACGGCGCACGGCGGAGGAGCAGTATGATTACCGCCAGGCGTGCCGCCCACTGGATAAGATTTACGCGCCAAAGGGGGAAGGCTGATGCGACTTCTGTTTGTTTCGCCATACCTGCCTTCGCTGATTCGGGTGCGCCCGTACAATTTTCTGAAGGCGCTGGTCAATCGTGGTAACGCAGTAACGCTGATGGCCTTGCAGCCGCCCGGTGACGAAGGTGAGGCGCTGCCGGAACTGCGCCGGCTGTGTGAAGCGGTGCATGTCATTCCCCACAGTAAAACACAAACTCTCATGAATGCGGCGCGCGCGCTGCCAACTCGCTACCCGATACAGGCGGCGTATTCCCGGTCATCGGGCTTTGCGCGGGCGGCTCAGGAAGTGCTGGCACGCGGGCGTTTTGACGCCGCACACATCGAACATTTACGCGGCGCGGTTTTAGCCGAATCCTTAAGCGGGCTGCCAACGGTATATGACTCGGTAGACAGTATTTCGCTGCTGTTCGGCAAAGTGCTGCAGGACGCGCCCAGCCTGAAAAGCCGCCTGATAGCCATGCTCGATCTGGAACGCACCCGGCGGTTTGAAGGCACGCTGACTCAGCGGTTTAATCAGGTGACTGTCACCAGCGAAGCTGACCGCAACGCGCTGATTGAACTGGGCAGTGATGGACGGCGCATTACGACGATACCAAATGGGGTTGATCTGGATTACTTTCACCCCCAACCGCTGGAGCGTGACCCGCTGCGGCTGGTGTTCACCGGCAAAATGAGCTATCACGCTAACGTAGCGGCTGTGGAAGACCTGGTGCAGAAGATTATGCCGCTGGTATGGGCGCAGCAGCCGGATGTGCGGCTGTACATCGTGGGGAAGGACCCTACACCTGCCGTTCAGGCGCTCGGTCATACCAAAGGGGTGATCGTCACCGGCAGTGTACCCGATTTACGCCCCCATCTGGCGCAGGCAGCGGTCGCCGTCAGCACCGTGCGTTATGGCGTGGGTATCCAGAATAAAGTGCTGGAAGCAATGGCGATGCAAACGCCGGTGGTGTGTTCGGCGCAGGCCAGTTCAGCCCTGAAGACTCAGAACGGGCGCGATCTTCTGGTGGGTGATACGCCGGAAGCTATCGCGCGGCACATTCTGGAACTGCTGGCTTCGGCGGACTTACGCCAGGCCGTCGGATTAGCCGGACGGCAGTATGTCGAAAACTGCCATTCGTGGGACAGCGCAGCGGCGCGGCTGGAAGCCCTGTATACAGCGGCCAGCTAACCGCACCAGATGAAAGCGACAGGATAAATGAGTACAGGCCTGCTTGAGCCAAAAATTGAGGGCGCATCATATACACCACTGGGGCCATCAGAACTGCTGACGGCGATTCGCCAGAACAGTAGTACCAAACTACGAACGGTGCGCATTGGCCTGGTCATCGCCGACTTCTTTGCGATCGGGCTGGCGTTTATGCTGGCCTACAGCATCCGGTTCATCGCGCCCACGCAGGGCTTTTTCGATCAGGCAGCGATCAACGACGAGACGTTTTATTCGCAGTTCGCTTACATGTTGATTCCGCTGTGGCTGGTGTTGTTTGCCCTGTTTCGTCTGTACGACCCGGCGATTTTATTCGGCGGCCATCAGGAATACATGAATATCTTTAACGGCTGCACCGCCGGGATCATGCTGGTCATCACCGTCAGCTATCTCGACCCGACGCTGGCAATCGCCCGCGCGTGGCTGCTGATGGCCTGGGGGCTGTCTATCTTTCTGGTGATGCTGGACCGCTTCCTCGCGCGGCGTGTGATCTACGGCCTGCGGCGGCGTGGGCACTTCATGGCACCCGCCTACATCGTGGGCGCGAATTCAGAAGGTATCGCCATCGCTGAGCAGTTGATGAGCAGCCCGGTAGCGGGCGTGAACATCATCGGCTTTCTGGACGATACGATCCGCCCCGGCGAAGAAGTGCTGCCGGGGGTAGTGGTTCACGGCTCGACGGCGCGGGCTGAAACGCTGGTGCGGCGTTTTGGCGTGGAGCGGCTGATTGTCGCCACCAGCGGCGTTCAGCGCGACCGGCTGCTCGACCTGTTCCGGCGGTTCGTCAACGCGGAAGATGTATCCATGTGGCTGTCATCCGGCATGTACGAGATTCTGACCACCGGCGTGCGGGTGCAGGATGTGGGCAGCGTGCCAATGGTCAGCGTC
>JARKOK010000028.1 GCA_029975765.1 Aggregatilineales bacterium
TGAGGCACGGACGCTGGCTTTGTGACGATGGTACGGGAAAAGCGAGTGGAGGTGTTCGATGCGTGGTTGCAGGCAGCGTCTCCGAGTGCCTGTCGCGCTTTGAAGCAATTCGCGCTTGGCCTCCAACGGGATGTGGAAGCCGTGCGCGCCGCCTTATCGCTTGACTGGAGTAATGGACAAACCGAAGGGCAAGTCAACCGGCTCAAAACCCTCAAGCGGCAAATGTATGGACGCGCAAAATTCGATCTGCTGCGCTTACGGATTCTCCATTCGCCTTCATGGCACGAAATATGCGGATGAACCCACCAAAAGCCGGCACACCCGCAGGTGTACCGGCTTCGTGATAACGGAGGCTGGCGCTAGATGGTTATAGGCCGGGCTGCTCGGTGGCCTCCGGTGCTGACTCGACGACCGGTGCCGGGAGCGGGCAGCCATCGTTCCCGACTCCTTGTCCCTGATCGCTCTCCAGCGGGCAGGCGTCCGCCGCGTCGGGCAGGCCGTCGCCGTCCTCGTCGTGGTTGCACGGGTCGCCCACCTCGTCATGAGAGGCATCCAGCGGGCAGGTGTCCTGCGTGTCGTCCACACCGTCATTGTCCTCGTCGTGGTTGCACGGGTCGCCTACCTCGTCATGGGACGCATCCAGCGGGCAGGCGTCCACCGCGTCCGGCAGGCCGTCGCCGTCCTGATCGCTGGCCTGCAAATCCACGCCGTCGCAGTCCTGGTCAATGCCATCGCCGGGAATCTCCGGCGCGCCGGGGTAGATGCTGGCGTCGTAGTCGTTGCAGTCTACCTGCTGCGCTGCGCCATCGTTGTCCCAGTCGTGCCACCAGCGATCCCAGTTGTGGCCGAAGTAACCACACGCGCCGTTGAAGTGGATACGGACATGCGCTTCATACGCTCCTTCGCGGTTCTTCGTGCCCCAGGCCGGGTCCAGCGCCGGTGGATAGTGGATGGTCAGCGTCTCGCCATTTTGCAGCGTACCGCTGCCGCTGCCAAACACATAGTAACCGTTGTTGGTGATCCAGCCATCCCATTGATACGTCAGCGGGCCGCCCGAAATCAGCGTTATAACATCCACTTCACCATCCGACCAGACCCGCGTGACCGGCAGGGGCGACAGCACCGGGCAGGTGCTCACCGGCGGGAGGTAGGTGTTCAGCACCGTTACCGCCGCCGTCGCGTTGGAACTGACCACGACTACCTGCGGCGGCGGCGCGGCCCACGCCGCGCCCGGTTCCGTTTCCGTCACCGTGTAGTCGCCAGGGACGAGATCCGTCCAGGTCAGCGGGCCGCCGTCGAAGTCTGCCGTCTGGCAGTCCGGCTGCGGGTAGGACGGGCCGGTGAGGCAGATGGTGAATGTCTGGTTCGGGTCAGGCGGTGCGCCGGCCCAGTCCACAACTTTGGTCACCACCAGGCTTCCGGCAGATGGCGGCTGGCAGCCGAGTGTCACCGACGCGCTGCTGCTGTGCTGCTGCCCGGTATCCACTTCCGTCACCACCGCCGTATTCGGCGCGACTGCCGAGGCCGGGCACGCCGCCGATTCGTTGGTGAACGTTACGGTATAGGCCAGCGTGGTGCCGTCCGTCAGCGGCGGCCAGGTGCCGGGGCTGCCCGCACAGGTGAAACCCGCCGGGCAGGTCAGTGTATCCGTCACCGACGCGCTTTCGTCCGTCAGCGTTTCTTCAACTACCGGCACGAAACTCACCGCTTCGCTGGCATACGCCGCCTGCGTGCCGTTGCTCAGCGTCACCGTCGCCACGTTGCTGAAGGTGCTGCTGCCGTTCGGGTTGAACTCCAGCGTGTACGGGTAACACACCTGCGCGCCGGCGCCAATCGTCGTCTGGCCGCCCAGATCGAGCCAGATGTAACCCAGCGAGCCGGTATCACCGAACACCTCATCCCGGATGCTGGTCACCAGCGCCGTGTAGCTGCCAGCGTTTGTTACGCAGATGTTGCCGCTGACGCGGTACTGTTCCGTCCGCCCGGTTTCGCTGCGGGTCACCACCAGCGTGTAATTCACCGGCGCGGACTGGCCGGGTTCCAGCGTCAGGCTGGCCGGGGCCGCCGTTTTGCTGATGTTCCAGTCGTAGTTCACGCTGCGGGTGGCGCTGCCCACCGCCGTCTTGGTCACCTGAACATCGGTCGTCCGGCGGGTGTTGGTCACGACTACCGCCGCGCTGCCACCTGCTGGAACCGCTGCCGGGCTGCCGGTGATCGTCACCGACCAGGCCGCGCCAGGGTCAATCTCCGTCACTGTGTAATCGCCGGGGATGAGGCTGGCCCACGCCAGCCCGCCGCCGTCGAAGTCCACTGTCTGGCAGTTCGGCTGCGGGTAGGACGGGCCGGTGAGACAGATCGTAAACGCGGCACTGGTATCGGGCGCGGCGCCGTTCCAGTCCACCACCTTTGTGACGGTCAGGCTGCCGCGCTGCAACTGGTCATGGAATACCAGTCCGGTGATTGTTTCCCCGGATTCAAGCGTCACGGTGTATTCACAGGGCGCGGGCGCGGCGCAGAAGTAACCCGCCGGCTCGTTGATAATTGCCACCGTGTAGATGCCGGGCCGGAGGCCGGTGAAACTGAACAACCCGTTCACGTCCGTCTGGGTTTGCAGGTTGACGACATTCCCCTGACCATCCACGCCGGTTAATTCAATGATGATGCCGGTGCAGCCGTCATCACCCAGCGGGCAGACCGGGGTGCTGGTCGGGGCGCTGTCGGTACTGGCAGCGGTGACCGGCAGCCCGGTTACAACTGCCGCGCACTGGTCATGCGCGCCGCCGCCCGCCGCCGTCAGGCTGTCCCACGCGCCCAGACTGCCGGCGCACGTCCCCAGATTCGGGCCGATGCTGACCGCCATCGCGCCGACCGCCACCGACAAACCCTCGCCGGTTGTAACCTGGGCGCTGCCGGCGCTGTCACTCTGGCCGTTGTAGAAGATGGTCTGGCCGAAGCTGGCCGGTTCCAGCCGCCCGCTGGCATTCAGTTCCGTGCCCACCTTCACTTGCAGCGCCGCCGCCGCGCCGGGCGCTAACGTGCCGATGTTCCAGGTCAGCGTTTCCAGTACCAGGCCATTGGCCGGGTCGGCTGCCGGGCTGATGACCACGCTGCCGGGGCCGCTGGTGGCAAACGGCTGCGCTTCACCGCCGAAGCCGTCCGTCAGCACCACGCCGGTCAGCGCCGTATCACCGCAGTTTTCCACCGTGATCTCCGCCCGGAAGTAAAACAGGTTTTCCTGGCTGCCGTTGGCTGCGCCCGCGACGGCCACCGGGAGGATGCCGTCACTCAGCCGCAGATCGTCCGAGGTGCGGTACGGGCCGTCCAGCGTCTTGGTCAGGCACAGGCAGCGTAAACCGTCAATGACGAACTTCGCGCCGCTGATGCTGCCGTACTCGAAATTGCCAAAGCTGACCGTTAACGCGCCGCTCAACACGACGGTCTTGCAGGCCGGGTCGC
>JARKOK010000032.1 GCA_029975765.1 Aggregatilineales bacterium
TCTCCAGCCTCATAAACCCGTCCGGCAGCCGACAGCGCCCGGTACAGCACCGCCGCCGCCTGCCGCTGCTCCACATTCAGATAGCGGTTACGCGAACTCAGCGCCAGTCCGTCCGGTTCGCGTTGAGTTGGACAGACGGCAATCGCCAGCGGAAAATCCAGATCGCGCGCCATACGTTTGATGACGGCCACCTGCTGCGCGTCCTTCTGCCCGAAATACGCGATATGCGGCTGGAACAGATGAAACAGCTTAGCGACAACCGTCGCCACACCCCGGAAGTGACCGGGGCGGCGTTCGCCCTCCAATCCCCGTGTCACGTCGGTCACTTCCACCCAGGTCTGAAACCCCGGTGGATACATCTCTTCCGGCGGCGGAATGAACACCGCATCCACGCCCGCCTGCTCCAGCAGCGCCAGATCATGCGGGATGTCACGCGGGTAGCGGCTGAGGTCTTCGTTTGGGCCAAACTGGGTCGGATTAACGAAGATGCTGACCATCACCGCGTCACACTCGGCGCGCGCCTGTTCAACCAGCGCCAGATGTCCGGCATGTAACGCGCCCATCGTCGGCACCAGGCCAACCTGACCGGTCAGCGCCGCCCGCGCCGCGCGCAGCGCCGCCGCCGTGTTAACGGTCTGCATCACTGTCCGCCCCATTGGCCTGTACCGCCGCCAGAACTTCTTCTTTCATCGTGAAGGCCTGTTCCATCGTCGGGAAACGCTGCGCTTTCACATCCTCAACATACTGCGCCAGCGCCGCTTTGATGGTCGTACCCGCGTCGGCATACAGCCGTGTATGGCGCGGGCCAAACGTCGGATACAGCCCCAGCAGATCGTGGAACACCTGCACCTGTCCGGCGCAGTCCGGCCCCGAACCGATGCCAATCGTCGGAATCTCCAGCCGCTCTGTGATGATTTTTGCCAGCGGCGCGGCCACCAGTTCCAGCACGACGGCGAACGCTCCCGCCGCCTGCACCGCCTCGGCATCGCGGATCAACTGCTGCGCCGAAGCCACCTCGCGCCCCTGAACGCGGAAGCCGCCGAACTGATGCACGCCCTGCGGCGTCAGACCGATGTGCGCCATCACCGGCACACCCGCCTGCACAATCGCTTTGATGGTCGGCGCGATGTGTTCGCCGCCTTCCAGCTTGACGGCGTTTGCACCGCCCTCCTGCATCAGCCGGCCAACGCTGGTCATGGCCTGTTCCAGACTGGCGTTGTACGTCATAAACGGCATATCCGCCACGATCAGCGCCCGCTGGGTAACCCGGCTGACAATCTGCGTGTGGTAGACAATGTGTTCCAACTTCACCGGCAGCGTCGAGTCGTGCCCCTGGATGACCATACCCAGCGAATCCCCCACCAGCAGCATCGGCGCGCCGGCGGTTTCGCCCAGGTAGGCGCTGGTCGCGTCATAGGCCGTCAGCATGGGGATGAGTTCCCTGGCGGCCTTCATCTTCTGGATGTCGCGTATGGTGATACGCATGATTACACTTCCTTGTCTAAGACCCGTTCCAGCCGTTCAGTTGAAACGCCGCGCGCGCTGACCATCGGCAGCGACAGTCGCGCCAGCGCGGCATAGATTTCGGCCACTGACGGGTCTATTTGACGCAGCGCCCGTAAGTGCTGGCGGACTGTACCCGCGTCCGCCCGCGTCAGCGGCCCCGTCAAAGCACCCGGAATCCCCTTCTCGCGCAGGTTCTCGACCGTACCCTCCACCAAACGGTTCAATGCGGCATCGGCAGTCTCACGGTCGGCGCCGATACCCTCCAGCAAACGTTCCGCCAGCGCGTACAGCGTCACGGTATAATTGCTGGCAAGCACCAACGCGCTATGATAGACCGCTTTCTGTCCCGGCGGTAGAACCATCACGCGCCCCTGGACAGCCTGCGCCAGCGCCACCAGCCAGGCTTGCAGCCGGGGTGCTTCGGCTTCAACCGCGAAGGTTGTCCCCGCCAGTCTCGCCAGTGCCGACTCGGCATCCGCGAACGGGAAGGCCGGATGCAGGCTGCCGGTGAGCGCGCCGCGCGCCGCCAGCGCCGCCAGTGCCGCCGCATCCCGTGCGCCGGAAGTATGAATGACCGCCTTGCCTGCCAGCGATGCCAGCGATACACCGGCGGCCACCCCCTCAATCACATCGTCCGGCACGGTCAGCAGCGTCAGATCGGCAGCCTCAATCACCGCATCCGGCGAAGCCACCGCCGCCGCGCTCACCTGTGCCGCCAGTATATTCGCCTTCGCTGCATCGCGGCTGCATACTGCCCGCACGACATACCCGGCCTGAAACCACAGACGCGCCAGCGCCGTGCCGACCTTACCTGCTCCGACAAAGCCTAACGACGGCTGCTCGTTCATCGTCTACTGCTGCAAAGGCGTTGGTGTCGGAATCGGCTCGCTGATCGTGATGTTCACCATACACGCCGCCTTCAGAATGTTGGTACTGTCAAACACCGTCACACGGAACTCGTACTGTCCCGGCTCGTAAAACGCCGGCACAAACTGGCCTAACACACTGGTCTCGCTCACCGGACGGTCATACCGGCGCACGACTACGTAGTTACCAAATGTCGCCGGCCCTTTAAGTTCAAAGTTGTAAAAGGCGAAGTTGTCAATGAAGGCCGTGCCGATCACATTAACCGGCTCGAACACCAGCATTCCGTTCGCCGGCACTTGCAGAGTCGCGTTCGGGGTATCGCACCCGGCAATCGCTGGCGGATTCGGCAGGATCGTCCCGACCGGCGTCGGGGTCATCGTGGGAGTAGCGATTACCTGAACCACTTCTGCCTCGCCAATCTGCACGCCGCTGATGTCAATCACCGGCCCGCCAAATACCACTTCTGCCGGCGTCGGCGTGAGAAAGGGCAGGTCAGTAATCACATCACCCGCCGGGCCAACATCCAGCGTCCGGCGCAGCGTCGGCGCCACCACCTGCTGAACACCCAGAATCGCCAGCGCAAACTCGACCAGAATGAACAGCGCGGTTAAGGCATTGGCGCGTTTGTAACGGTAAATGTCCCGTTCCAGCTCAAAATGCGTGGCACGCAGATCGCCCTGCGCCTGCATCAGCCGCCGCCACGCCATCAGGATACCCACGCCCGCCAGAATATACAGGCCGACGGCCACCTGCTCGATCAGAAATACAATCGCGGTCATGCTAACGCTTTGAGAACACCTCGTAATACGGCTGTCAGCCGGGGAACCAGCACCTTACCGGCGTCCAGCACCTCTTCGTGGTTGGTTTCCACTGGCGCGTCCACCACATCAATCGCCTCGTTAGTGATGCCTGAGAATGCCATCACCCGCATCCCGGCATGGCGCGCCACCAGCACTTCATGGACGGTAGACATGCCAACCGCGTCCGCCCCCCATGCCCGCAGCATCCGTACTTCCGCCGGCGTCTCAAAGTTTGGCCCGGACAGACACAGGTACACACCCTCATGCAGCGGCAGCTTGTGTTCCGCCGCGACGTGCCGCGCCATCTCCCGCAGCCCGGCATCATAGGTATGTCCCATACCCACAAAACGGGGACCAAAGCGTTCGTCGTTTAATCCCACCAGCGGGTTCATCCCGGCCATACCGATCAGATTAATATGATCGTTCAGCAGCATCAGATCGCCCACGCGGTAGCTGCGGTTCAGGCCGCCGGCGGCATTGGTAAGAATGAGGGTATTCACACCCAGCAGGTACATGACACGAATCGGAAATGTCACCTGCTGCATGGTGTAACCTTCGTAGAAGTGCGCGCGTCCCTGCTGCGCCAGCACCGGCACACCCTCCAACCGTCCGATAACCAGTTGGCCGGAATGCCCCGGTACGGTGGACTGCGGCCAGCCCGGCAGCGTCTCGTACGGGATCACCACACGCTCGGTGATGGTATCAGCCAGCGCCCCCAGACCCGACCCCAGCACCAATCCGACAGTGGGCTGAATGGTGATTTTGCTCTGGATAACGGCAACAGCCTGTTGATAATCAGCATAGGTATACATGACAATTCTCTCATGTGTAGATGTGTGCAATGCACTATTATAACCCGCGCAGGGGTGGAATTGAAATTCCCGTCAAACCGCCCCGACGCTTATGCTGCACATTTAACCGTATCGTGTAGAATAAGCTTAAGCTGGTGTAATACTTCACCGGCTGGCGCGACGGGTCAGAGGGGAGCAAATATGGACATCAGCTCTGAAAAGGCGCTGCTGCGTTATTCAGAGGCTTATCAACTGCTGTACAACCGCAAGCCGAAGGATTTACGCACTCTCGAAAACGGGTGGGTGATCGTCAACGGCGCGCGGATGCGTGTCATGGAACTGGAATACCTGACGGCGCAGTTACAGACTGAGTATCGCCAGGGGCTGGAACAGCGCCGGAGTGTTGTACAGCGCCTGCTCAAATTCTTCAAAGCCAGCTAATGACCGTCGAGCGCGAACTCCAGCCGGCGCTGGCTGACCAGGATCGTTTTGAAGCCCTCGCCCTCGTCGAGCTGAACCAGGATCGCCTGCTGTTCCTCGGTACGGCAGCCAACGCCGATTCTGAACTGCGTCCCGCGCTTGAAGCCTTTTTGCTCCGGCTGGTGACCGACACTGAAAATCACGACCAGTTCAGACAAACGGAAGAGATTGTCTTTTACGATCTCACGGGCCGCCAACTGATCTGCCACTACTTTGAGCAGCAGAGCAAACGTGCTATCCTCGTGGCAGTGGTCGCTCCCCATAAGACATACAAACAGGTCGTCAGGCGGCTGGTGAAAGCACTCAGGCCGCTGGTTTAACGTCACCGGAGACCTATGGACTCGCTGAAAACCACGCAGCGCCAGATACGCACGGCTCTTGCGGCGATTGCGCTGGTGATCGTCGTCGGCGTCATCGGCTACATGGTCATCGAACGCATGACATTCATGGACGCGCTGTGGGAAACGGTCGTTACGCTGGCGACTGTTGGTTATGGCGACATCGTACCGCGAACCACCCCCGGTCGCATATTCACGATCTTCCTGATTATCAGCGGTCTGAGTGTGTTCGCCTTTGGTCTGCAAGCCTCGGCTACGCTGATCGTCAGCCCGGCCCTGCGTGAAGCCCGGCAGCGCCGCCGCATTCAGCGCGCGGTGGATCGCCTGCAGCACCACTACATCATCTGCGGCGTAGGCGAGCTGGTAGATAAAACCGTCGCTTACCTGCTGGAAGGGGCGCGACAGCGCCAGGCCGCGCAGTTGGCGCTGCTGTACGCGCCGGTGGATAAACTGCTGGCGCGGGTGTTTGGCACGCGGGACCGCGAAACTCATGTTTTACGGCGGTGGCTGTGGGCCGGCGCGCACCTGTGGGTGCGGCAGCGCCACCGGGGCGAAACGCTGCTGGATGTCGTGGTGGTGGTGACGCCTAATCGTGCCTTTGCCGACCACGTGCGCGATAACGGTCTGCTGGTCATTGAGGGTGATCCATCCAGCGACGAAACGCTGCGCCGCGCCGGTCTGGAACACGCGCAGTCGGTTATGGTGATGCTGGACAGCGATACCGAAACGCTGCTGGCCGTCCTCACCGCGCGGGCGCTGAATCCGCAGGTGGACATCACTGCCGCCGCGCTGGAAGAAATGCTCATCCCTAAGATGCTGCGTGCCGGGGCGAACAGCATCATCGCGCCCTATGACATCGCCGCGCAGTTCCTCAACAGCGCCACGCTGCGCCCCGCCGTAAACGCCTTTTTCAACCAGATATTGTTCAGTCCCGGCGGCAACATGCAGACGACTGCCCTGCCCCTGTGGGACGATTCACCCTGGATCGGGCAGACGCTCGACCGTCTGAATCTGCCTGAGCAGTATGAAACCAGCGTCCTCGGTATCCGGCTGGAGAGCGGCGCTTACGAGCATACACCGGACATCAACCGCCGGCTGCAAGCGTTTGAGACGCTGATCGTCGTCGCGCCCGCCGGGCAGATTCCGGTGCTGCACACCGCCTGTCGCGGCGGCCAGCCGGCCCCGCCCCGCGCGGCCAACTGGCAGCGCCTGCCGCAGCCCCTCACCCACCACTATGAGGCGCACCCGGCACCCGAGGCACCAGCGCCAATTGAAGCTCTGTCGCGCCATTTCATCATCTGTGGATCGGGACGGATAACGCGCAGCGTGATCAGCAAACTGAACCCGCAGCGACCGTTTGTGATCATCAGTGATGATGCAGCCTACGCCGATGAACTGCGAGAACGCGGTTTCCGGGTGGTTTCTGGCAGCCCGGCTCACGAAACCACGCTGCGGCAGGCCGGTGTGGAGCGCGCCCTCGCCATCATGGTCACGGTGGACGACCCCGCCGCCAGCGTGCTGACGGTGCTCAACTGCCGCAGCCTGAGCAAACGCCTGCTGATTACTGCCGCTGCGCCGAATGACGAAATGCTCACCAAACTGCATCGCGCCGGAGCAGATCGTGTCGTAGGGTCGTTCCAGGCCGCCGCCGCTTACGTGCTGCTGGCAGCCACACGCCCCGCCGTCAGCGACTTTTTACAGCATATTATGTTTAACCCGTATGTTGGTCTGGAAACCACCGAACTGTATATGCAGGACAATTCACCCTGGCTGGGGCACACCCTGGATTCACTCCGGCTGCGTGACCGCTACCACGCGGGGGTGATCGGCCTGCGGTTAGAGGATGGGCAGTATCTATACGCGCCGCCAGGTGATCACGTTGTCGGCCACAACGAAGTGTTAATTGTGATCACGCCGATGGAACATGCCGACGAACTGCGCGAAACAGCGCACGGCAGCGTAACACGCCGCCCGGATACGCTCCGTTTATTTTAACCCTGCGTTCCGCCGTTCGTCGCGGTAGTCGTCCGGTGTATCAATGTCGCGCAGCACGCTGTCCGTATCCACCGTTACATAGCCGATACGGTCTTTATAGCGGTCAATCACATCACGCGGCGCGCCGTCGGCAGGCAGGTTGAGGATGTCCTGCCAGTAGCGGCGGTCTATCAGGATGGGATGGCCGCGCCGCATCTGATAGCTGGGCGCGACAATGTCACCCGCGCCTTCAGCATAAGCCGCCAATACCTGCGCGATGATGCGCGCCTGGATGCGCGGCTGGTCGCCCAGCACCACCAGCACCGCCGAAATATGCGGCGGCTGTGCCAGCAGACCGGCTTTCAGTGACGACAGCATTTCCCCACTGGCATAGTCAGGGTTATAGACCGCGTCCGCGCCCAGACGGGTAGCGAGAAGTCGCACGTCGTTCGCCCGGTGTCCGGTGACGACGGTGGTATGTTCCACCTTCGCCAGTAGCAGTTGTGTCAGAATATGTTCGATCACGGTCTGGCGATCCGTCCAGGGCAGCAGCACCTTGGGCTGTCCCATCCGGCGCGACAGACCCGCCGCCAGCACAACTGCGCCAACATGCCGCTGTACTTCATGCACCGGCTCGCTGGCGCGCACCGATCCCAATGCCACACCGTACACTCGCGTGGAGCGTAAAATCATCTGCGCGATCATGCGCGCCCGCCCGCGCAGATACCCGTGTTCCGGTACCTGGTTCAGCAGCGCGATCACCCGCGCCTTATCCGGCACACCCTTTAAACCCAGCTCCGGGTCGCGCACTACCTGAGCCACCCAGGGCGATTTCACCCGGTTGCCGATGCCAAAGCCGTACCGGTCGTCAATCGCCTGGGCATTGTAAACATGCTGCTCATCAAATGGCTGCCCCAGCACGCTCAACGATGCAACCGGCACCACCAGCGTCGTCTCTGCCGGGATGACCGGTTCGTGCGCTTTGGGCGCCTTCAGCGGCAGGCCGCGCGCACCGTCGGCTTCGATCAGCAGCACATCGGAGTCTACGGAATCGAGAAACAGTGGGATTTGTTCACAGTCTGCGCCGTAGACTTTGTTCTGGCGAATGCCGCCATACAGGAACACAAAACGATGGTCGTTGAGCGCCAGCGATACGGCGGCCATCGAAGTATCCAACCGCGTCGAATACGGCATCAGATCAAGCTGGTCGGTGCTGATTCGGGTGGTGGTCGTCGCCAGCACGCGCAGTCCGGCTTCTGCCAGTTCGTGACCCAGCGCGATCAGCGTGGATGTTTTGCCACCCGCGCCTGTGAAGGCCACCACGTCGCCCGGTACGATGTCAAATGCGTGTCGCAGTTTCATACTGTAAATAACGCCGCAGCTGCGGCGCGGCAAGGACGGCTTCCAGCACGCCGCCGCCGACCGCCAGTGATTTATCGGAAATGGTAAAACAGTTGCTTCGCTCGGCGCGTGGATCGAGATCGCCGATTTTCATACCCGGCACAACCCACACGCGCTCGTGAATCAGGCCGCGCAGCACGCCGGTAAACGCGGCGGTTACGACTTCCCCGGCCACTGATGCGATCACCTGTCCGGCTGTAATCGTGTCACCAATGGCCCAATGAGACTGCACATAACCCGCAGCCGGGGCGCGCAGCACCCGCGAATGGGTGTGTCCGCCCATCACACCGGGTTCGCCCGTGTCGGTTTCCGCCGCGCCGGTAGAGATGACCCGTCCCAGATTATGCCCACGATTGGTTTCTATCACCGCGTGGCAGTCCACCCCCGCCGTAAATCCCGGCCCCAGCGCCACAACCAGCGGCGCGTCCGTCAGCCGTGTGCCGAGATTTGCCTTCGCCATCCGCGCGTCCACCACCACCGCCGGCTGCAAAGCCGTGAGGCTCGCCCCGGCGGGGTCAACCAGCACCGGCACGGCCTCACGTTCCAGCCACAACTGCGCCGCATCAATACTCCCGGCATGGCAGGCGGTCACGCCGTCTACCGTGATCGCACCGCTGTACACCGCCTCGCCGTAACACACCGCCCGCCGCACGAACACCGGGGTTTCGAGTTCGGTCACTACGACCGGAAAACCGGCGCGGTGCAGGCGGTAAATCACGCCGCTGGCAAGATCACCGCCGCCGCGTACCAGAATCAGCGTGTGCTTAAAAAATGCCAATGCCGTGTTCTCGCAGCGCCGCGACCACCCGCTCCGGCGTGAGGGGGATGCTGTCCATCCAGATGCCGGTCGCATCCTTCACCGCCGCCGTGATCGCGGCGGCCAGCGGCAGATAGGGCATCTCACCCATACCACGCGCCCCCCAGGGGCCAATCGGGTCGGCATATTCCAGGATGACGGATTTCACCTCATCGGGTACATCCAGCACGGTTGGAATCAGATAGGTGGACAGGTACGGATTCAGGATGCGGCCCTCCTGCGTGAGCAGATTCTCCATCGTGGCGTAACCCTGCGCCTGCACGACCGCGCCTTCAATCTGCCCCTGTACCAACTGCGGATTCACGGCGCGCCCCACATCATCGGCGCACACCACCCGTACCAGATGGATGTGGCCGGTTTCCACGTCCACCTCGACTTCGACCGCTTCAGCTACGTAACCGTAAGCGAAGTTCGGTTCCGCCCGACCGGTTTCAGGATCGTAAGGAGTGGTCCTGGGCGGGCGATACTGGTAGGTAGCAATGGCCGGACGTTCCTCATTATTCCACAGTTCGAGCGCCTTCTCCGCCGCGCCCTTGATCGCGTTGCCGGCCATAAACGTCATGCGCGAGGCGGACACGCTGCCGGAGTTCAGGGTTTCCGCCGTGTCCTGGGTAATCAGGCGCACGCAGTCCAGCGGCACGCCGACGGCCTGCGCGGCCATCTGCGCCATCACGGTATGAGTGCCCTGCCCGACTTCCGCCCCGGCATGGCGCACAATCACTTCCTGAATGTTAGTATCACCCCGCAGTTCAACGGTCGCCCAGCTTTGTTCCGGGAAGCCGAAGCTGAAGCCCACATTCTTAAATCCAGCAGCAAAACCAATCCCCCGCCGCCGGGCGGCATCCGCCGGCGGCTGCACCGCTGGACGCTGCCACGCGCCGCCTGCCGCCGGTGTCCAGCCGCTTTCACGAGCGCACTGTTCGATCACCTGTGCCATGCTCACGCCGGGCGGCAGCGGCGTGCCGACCGACAGCAGGCTGCCTTCACGCAGCACATTTTTCTCGCGGAGAGCCACCGGGTCCATGCCGAGAGCTTCCGCCAGTTTATTCATCTGCCCTTCGGCAGCAAACGCCCCCTGCGGGCCGCCGAAGCCCCGGAACGCGCCGGTAAGCAGATTATTGGTATGCGCGCCGTAGGTATCAATCTGAATGTTCGGGATTTCATACGGGCCAGTGGCACACAGGTTGGCGTTGCCCATGACTTTCGGCGTCGTATAGCTGTAGGCTCCGGCATCACCGATCACCGTCGCTTCCGCCGCGACGATCTTGCCCGCTTTCGTCGCGCCCCATCGGGCGCGAATCACCGTCGGGTGGCGTTTATGGTGGTACAGGATGGACTCCTCACGGCTCCAAATAACTTTCACCGGACGGCGCAGTTTCCAGGCCGCCAGCGCCAGTACAATCTGTACCGACATATCTTCGCGCCCACCGAAGGCCCCGCCAATCGCGGGATAAATCACACGTACCTGTTCTTCCGGCAGGTTCAGCGCGTGGGCAATCTGCTCCTGATCTTCATGCACCCACTGGCCGCCGACGATGACCGCTACCCGTCCCTGTTCGTCAATGTAACCCAGTCCGGCTTCCGGCTGTAAATAGGCATGTTCCTGGTAGCCGGTGCGGTACTCGCCTTCCACAATGACATCAGCCTGCGCCCAGCCTGCCGCCATATCGCCCTTACGGATTTTGTAATGGCACAGAATGTTGCCGGGGCGGTTGGCGTGAATCTGCGGCGCGTCCGGCTGCATGGCCGCTTCGGGGTCAAACACCGCCGGTAAGTCCTCATACGTCACGTCAATCAATTTTGCCGCCTGCGCCGCGATGGCCTCATTTTCGGCCACCACGACCGCGATACAGTCCGCATAACAGCGCACCACGTCAGCGCCGGCGATCTGGCTGCCGGGGCCAACCAGCACGGGCTGATCCTTGATACCCAGGCCGTATTCATTCTGCGGTACGTCCGGGGCGGTGAAGATACGCACCACGCCGGGCAGCGCCGCCGCGCGGCTGGTGTCTACGGCCAGCACGCGGGCATGAGCGCGGTCGCTGAAGCGCAGTTTCAGCCACAACTGCCCCTCCAAATCAATATCGCCGGGATAGGGCGTTTCGCCGGTGACTTTGCCCAGCGCGTCTATACGTTTTACATTCTGTCCAATGACCATCGTTTTGTCGGCTGTCACGGTGATTTCTTCCTTGATCGTATCCGAAACATTCTGGTACAGGCACGCCGGTGCGCGTCCCTACGATATACGCTTCGCCGCTGCCCCATTCACGGTCAGCGACGCGGCGCGGTGGTGCTCGTGATCAAGAATCTGGCGCAGGATGGCAATCGCGGTCGCATACGTCGGGTCAATGCCCGCGTAGCTCAGACTGCCCGCGCCCAGATTTTGCCCCTTGCTCATCGGCGTATCAGACGCGTAATACAGGAAACCCAGTTCAAACGGCACGCCGTACAGGTTCACAATCTCGTTGTACGGGTGGCGCTGCGGGCGGAAGGCTTCATAGACCGCCGACAGATACGGCCCGGCCTCCATCTCAATAATCGTATACCCTTCGCGATAGAACACCCCCATATAACGCGGATTCTGCAAAAACGTGCCCGGCGCGCTGATGGACTTCTGGTTATCCAGCACCGTGCCGTAACTGAGATACGGCGCGACATCCTGCGCGGCGAAACAGTTGTTAAACAGATAGGTGTTCTGCGAATGTTCGTCGTGGACGACGTTCGGCAGCATCACGTCGCCAATACGCCCGTTGAGTGAGGCCGCCTTACCCATCACATACATGCCCAGCAGATTATCCACCCGCTCGGTAATGCGGCTCAACAGTTCGTAACTTGCCAGCCCCAGCGGGTAATCAATGTTGAGGATCAGCGCCTCGCTCTGCGCCAACCGTTCCGGGCTGATCGGGTCGCGCAGGCGTGGGTCAAGCCAATCCGGGCGCAGCCGGTTGATCTCGATCACCTGTGCTTCGATTTCAAACCCGTGTTTGCTGGCGATGCGATGAATACCGATGGACTGCTCATCTGCCGCCAGCGCCTGGCGCGCGGTTTCGCCCCGGTCAGCCAGATATTTTCGCAGCACATAGTACAGAAAATTGTCCACACTTTTCAGGCCGTCGCTGTCCCGGATAGCCTGATACTCTGCCACCAGTTCACCCTGATTAAAACTCTGAAGATATTCGATCAGGCTCCGTTCTTCACGCTGGGCGAAGCCGGTCAGCAGATTTACCAGCGAGTGTGTATTGCTGGAAACGAAGTACACCGGGCGGCTTTCCAGATCAACCGTATCGCGCAGTTGATCCTGCACTTCCGCCCACCAGTACGCCGTGCCGCGCCGATAATCCGCCAGCGACCCGGCCAGATTTCGCAGGCCAATCTCCTTAAGGCCGGCGGCGATTTTGTGCAGCGTTTCAATAAAACGTTCGCCCCACACCACTTCCAGCCGGCGCAGACCATCACCGCTCATTTTCAACGCCCCGGCCAGCAGTTCCACTTCACTTTCGGTCAGCGGATCACGCCGGTCGGGGTGCTGGTTCAGAAACAATTTGGGCACTTCGCCTTGCAGCAGAAAATGCAGTTTGTTCCATTCGATCTGGTAGGCCGTCAGCGTTGGCACGAGGTCGTCAATATCCGACCGACTGGCGATGAACACCGCTAACGTGGTACTGCCATCGAAGTGAACGCGGCGGCGGCGGCCCGGCGCCGATACCCGCCGCCAGCCAGTGATGGTATAACCCGCATCGGTAAATGAGCGTTCCACCTGGCCGAGCAGTACATGGTCAACATCCACCATCACGTCCGGCAGCCGCAGCGCCGAATAGATCAGCGCCGAGACATCCGGCTCCGGGTCGCGGGCTTTGATGTGCAGCGACGACTCCATCGCCATATGGCTTTCGGCCAGCGTTTCAATCTGAATGGTATGCGTTGACCGCAGCAGCGAATAGTACGTCCGCATATACAGTTCGATCTCTTCGCTGCCGGTCTTCGGCACGGTGCGATCCATACCGTTAGCGATCCTTCATCTGTTTGTTGATGCGGCGCTGGAGTTCCTTCTTGGAGCGAATGTCCTTCCGCAGTTGGATGCGCTCTTTAGCCAGGTCTTTTTCGCGCACATCTGTCACCTGCCTGGGCCGCGCGGCTGCGACGATCAGGCTGGCGAGCATCAGCAGAATGACGAAAATCACACCCCGGATAACCCATTCCCAGACATCCCGCGATACGTTGGATGCGGCGAAATTGACGATGCGGTTATCCCGCAGGAATTCATAGCCCGCCGGCCCCAGCGCCCAGGCCAGTACGCCGAAGGAGATCGCCAGCACAAACCCCAGCACCGGCCAGAACGCCCGCATTTGTCCACCCGAATTATTATTCGACATGCGCCACCTCACTTATCTTCTTATGTGCGGCTTCCTCAAACGCCTTGAGAATCTTGTAATAACCGGTGCAGCGGCAGAGGTTGCCGGTAATGCTTTGTTGAATTTGCTCCATCGTCGGTTCGGGATGTTCTTCCAGCAGTTTCGCGCCCGCCATCAGAAAGCCAGGCGTGCAGTACCCGCACTGCACCGCGCCCTGCTCGATGAACGCCGCCTGTATGGGATGCAGTTGGCCGCCCTGTTGCAGCCCTTCAACGGTGATAACCTCCGCTCCGTGCGCGCGCGGCGCCGGCACCATACAGGCCATCACCGCCGCGCCATCGAGGAACACCGTACACGCGCCGCACTCGCCTTCAGCGCAGCCTTCCTTTGTGCCGGGCAGCCCTGCATCTTCCCGCAGGAAGCGCAGCAGGGTTTTATCCTGTCCGGTGGTGATCGTCATACGCTGGCCGTTGATCGTCGTCTCAATCGGCGTGCCGGTTTGATGTTCAACCGGCTGTGACAGAGGATACGCCACCTGCGCCGTGCCCCACAACATCGCCGGCTTTTGCGGCCACCGGTCACGTTCAGCGCCGGCAGCCAGCGCCCGCAGCGCCCGACCGACCAGCACACGCACCATTTCGGTACGGTAGGCCGCCGTACCACGCACATCGTCAATCGGTGAAGGCGCCGCCGCTGCCAGCCGCGCCGCGTCGCTGATGACTTCCGGCGTCAGCTGCCGACCGGCCAGCGCGCGTTCAGCCACCGGCGCGTGAATGATCGTGGGCGCAACGCTGCCCAGCGTGATGGCCGCCCGTTCCACGCGGTCGCCGTCAAAGCGCAGCACAACGGCAACGTTGACGACCGAAATCGCCTGTGCCCGCCGCAAACCCAGTTTCAAAAACATGCCGCGCTCGTTCCGTGCCAGCGCCGGGAAGGTGATCGCCGTCAGCAGTTCGTCCGGGCGCATAACTGTGCGGCGCACGCCGGTATAAAACGCCGCCAGCGGCACGGTGCGTTCGCCCTCCAGCGATGCCAGCGTCACCGATGCTCCCAGCGCCATCAGCGGCGTGATCGTATCGTTGGCGGGCGACGCGGTGATAAGATTTCCGGCCACCGTCGCGCGGTTGCGGATCTGCGGCGCGCCAACCTCCCAGCACGCCTGCGCCAGCGGCAGCGCCCGTTCGACCAGCAGCTTGCTGGCAACCACCTGATTATGCGTAACCAGTGCGCCCAGGCGGATTTCGTCACCGCGCCGCGTGATGTCGCTCAGCCCTGGCACACGGCTGATGTCAATCAATACTTCCACGCCGGTACGCACCTGGCGTTCCAGCTCGATCAGAATATCCGTCCCACCCGCGATGATACGCGCCCGGTCGCGGTATTTCGCCAGCCGATCTAACGCCTCGGCAACGGAAGTGACAGTGTAGTAGTGGCTCCACATAAGGTTTTGTATCCTGAATATCGTTCAGGTAGGGGCAGATTCACCCCTACAGCGTTACGCTTCGTCAGAGGATGTTTCTAGTTTAACACACGGCGGGATTTGTCCCAACTTTAGGGCATTACGGGGTTGATGTCCAGTACCGTGACGGGGTTAATGTTAATGATAGTGGTTCCGGCACGTTCGGTGCGGGTGATGGTGCGGCGGTCGTAGGTATGGACGTGGCCGTGCAGCATATAACGGGGGCGATACCAGTCCACGAAGTTCAGCAGCGCCTTAAAACCCCGGTGCGGCGGGTCGTCCGCGTCATGGATGCCAAACGGCGGCGCGTGGGTCACCAGCACATCCACGCCGTAACCCTGCCGCCAGCGGCGCAGGCGCATCCCCAGACCGGCGTTCCACACGAAGCGCCCCATTTCGCCTTCGGAGTACTGGATCGGGCTGCCGCTGTAACGCGGCGAACCTTCCAGACCAAAGAAGGTCAGCCCACCAAAATCCACCAGCCGGTTATGCAGGTCTTCCCCGCCGGGAGGCGAATTGATATACCCTTCGTCATGATTGCCGCGCACATAAAACAGCGGCACGTTCAGGACGGATGTGATGAATTCCAGATACACGGCGGGCAAATCGCCGCAGCTTATGATCAATTCAATATCGCCATACTGCCGCCGCAGGTTCACCGCGCTTTCCATCTGCGGCATCACCGTATCGCTGATACATAAAACTTTCACAGTAAACCCTAAAAATCATCCTGACCGCTGAATGCGTTCATTCTTCTTCATCATCGCTGGCTGCGACTTCCCCCATCCAGGCCATCGGCTCGCCCGTGCCGCCGCGCCGCACCATGATGATCTGTGCCAGGATGCTGATGGCAATCTCCTGCGGCGTTTCGGCGTTCAGTTCCAGCCCTATCGGCGCGAACACCCGCCCAAGCTGCTCGTCGCTCAGGCCGCGCTCATCCTTCAGCGCCTTGACCGTCAGCGCCCAGCGGCGGCGGCTGCCGATCAAGCCGATGTAAGCCGCCTCGGTGGCTAACAGCGCGGGAATCAGGTCTGCATCCACTGGCAGACCGCGCGTGACCGCCGCGATATAGGTGTGCGGCGTGATGTCAATACATTCCGGCAGCTTGCCCGGTTTGCACACCACGTACCCATCCATACCCGGCAGGTATTCCGGGTTGCAGTAATCCTCGCGGTCATCCGATACGATCACACGGAAGCCCGCCCACTTGCCCAGTTCGGCCAGCGCCTTACCCACATGCCCCACACCGATCACCACCAGCACCGGCGCCAGGCCAACTGGCTCGATAAACACCTGCACCGTGCCGCCGCACACGCCGGGGTCGCCCGCGCTGATGTCGTTCAGCGTGTAACTCTTCAGGCGCGGCTGGCCGTCCCGCAGCGCCGCCAGCGCCTCCTGAATAACAATCGACTCCAGTTTGCCGCCGCCGATGGTGCCAACAATCGAACCATCGGCACGCACCAGCATTTTGCTGCCCTCATGGCGCGGCACCGACCCCTGCACGCTGATCACCGTCGCCAGCGCGGCAGGGTCGCCTTTCGACTGGACTTCAACGAGAGCCTGAAACACGGCTCGATCTTCACTCATGGCGCTTTGATCTCCACTTCCCCGATGAACAGCCGCCCGTTGGCATCCCCCCCCGCATCCGGCGCGAGGCGCTCAAACGTAATCGGGTCGTAAAAGCCGGTGGCGACCTGATATTTACCCGGCGGCACGTCTTTCACATCTACGGAGATTATGTCATGAAGTACGCCGGGTAGCCAGTTTCCCGGCGGCAGCGTCCCGCCGCCCGGACGGATGTCCGTCTGCGCCACCGGCGGCTGGTTCACGTCGTCGTACAGATGCACAAAGGCGATGTAATCCCCCGTCGCGCTGCCGTCGGTGTACCACTCGAAATTAACGCCCAACTGTTCCTCGCCCGGTTGATAGTTGATACCTGCCGACGCAAGCATCATCGCGCCGGACTGGTAAGTAGCGATTCGGGTTTCAGGCCTGTTATCTATACTTGAGCTGTCTAGAGCATAGTTGACAGAGTGATAGTAGGGCGCGTAGAGTCCATGTGGAACGATGCGAATTTGAAGCCTGTTGGTGCTGTCCCTGCCCGGATTCGGAATTCGGGTGGGAACTTCAAGCCAGTGACCGGGTATATCCGGTATCCAGCGCGTGGCAACAAACGCACCATTGGCGTATACGTCAAAGTTTGCTGCGCCGACGGATTGCAGGCGCGTAATCAGCAGCAGGCCGTCAGTAGCAATACCCTCGTGATTCAACGCCAGTGTAAACGCTTCTTCGCCATTAATGCGCCGTCCGCCATCCACCATCAAGCATCTATTCTGTAGGTCAGGATAGATACAGTCTATATACTCTAATTCGTGGACTTCAGTGGGAAAACCAGACAAGGGCGGCTGATTCGACCAGCGGTAATCCGCAGCGTGTTCGGCCTCCAAATCCGCCACATTCAAATGTGCCAGCCATGTCATATCTTCAGGAAAATAGTTCCAGACACTTGTCTGTAAACCTGCCGGCCAGAGTTTAATACTTTCCCACTCCGGCTTATATATCCCCTGATACGCCGCTGCCAGCGCCACGTTATAACGGTCATCCAGTATCACCGGGAATTCGGCCAGCGGCCTGCCATAAACATCGGTGTCGGCCACCATGCTCAGGCCAAAACCGTGCCCCGGCCCATAGGCCGCGATGTAATCCGGGCGTTTGTCCATCAAAAACTCGGCCACCGACCCCGGCCCATTGCGCCAGTAATTGGCCGCGCCGGGCGTGGTCAGCCCCACCATATCAATCGTCGTGCGCCCGCCCATATACCGCAGCAGCCCGGTGTCATGCACCGCGACGACCGCATCTTCCGGCGTATTCGCCTGCAACCACCGCGCCATCTGGTACGGCTGCAAATACACATAGCTCACGTTGAGCGCGTAATGCTGCAAAAACGGCGGCCATGTCCACAACGAACTCGCAAACAGTACCACGCTCAAAACGCCCGCTATAAACTGCACAATGCGTTTTGTATTTTGACTGAAGACTGCTATCCCCCACCCCGCCAGCGGAAACAGCAGCGCCACAAACGGCATCTGATACCGTTTGAAATGCCAGAAGGCTGTATCCAGCGTGGAGATTGCCAGCGTCCCCCCCACCAACCAGCCGACGATGACGAGAACAAAAAGAACACACGCCCGCAGGGACAGGGCGTGCCGTGCCCGCACCAGGTAGATCACCCCCACCGCCGCCAGCACCAGCATCCCCGGCAACAGATACATCCCCTCGCGCGGGCTGATGCCGGTGAAAAACTCGCCCCAGATGCGGACAAAATTCTCAGCAATTCGCCGGATGGCCTCCCCCCACTCAAACGGCACGATGCCCAACACCGACTTGGCCGCATTCCCCGATGCCACCGTCGAACCAGTGAAAATGAGGTTCACCACCGGCTGTACGCCAATCGCGAGGATGGGAATAAGCAACCTTAACCCCACCCCCTGCCCCCCTCTCCGTAAACGGGGTAGGAACCGCTGAATCCACATTTGTTCCCCTCTCGCTGAGGGAGAGGGGGTAGGGGTGAGGGCAACCGCCCCCACCCCCAGCAGCGTCAGAATCGCGCCCTCCGGCCGTATCAGCGCCATCAATGTGGCAGCAGCGATAAACTGCCTGTAAGGGCGAACCGGCGGTTCGCCCCTACCTGATGCATTTAAAAACTGATTGAGGGCATACACCATCCACAACGTAAACAGCACGACCAGCCCGGTTTCCATGCCGCTCATGAAATGCCACGACACCGGCCCCGACAGCGCAAAAATCACGGCGGCGCCGCCGGCTAACCATTCCGGCGCGCCGAACACCTTCACCAGCCGGTACACCAGCCACATCGAACCGGCCAGCGCCACTGCGCCGACGGCCATCGCCCATAAACCGAGGTTTAAACCCTGGAAGCCGAGCAGATAACCTGCCGCGAGGATGAACGGATAGAGAAAACTGGTCGCGCCGGACGATGGCGGCAGGCCGGGGTTATAGACGTAGGGCTGCCCGGCGGCTAACTGCTTCGCGTACTGGAAATGGATATAGACATCATCCAGCGGCATGATGAATTCACCGCGCCCCGCCGCGCGGCTGGCGAAGGCATAGGCGAGAAAGATTCCGCCCGCCAGCAGGCAGCACATTGTCCAGACAGCAAGCGGGCGTCCCCGTAAGACGCCCGATGATGGTGATTGAGTCATAAACGTAATATTGTAGGGGAGGGTCTGAGACCCTCCCCTACCTCACTAACTCGAATACCCGCCTGCGAAGGCGTCAATCATCAGCCGCACGTCACCCAGTGGATACAGAATCGGACAGGTCGCGCCGCTGGCGATATACTCACGCACTTTCGCCTTGACTTCCTGCGGCGTGCCAGAAGCGGTAATCATCTGCACCACGTCGTCCGGCACCAGTTTCATCGCTTCTTCAATCTGTTCTTCGGTCGCCGGCCAGGTCAGCACCTGCGCGATTTCGTCCAGCAGTTCCTGGCTCACGCCGCTGGCTTTCATAATATGCGGCTGCTGGCCGAGGTACTGCGTCACCAGTTTACGCGCAGCGTCCAGCGCCTTTTTACGGTTCTCCGGTGTGTCCACCGAACACACCACTAACTGCGGGCGATCAATGTCATCCACGCGGCGGCCGGCCAGCTTCGCGCCTTCTTCAATCTGCGCCAGTGCCGCCTCATTGTACTTTGGCGATACGAGGTAATTCAGTACCACACCGTCGGCGATTTCGCCGGACAGCGCCATCATCTTCGGGCCGGTCGCGCCAATATAAATCGGCACGTTGCGTGGCTCCTTGCGCCCGTGTACCACATCCAGTTCGATGTCGGTCACGTTCACAAATTCACCATGAAACGTCACGCGCTGGCGTGCCAGCAGATCACGCACGACGGTAATCACCTCGCGCATCGCCAGCAGCGGCTTCGTCCGGTTGATGCCCACCTTCTGCGCCAGCGGATCCCACCACGCGCCAATCCCGCAGATAATCCGGTCCGGCGCGAGGTCGTCCAGCGTCAGGGACGTCGCCGCGATCACCGCCGCGTTGCGCGTCCAGTTGTTGATCACCCCCGACCCGATCTTGATACGCGACGTGGTTGCCGCGAAAGCCGCCATCGGCACAATCGCATCCCGCACCAGGCGGCTTTCCGCCTGCCACACCGCCTCGAACCCGCGCGACTCGGCATACTGCACGTATTTAATCGCATCCTGGAGCGAATGTGCGTCCTGCAAATAAAGGGCAACCCGGTCTGCCATGCTCGTTCTCCCTGTTCGTGAAATGAAGTTATTTTCCGTTATAGAATCCCATCAGTTCATTGTACAATGCCAGATCGTCCGGCACATCAATGTCCAGCATTAACCGCTGCGATTCGTACACTTTGACCTCTGCCCCGACCTGCCGCGCCATGTCCATATGCCGGTGAAAACTTCCCACCCCATAGGCATAATCAATCAGACCCGGCGGGCGCATGAACAGCGCGTTCGTGCCGTCCTGGTGCTGGTCGGTAGCCAGCACGACGGTGCGCTCGGTCAGTCCCAGTTCCAGGATACAGGCTACATCTTCCGGGGCAACCAGCGGCAGATCCGCCGGCAGGATCAGCGTCGCGCTGCCTTTCCACCGCGCGACGACCTGGGTCGCCCGCATCAGCGCGTCATTCAACTGTGGCGCGCCGCTTTCGACGACCGTGCGCGCGCCGTAATCCCGCGCGATTGCCAGCGCCTTACCATCCCGGCTGATGACCAGCGTCCCCATCACCTGAGGCACCGACCGGACTACCTGAAGTACATGCCGCAGCATGGTCTCGGCCAACTGCTGCCGCTCGTCTGGCGTTAAGACCTGGGACAACCGACTTTTGGCACGATTGAAGGGCTTGACTGGAATAATCGCCCAGATGCTCATAGTCGTCAGCGCGAACCTACGCAGGCGCGAGGCACGCTTCCCTCCTTTCCAATCTCAGGGAGTAAAGCCGCAAAATGCTTGAGTTTAAAACGACACCCAACTCTTTATCCACTCTATCACATTCTGCGCGAGAAATATCTTATCATTATCAGATTTCATGATAGTTTCAAAACCGGCGACGTGTGGCAGCGACAGGGGGCC
>JARKOK010000059.1 GCA_029975765.1 Aggregatilineales bacterium
GAAGTAAATCTCAATCGGCACCCCATCCTGTGAGAAAGGACTGGCGACGCTGGCCGACTTACGCGGGCCAAATACCTTCTGGTCAAACATCTGGTCGAATTCCGCCTGATACCGTTCCACCACCCGCTGCGACCGCAGCACAACCGTGTTGTTATTGTTGCGGTAGGTATCGTTGATGGTGAAGTTCCATGAGCCAGTCCAGACGCTCGTGCGGTTCAGAATCATGAACTTGTTATGCATGAAAGCGGTGCGTATATCCCCTACGACCGGGATACCGGCCTGCACCAACTGCTGCACGGTGGCGTCGTCGTCGTCCAGCCCATGCTGGGTATCGGTCACCATGCGGATTTTCACGCCGCGTTTATGCGCGTCCAGCACGACCTGAGTCAGCAGGGGCAGATTAAATTCAAAGGCGGCGATGTCCAGCGTATCGTTACGCCGGAGCTGGTTGATCGCGATGGCTAACTGGGTTTCGATGCCGTTGACATAAGTCTTGGCATCGCGGCTGCCGGTGGGCGCGGTGAAAAACACCTGCCAGAAACTTTTCTGCGCGCCAAAGCCCTGCGGCAGGGTAAACTGCACCACCCCGTTCGGCAGGCTTGCCACCTGTGTCAGAACCGGCGAAACCGCGATGGGTGGGGCGGCAGTCGCGGCGGTGGTCGGGGCGCGGGTGGCCGCCAGGGTCGCCGTTGGGGCGGGGGTTGTCGCCACCGGGGTAGACAGCCCCAGCATATCCAGCACATCCACGCCGGTCAGACTGCCGACGGCGACGGCCACGATCAGGATGATGGCGGTGAGCAGGGTAGCGATGATCGAACGAGGGGCAGAAGAATCAGTGTTAGGGCTGCGTTTGGTCATGGTCATCTCCAGTGTTGGCGGGTGCATCCGCGTCGTCGGGGGGTGAGGGTTTCGGCTGGCGCAGCGCGTCCCACCAGCGGCGCAGCGGGTCGGCTGGCGCGGGGGGCGGCGTGGTCGGCGGCGCAGCGGCGGGAGCTGGTGCATCCGGCGTCGGCGGGGTATCCGCCACCGCAGCCGGCGCGGCAGGAGCGATCAGCGCCGTGAGGGCCTGGATGTTGGCGATGTTATCCAGCGCGCTCTGCTGCTGGAGATAAGCATCGAAATCGGGCGCGGCAGCCGCCTGCGCCGACGGCGTATAAGCGGCCACCGCCGCCGCCGAGGCGCTGATCCGGCTCATGAATTCCTGCTGCTCTTCGGGCGACAAATCAGCGCGGCGCGCGGTAAAGCGGTTGATGCGCGACAGGAGTTTGAGCATCTGCGCGACGGCCTCATCAAACTGGTCATCATCCAGCGACTGCGCTGCTAACCCGGCGATTTGTTCCTCGCCCCACTTCAGCAGCACCTGAGCTTCATCATCGGTCAGTTCATCGCGGGCGCTGGCCTCGCCGTACAGCAGTTCCAGCGCGCGATCCGCCTGTTCCTGGGACATGAGCGAAACTCCTTTCGTCCCGATGATAACACAAAAGTGGCCTGGCGCGGCGCGGCTCACGACTCCGACAGCACGGCCACGACCACGTTATAGCGCGTTTTTTCGCGGAAGCCGGCTTTCTGCCCCACGACCAGCGAGGGCATATTGCTGGCCCACGCATCCCAGTGCGCGGTGAGGCCCGCCGCCGCGCAGCGCGCCGCCAGCGCCGCCGCCGCCAGCGTGCCGAGTCCCCGGTTCTGGTAGGCTTCGACCGTTTCCACGCCGACGCCGCACTGCCCATCGCTGACGTATTCAGCGGTACACCAGGCGGCCATCGTCGTTTCATGGTGGATGACACACCAGCCGAAGCCCCGCTCAAAAAAGCGGGCGCGCGCCGTCCAGCAGGATTCAATCTCAGCGGCCAGCCGGTCAGCATGGAGCAGTGAGCCGGCATCCAGCACGGCGGGCGTGACCGGCTGCACGCGGAAGCCATCGGGCGCGGTCAGTGTAGGGACTGCCGCCGCATCCAGCGCCAGCAGCACGCGCTCGCGCGGGACGCGGCGCACCCCCGCAAAAACATGATGAATCGTTTCGTCCCAATCGAGGCTGTCGGGGTATACCTTCACAATACCCAACTGCCGCGCCGTCTCGGCAGGCAGGAGACTGTCCCGCACAAACTGCCGCAGCGCGGTGTTAACGTCTGCGAGACAGGCCGCGCCGCCCAGATACAGGCTGTGTGTGGTATCCCATATCCAGGCGGCGCGCGGCGCGTCGAGGTCGTCTACCCAGGCGGCGGCGGGGCTGTTACCGGCGATCATGGCTTCGATCACAAAGGTGAGCTGCGGCGCGGTGAACAGCGGGCGCAGCCGCGAGTAATGCCTGAAGGGTAAACGGAGCATAATTTTCTCGCTGGAATAACAGCACGGATAGATTGTAACACACCGCCGCCGCTGACGAGATTCCAGCCAGACCGTGATACAATGGCGTCAGTGGTTTAGCGGCAGTCAGGAGCGTGGTATGCGGCAGTTGATCGTAGGCGATATTCACGGTTGTTACGACGAGTTCATGGAACTGCTGGATAAAGCCGCGCTGGCTGGCGACGACGAAATCATCGCCATCGGCGATCTGGTGGATCGCGGGCCGGAGTCGGCCAGAGTGCTGAACTTCTTCCGCGCCACCCCCAACGCCCGTTCGATCATGGGTAATCACGAACGTAAACATGTGCGGTCCTTTCGAGGTGAAGTCACGCCCGCGTCCACGCAGATGGTCACGCGCCACCAGATTGGCGCGTCGGATTATCCCGCCGCTGTTGACTACATGGACAGCCTGCCGCGCTGGCTGGAACTGCCGGACGCGCTGCTGGTGCATGGTTTCTGGGAACCGGGGCTGCCGCTGGCGGAGCAGAAGGAAACGGTGATCGTCGGCACGCTGACCGGCGAACAGTACCTGAGAGACAGCGGCCTGTGGCCCTGGTACGAACGCTACGACGGCGACAAACCGATCATCGTCGGCCACCGCGATTATTCCGGCGGGCAGAAAAAACCGTGCATTTATAAAGAGCGGGTCTACGGGCTGGACTCACGTTGCGTGTACGGCGGATCGCTGTCGGCGCTGCTGCTGCCGGAGTTTACGCTCATCAGTGTGCCCAGCCGGGGCGATTACTGGCCGCAGGTCGAACGACGCTATGCCGATGTGCTGCCGCTGGATGGCGGCAGCGAGGAAGCGTAAGTACAGCCGCAGAAATTGGGCGGGGTGTTTTTCGGTTGGCGGCCTCAACCAGATGAGCATGACGAATGCTGCGTAGGGGAGCGTATCCCCTACGGGCGGCACCTGCTCATCCCCCTTTTCACTTTTCACCCAACCCTCATTACCCATCCCTTTTCCCGCGCGGTATACTGCTCTCGACCACCCATTTAACGATCTGAGGGTTGACCGTGCGATTCGCCATTCAGGAAGATATGCTGCCCGGCAAGACCGTGCAGGAACGATTCGAACGCGCCCGCGCGCTGGGTTTTGCGGGCGTGGAAGTGTGGGGGCGCGGCCTGACCGACCGCGTGCCGGAGATTGCCGCCGCCGCGCAGGCGACCGGGATGGCGGTTTCCGCCGTTAATCATGGCCGCCAGGGCGATCTGCTGCACCCTGACCGCGCCGAACGTGAGTGCGCGCTGGCTCAACTGCGCGAGTCCATCGTCAACGCGGTTGACCTGAACGCGGCGGGGGTCATCTTCGTGCCGCACTTTGGCGAGCCAACGCTGCCCGATCTGACGCCGTACAAGTCCGTTATCCAACTGGAATACGAACTGCTGCATAATCACCTTCGCACCCTGTCCGATTACGTCTACGCGCTGGGGACGGAACTGTATATCGAGCCGCTCAACCGCTACCAGACCCACTTCCTGAACACGCTGGCCGATGCCGCCCGTGTCCGGCGCAAAATCAAGGATCACCCACATATCCGGCTGGTGGCCGATCTGTTCCACATGGCGCTGGAAGAAAGCAGCATCCCACAGGCTCTGACCGACCATGCCGCTGACATCGCCTATCTGCACCTCGCGGACAGCAACCGCCGCCTGCCGGGGCAGGGTTTGCTGGATTTCGCGGCTATCGCTGCCGCGCTTCAGCAGATGAATTTTCAGGGGTGGGCGGCGTTTGAATGCGGCCAGGTAAGCCAGAACGCGCCCTACGCCAGCCAGTACGCCGAGGCGCTGCCAGCCTGCCTGGAGGGACTGCGCCGCGCGGGTTGGTCTATGGTTTAACCTGACAGCCGGATTTGTGAGTACAATGGAATCATCGGACAGCCTTATACCCTGATCACATCCCACTGTAAGGCCGTTGATTAATCGTGATATTGGAATAATCTTCTGGAGAATTGGTGATGACCCACACACAAGTCACGCATCGCCCGGATATGGACATCCAGGCCGATGTGGAACGGCTGATGCTGTATTATCCACCACTGATGAAAGATCGCCGCAGCATCCAGGTTCAGGTCAGCGCGGGCGCGGTAAAAGTGACCGGCAACGTCCAGACACCGAACACGCGGCGGTATTTCCTCGATGCTATTCCGGGGGTCGCCGGGGTGACAGCCGTAGACGGCAGCGAACTATACGACGATGAAAGCATCCGCCTGGAGGCGGGGCGTCTGCTGCCCAACGGCGTCAACGTGGGTCGCTGCCAGTACGGGAGCGTGGTGCTGGTCGGCCCGCTGCCGCCAGATACGTCGGCTGACGAGTTGGTAGCTCAAATCCAGCAGGTGCCGGGCGTGCGGCAGGTGCTGACCGATCTGACGTAGAGAGCCTGGGGTGGGTCTGCGACCCACCCCGGTTCTGATTAACTTACGGCGCGGTCACGGCTGCGCCCAGCGTGGCACAGGCGTTGCAGGTATTGTTCGGTCGAATGATGGCATAACCGGCCTGCGGGTCTTCGCCAAACTGTGTGGCGTCCACATTCCACACGATCAGCAGACGCACACGCCCGGAACGTTTCGCCAGGGTGACGGCTTCCGCCAGCCAGATAGCCTGATCCTGCGCGGTCACATTCGACGCCCACGAGAACGCGCCGGGCAGCGGGCCGTAACCCTCCGCCGACAGATAACCCAGTTCAGTGAAACACAGCGGCTTGTTCGGGAACACCCCGTTATAGGTGCTGACCATCGTTTGATAGTAGCGCGTATAGTGGTTCGGGTTGCCGCGCGGGTCGCCGCTGGTGCGCGTAGGCGACAGGATGCCTTCGTTGTAATGGATGCCAACACAGTCCATGAACTGCGACGCGCCGGCCTGCGCCATCTGCCGCAGGAAGGGCGCGTCGTCGCAGCCGGCGTTAGTGCAGCCGCCGGCAAAGAAGCCGGTAGGCGCGGGCGCGCCGCTGATGACCAGCACGTTGGCGTTCGCGCGTTTGATCGCCTGATAGGCCGCGCTCAACATCTGCGTGTAGGCGCCGCCGCTGATCTGCCCGGACGGCCACTCGCGGTCAATATTCTGCTCATTCCAGACTTCAATCGCGTCCGGGTTGAGCGCCGCGACACCCCCCAGGAAGGTGGCGAAATTCTGGTAATACTGTGTCGGGTTGGCCGCCAGCTGCGCCCGGTCGCCGACGATGCTCAACATCACCTTAAAGCCGTTGCTGCGGGCGGCGTCAATCGCGCCCTGGGCGATGCTGGCCGGGGCGCTGCCGTCCCAGCGAATCTGCGTTTTAGCCCAGGTCATGCCGGCGGCCCGCATCTGCGCCGGATACGAGAAGCTGAACACATGGCCGCCTAACTCGAACCCGCCGGCAATCGGCACGGACGACGTGGGCACCGGCTGATTGGGTGTGCCGCCGGTCGTGCCGGGGATAATCAACACCTGGCCGGGGAAGATCAGGTTCGGGTTGGCGATGTTGTTGCGCTGGGCAATCGCCTGGACGGTGGTGTTAAACCGCCGCGCAATCGCGCCCAGTGTATCGCCGCGCACCACCGTGTAACTGGTTTCGGTGGACGGCGGCTGAGTCGGGACTGGCGTGGAAGGCGTACCACCGGTCGTACCCGGAATGACGAGTCGCTGCCCCACATAAATGAGGTTCCAATTGGCGATACCATTGCGCTGGGCAATGCTCGCCATAGCGACGTTGTAGCGCAGCGAAATGCGGAACAGATTTTCGCCCGCCTGAACGACGTGAACGGTTTCGGTCTGCGCGGCGACCGTCGCCGCACCCAACACGAACACGAGCGTCAGCAGGCTCAGTACCAGGATGAAACGACGCATACGGACTCCTTTGATCTGGGGCATAGTAATAATTCATTTTGTGGACTCAATCGTTCAGTTTAACACGAGAAACAAAAACGCGCAGGCCAATTTTCTGCGCGTTTT
>JARKOK010000060.1 GCA_029975765.1 Aggregatilineales bacterium
ATGTACTGAATCAGGCCGACATGCCACAGTTCATCGCTGGCTTCCAGCGGTGGCGTCGCCCGGATATAGATCAGCGCCAGCAGGACAAACGCCCCCAAGATCAGCCATAGAGGCAGCCAATCACGGGTGGTACGGTTTGGATTTAAATAATCATGGTTGGACATGGCGGGCAATTGTAGACCGGCACGTCTACAGCGACAACCGTCGTTTAACGAATCGCGCCGTGTGGCAGCACCGCATGGACACCACGCACCTGATTGACGACCTGTGTCACATGAAAGTTAACGGTCACACTGGCAAGCGCCAGTGCATCCAGACGCTCCAGGCCATGCAGCCGGTGCAGCAGCGCCAGCATCGCTTCCAAAGCGATTACCAGGGCTTCATCAAGGTCGGTGTGAAAGCCCATCGTCACCCAACCGGTAGGTGTACGGGCAATCGGCATATCCAGGCGAAAATCGTCGCGCAGGTCAAATGTCAGATCGGCACACTCCACCGGGCACTCAATCGCCGTGATTGAAACTTCGCCGTCGCCCTGCGCGGCGTGACCATCACCCACGCTGAACAGGCCGCCTTCCACTTCAACCGGCAGATACAGCGTGCTGCCGGCGACCAGTTCCTTACAATCAATGTTCCCGCCGGTGCGGCGCGGTGGAATCGTGGAATGGATGCCCGATTCGGCGGGCGGCATCCCCATCACACCCATAAATGGGCGAATGGCAACGGTATGGCCGTGCTGGTTGCGCGCCGTCTGCGCCGCGTGATTAAACGTCCAGACGTGAAACACGCCCTGCTGTGTAATGCCCAATCGCTCGTTCCAGGGGTTCGGCCAGCCCCCGGCCATCGTTGTGCCCCATGCGCCGACTTGCAGCGAGTTAACATGTACCGCCAGCGTCATACCCGGCTTCGCGCCGCGAATCGCTACCGGCCCGGTCAGCGCGTGGCCGCTGTCGAGTTCTGGGTCGCGCCCTTCAAACTGACGACGGTGAATGTCTACGCCATTGTACGGTTCAAGTCCCCAGTTCGCGTCGAGGCATTGAAAGCGCACACTGTCGCCGGGGTCAATCGTCAGTACGGGCGGCAGATCGTTGGAAAAGTGGCCGTGTAAAGAAACACGTTCGGCGTTGAGCGTGTGGATAGCTGGCATTAAAGCTCCCAGATTTTCATTTTCCCCGGTAAACAATACTCACGCGGGTGTATCAAAGAACTGCTTCGCGTTTTCGATGTAACTCAAACTTTGGTGGCGGAAGTAGGTGTTGTACAGTTCCGCATAGTGGCCGCCCTGCCGCATCAGTTCGGCGTGGCTGCCTTCCTCGATGATACGGCCTTCACGCAGTACGATAATCCGGTCGGCGCTGCGAACCGTACTCAGGCGGTGCGCGATCAGGATGGAAGTCGAGCGTTTCAGAATCAGGTCAAGCGCCTCCTGAATCTGCGCTTCGGTGAACGGGTCAATGCTGGCCGTCGCTTCATCCAGCACAAAAATCGCCGGACGCTGGAGCAGCACCCGCAGCAGGCTCACCAACTGGCGCTGGCCCATGCTCAGGTGCGCGCCGCGTTCGCCCACGTCGGTTTGCAGGCCGTTGGGCAGGGTTTCCAGCCATTCCCCGCCGCCGACGCTGTAAGCGATTTCCTCAATCTCCTCGTCGGTCGCGTCGGGCTTTTCGTAGCGGATATTATCGGCAATCGTGCCGCTGAACAAAAACGGCTGCTGCGGCACAATGCCAAGCTGGTTGCGGTATGAGGCCAGATCAAGCGCCCGAATGTCGCGCCCGTCCACACGGATTTCACCCTGCTGGAACTCGTAGAACCGCGCGATCAGCTTGGCGATGGTGCTTTTGCCGGCGCCGGTATGCCCGACGAATGCCACGCTTTGACCCGGTTCTATCGTCAGATTGAAATGCTCCAGCACCGGCGTGCCGGGTTTGTACTCAAAGGTCACGTCCTCAAATGCGATGCGCCCGCGCAGCGTTCCGGCAGGCTGGCTGTCCACCTGTTTCACCGTGTTTTCGGCATCAATCAGCGCAAAAATGCGTTCTGCCGCGCTTAAACCCTGCTGAATCTGGCTCCAGAACCCGGCCAGATTGGTGAATGGAAACCAGAAACGGTCAATGCTCTGGATGAACAGATACCACGAGCCGACGTTAATAATGCCGCCGATGGCCGCCAGCGCGCCGAAGTAGACAACGGTCGCCGTACCAACACCGGTCAGCGCGTTCATCACCGGGAAGATGAGCGCCAGCACGAAACCCCGCCGCAGGTTGATGCGGTACGACTGGCGGTTAATCTGCGAGAACTCATCGTAAATCATGGCTTCGCGGCGGAAGTTCTTCGCCACGCTGATGCCGGACACACTTTCCTGAATGTTGTCATTGACGGCGGCCATCGCCCGCGCGCCCTGCCGTCCGGCCTTACGGGCCAGCCAGCGGAAGAACAGCGACAGCCCCAGAAACACCGGAATCCATAGCATGAGCAGCAGGGTCAGCCGCCAGTCGCGGGTGAACAGCACCACCACCAGTACGATCAGTTCAATGAACTGTGACAGAATATCGCCCGTAATCACCAGCACCTGCCCGAATTCCTGTGTATCGCTGGTGATGCGGCTGACGACCTTGCCGGACTTTTCCTCGTCATAAAAGGCCAGATCGCGGTTGACGGCGGCAGCAAAAGCATCCTTACGCATCTGGCTGACGGAATGGCCGATCAGCCGGCTGGTGACAGCCCGGCGGATCCAGGCCAGCGCGTAATCCACCAGCGCCGTAACCAGCAGCGCCCCCAGCAGCAGCGCCACGACCTGCCCCGCCGGTTCGGTTTCCAGCGCGTCAACAGTGGCCGATACCAGAATCGGGTACAGCGAACCGATGAACGACAGCCCCAGCAGCGAGCCGACCATCAGCAGCAACCAGCGCCGGTAGCGCGCGAAATACTGCCCGATACGCTGGAGCAGATAGGTGTCGGTGTACTGCCGGTCGTATTTTTCCTGTTCGAGCGATCCGAAGAAACCCATGATTTATCCTACGTTTTCCACCGCCGCCGGTTCTTCATAACGCGCAAAGATGCGCCGGTAGGCTTCTGATGAGTTCAGTAAATCATCATGTTTGCCCTGTGCCACGACGCGCCCCTGCCGCAGCACAATAATATGATCAGCCCAGCGAATCTGCGACAGGCGGTGCGTGATGAGTATTGTCGTGCGCCCGCGCGAGGCTGACCAGATGGCGCGCTGGATCAGGTCTTCGGTGGCGCTGTCAATCGCGCTGGTGCTGTCATCCAGCACCAGAATCGGCGGGTCGCTGAGGAAGGCGCGGGCAATTGCCAGCCGCTGCCGCTGCCCACCCGACAGCGTGACACCGCGCTGCCCGACAATCGTTTCGTACCCATCGGGAAAACTGGTAATGAAGTCGTGTGCCTGCGCCTTCCGCGCCACCGCTTCAATCTGTTCCCGCGTTGCGTCCGGCTGGCTGAAAGCGATATTGTCGGCAATTGACCGGCTGAACAGGAAGATATCCTGCTCGATCATGCTGATCTGCGACCGCAGCGCCCCCAGCTTCCAATCCTGCACCGGCACGTCGTCTACCAGTACCTGTCCCGCGTCCACATCATAAATGCGGTTCAGCAGCTTGGTGACGGTGCTTTTGCCTGAACCGGTCTGCCCGACAACGGCGACCGTCTGGCCCGGCTCAATCTTAAACGACACGTCATGCAGTACCGGGCTGCCATCGGTATAACCGAACGTTACATGGCGGAACTCGACTGCACCGCGTATGGGCTGGTCATAGCCGGCGCGGTTCTGGTCGAGGTCTGTTTCGGTGGTGATGATTTCCAGAATACGCCGCGCGCTGGCATAACCCAGCGCCACTTGCGACAGTGACCGCATGGAAGTAAACACCGGAAAACCGAACAGGAAAATCTGCCCCAGGAAGGCGACGATTTGCCCGGCGTTAATCAGACCAAGCTGGTACAGATAAACCGCGTGCAGCAGCGCACCAAAAACGGACAGCCCTAACAGCAGGAACGGCAGATAACGGGCTTCGATGTCGCCCTGCCGGACGAAATAATCCCGCACTTCGTCGGCGCTGCGGGCGAACAGATCAATCTCGCGCTGTTCCCGTGCTGCCCCTTTCACCACCTGCAAGCCCTCGATGGTTTCTGCCAGCCGTGCGTTCATGTGACCAAAACCAGCGCGCACCGCCTGGGCAATGGGGTGCAGCGTGGTGATGAAACGGTACTGCGCGATCACGTACAGCGTGAGAAACACCGCCGGCACCAGCACCAGCGGCGGGTAAATGGCCGGCGACGACAGCAGCGGCACCAGCAGGAACATACCCGAACCGATGATGAGGTTCATGCCGGGGTTCATCATCAGGTTCATTTCGCGCACGTCGTTGGTTACACGCGCCATGATTTCGCCGACCGGCTGCATGTCGTGGAAGGTCATGCTTTTGCCCAGCAGGCTGGCATACAGTTCGTCGCGCACGTCGCGTTCGATACGCTGCGCGAAAATCTCCGACGAGAAGTTGCGTACCAGTTGCAGCCCGGCGCGTAACAACTGCGAGGCGACAATCGCCAGCGCCACGCCCACGATGGCCTCACTGCCTTCACCCGCGATGACGCTGTTAAAAGCCTGGCCGATGAAGATCGGCACCGCCCCGGCCAGCGCGGCGTTGCTGAACGCGCCGATCACCATCAGAACGGCCACTAACGGCTGCCGCCGGATGTGCGACCAGATGAATTTTAGCGGGCTGGAATGATCGGTTTTAAACCCTACGCGGGCGATAAATTCAGAAGCCATGCCGTATCCTGTTTAACCGCTCTACTGCAAAAGCAGATTATAGGGTAGCACACAATGGACAGCAGTCCTATAAAACCATTATTGGAAGTTGGACTCAAGCGGGTGCTTCGAGCAGTTGGATCAGAAAACACCAGTAGCGGTTGCAGTCGCCGATGACCTGCTGCAAGGGGTGGGTGGCTTCAATCGCGCGGAAATTGGCCTGTACATCTGGATTATGCCAGTCTGCCGTCAGAAACCAGACGCGCTGTGCCGCCTGAGCATCTTCTATCGTCGTTACCCGGTAGCCGCCCCATCCCGGCTGGAACTGCCGCCCCACTTCCCATTTCCATACATCATCCGATTCATTGGCGCGGTCATAAAACAGGGCATCGCCCGGACGCGCTGAGGCTGCGAACGCTGCCACGATGTCCCGGTACGGCACACGATCCTGCGGCAGCTGCGACGGCAGCGCCCACAGGCTGACCGCCGCGAACGCCGCCAGCGCCAGCCAGCGCACCCGCCCCGGCAGCGCCGCCAGCGCCGCCCCCAGCGCCAGCCCCAGCCCCAGGATGAAACTCAGCACATAACGCGGCGCGTACACCGCCGCCACCGTGTTCAGCAGCAGCGAGATCGCCGGCACACCCAGCGCCCACCACAGCGCGAGGCGGTAGTTCGCCCGCCGCCCC
>JARKOK010000062.1 GCA_029975765.1 Aggregatilineales bacterium
GCCGTCCAGCACGAACCTGGTCAGCTTTGCTGCCGAAGCCAGCGGCATGAAACGCTGGAAGCTGTCCGAGCCGGTGGAGGTGTGGGAACGGGTGCAGCCGACGGTGGTGATCGAGGTGCGGGGGCAGATGCATTTTGACCCTGGCCTGCAAGCGTACATGGCGCAGGAGGCATTTCAACCCTGCCAGACGTTGACCGTGCTGGACGCCGAGGTGACTGTTTACCGAAGAGACTGCAACCTTTCTGACACTGACACGTGATAGCAGGCCACGCTGTCTCTTCGAGTTGAAATTGTAGACCTTACCAGTGCAGTTTGTGGCCTCCAACTATTGTAGTGTAATGGTCTGAAGCGACAGGTCATTTTCTGATAGCATATCCCCAACTGGCAAGCGTTTGCCCGTCTGCCAGTCATAAACAACCAGATTCAATTGATACGTTCCCGGCTCTACAGTTGACGGCAGGATGATAGTTCGATGATCTACGTAGATTCTATTTGGCTCAAGCTGAGATGTTTCAATGGTTATTCCGGTATCGAGGCGAATCGCACTATCGTTTTGTGCGATCAATTGCCCGGAGCTATCCAGCAATTGGAGGCCTATCGAATAGTTCATTGGGGGAGTTTGTTGTACACGCCACCAAAGACGAACTTTGATTTCGTCCCGATTAATGCTATCTACATCCACCCCCCAGAAAGCCATCTGGTCGCCGAAACCGCGATAAGTATCCCAGGGAGCAGCTTCCAGGAGTTGGATGAGAAAACACCAGTTACTTGAGCAGTCACCAAAGACCTGCTGCAAGGGATGAGTGGCTTCAATCGCGCGGAAATTGGCCTGTACATCTGGATTATGCCAATCAGCTGTAATAAACCATACTCGCCGAACATTGCTAGCCTCTTCTACTGTCCTCACTATATTGGAACGAAACTCAGGGGAAAGCTGTCGGCTACTTTCCCATTTCCATACATCATCACTTCTGTTGGCCCGATCATAAAACAGGGCATCGCCCGGACGCGCTGAGGCTGCGAACGCTGCCACGATGTCCCGGTACGGCACACGATCCTGCGGCAGCTGCGACGGCAGCGCCCACAGGCTGACCGCCGCGAACGCCGCCAGCGTCAGCCAGCGCACCCGCCCCGGCAGCGCCGCCAGCGCCGCTCCCAGCGCCAGCCCCAGCCCCAGGATGAAACTCAGCACATAACGCGGCGCGTACACCGCCGCCACCGTGTTCAGCAGCAGCGAGATCGCCGGCACACCCAGCGCCCACCACAGCGCGAGGCGGTAGTTCGCCCGCCGCCCC
>JARKOK010000065.1 GCA_029975765.1 Aggregatilineales bacterium
GGCGCGCAGGCGTTCCTGCTCCGCCAGCCGGGTTTCGTTACCCCGGAAGAACGGCTGCCAGCGATAGTAGACACTATCCCGTTCAGCGATGACCGGCACCCAGTCGCTTTCGTGGGAGTTGTCCTTCAGCGTGCCGGGGAAATTGAGAATGTAAGCGTCCGGTGGGGTATTTTCGCGCAGCCACTCCATCGCCCGCACATCGGCCTCGGACGCAAACGCGCCGTAGAAGCCGACACGTCCCTTGCTCAGATCAAGCATCTGGCGGTTGAACACCAGTACTGCCAGCGACAGCACGATCAGCGCGCCCAACAGCACATTCGCGTGACGAGTCAGGCTGGTTTCCAGACGCGGCGCGAGCCATCTGTCCCACAGCCACAGGAGTCCCATCCCGCCGAGAATGGCATAGGGGATGATCGGCCCGTGCCAGGCGATGCTAAAGGGATAATCATAGCGCAGCACCGGCGCGACCAGCCCCGGCACGAGGCGCTCCAGCAGCCCCACGCTGGAGAATTCCAGCACCAGCACTAGCCAGCCAACCGCCAGAATCGCACCCTGACTGCGCGTTCGCAGGCCAACGACCGCGCCGATGACTGCTACTGGCACGACCCACAGACCGTGATAAACAATCATGATGCGCCAGTAATCGGGATTGCGGACGAACGGCGATACGATGTCCGAGCCGAGCAGATCACGCACGTTCAGCAGCCAGGGCGAGATTGCCAGCAGCGCCACCAGCGGCACGCCCAGCGCCATTATCAGCCAGGTTCGCAGCGTGGGGCGCGGCCGGCCAAACCACATGGTCGCCAGCCAGGGAACGTACCCCAGGCCAATAATAATGGTGGTATCGGGGTGCGACAGCACCAGCGCCCCCAGCATCAAGCCGGCGGCCACCGCGTCCGGCCACTGGTGATCGCGCTGGAAGCGCAGCGCGTAGGTCAGCATCGCCAGGCCGAACACCAGCCCCAGCAGGGTGGTATAGTGTGAGTCCATATACGCCGTAAACAGCCCCAGGCCGGCCAGCATGGTAACGGCCATCGCACGCCCCAACCGTTTGTCGCGCAGTTCCGCGCCGCAGTCATACGCCAGCCACACCAGCAGCGCGGCCAGCACCGCCGCCACGCCGAACTGTACCGTGTGCAGCCCCGCGCCCAACTGCTGGCTGAGGTAGGCAATCAACAGCGGAAAACCCGGTGAGTACAAATACTGGACTTCCGGCTGCCAGGGGCCGAGCGTCTTGAAGCCGCCGCCCAGCCGCGCCATCAGCCCCAGATAACCAAAGCCCTGCGCGTCCGTGCCCAGCGGCACCGGCAGCACCAGCGCCGGCACAACAAACACCAGCCCCACAAATACGAAAAACAGCAGATCACGCGGCCCCGGCCAGCCCTGGTCAATGTCTTCCAGTACCTCACCGCGTTTTTCCGCCCGGCGCTGCCCGTAAGACAGGGTACCGCCCAGGAAAATGGCGGTTACCAGCGCGAACAGCAGGTAATCAATAACCAGCGTGTTCCAGCCAAAGAGCATCGCCCAGAAGATCGCGCCGCCCATCACCAGGCCGAGCGCCAGCGCCGCCGCCAGCCCAATGCGCGGCTGCGCAGTATTCCAGGCCGGCGCCAGCATCGCCCCCGCGCCGATGACCACCGCGCCAAAGATAAAGATGACAAAGAATGACATGGTACTCCTGAAGTAAGGTTTCGTATGTTTTTGCAAGGGTGGTTCGTGAACCGCCCCTACAGATAGACAATTTCTCGTTGCTTTCTTTCGAGAACCTACGTAAGCCAGCGTTCAAAAATCATCCAACAACGAAATGAAATCGAGAGGTATGGGAAAACGACTGGATTATATACGGACACAGGCGCAGATTGACGAGTCGGAGGCTATAATCAACCGCTCACCTTATCCTGAAGTGCGCTGTTCGACGATTGCTGAATTGAACCTTCGTAAGACTTCACCGTGCTCTTGATAGGGGGTTGAATGCAGCTCTAAGATCAGTTGTTGTAATCGGGGTGTGAGGATCATGAGATACCTTGTCGGGCCATAGGCTTCATAGTAGGTATGTGGAACGCCGGCTGGGACAAAGACCGTTGTGCCTTCTCGGGCTTCAACCTCTGAGTCGGAGAACCGGAAAGTTAATGTTCCCTGCAAAACATGCCACGCCTCATCGTCTGCATAGTGTACGTGGAGATAATCAGGACCACTGCCGGACCACTCCTGGACAACCAGTGAATTTCCAGATGCGCTTATCCGGCTTTCGTTAGTGCCTGTAGCAATGATGGGTTGAGGCATTATATTGATCTCCTACTTTGAACGCCTAATTCTGTCGTCTCGCTCTAACAGACACACCTTGCCCACACGCTTATTCTATCCCGATCTTGAGCATCTTTGGGAGAGCAGCCTAGTGTCTGCATGTTCAGAGCATAACCGTTAGAGTGTAGGGGCGCACCTGCGTGTGCGCCCAGGGCAGACACACAGGTCTGCCCTTACAGTATTCAACCCGTTTGCGCTGATTTTGCAGTCGTATCCCGGAGTCAAACGGCGGTAGTATAGCAAAAAGTATTTAGCCTGCCAAAATAAAACAGGCCGGGAGCATTCCCAGCCTGTTCACGGCTTCTCCAGTATCAGGTTACCTCTAACCGATAGCAGCCTATTCTTCCAGATGCATCCGCAGCAGCCAGGCCATTTTCTGATGCTGGTTAACCAGCTCGGTCAGAAAGTTTTCGGCGGCGTCATCGTCAATTTCGTCATCAATGTACTCGATGTCGGCTTCCAGGGCGCTCACCAGACGGTCATGATCGGCGGCCAGTTCGGACACCATCGTGCGCCAGTCGGGATACACGCCGGGTTTTTCGCTCAGGCGCGTAAGCTGTTTAAATTCGTCCAGCGTGCCGGGAGCCATGTCGCCGCCCTGGCGGATGTCTTCGGCGATTTCGTCAATCACGTCCGCCAGCGCGTTATACTGTTCCTCAAACAGCCGGTGCAGCGTGAGGAAGTTTGGCCCACGTACATTCCAGTGATAATTCCGCAGTTTGGTGTATAACACAAATTCATCGGCCAGCAGCACCTTCATGATGCTGGACAGGTTTTTCTCTTCTGCCGGGGCAGGCTTCGCTTTAGGCTTGCGCGGCGCAGTTTTGGTTGCCATTGTCCTGTACTCTCCTGGGGTATTAAGGATATAGTTCTATTATACGAGATAGGAATAAGAGGCCGGTCATGTTCGTATAAGAATTTTATTATAATGGCCGCCAGTGTGGTTCGTGCAACCGCGCGGCGGTGTGTGTCGTATACTTCAGCGAGGGGTCGGTAAGTGGGCGCTGTCACCGATTAGGAAAACCATCATGCAGTTAGCAGCGGAAAAAGTTATGGAAGCGCAGATCGGACGCGGTCTGTCGGAAGCCGAGGCTGTCCGGCGGCGTCAGAACGGGCAGGGTAACAACGTCCGGTTGGAAACCAGCCGGTCCTATCTGCAAATTCTGCGCGAAAACGTCTTTACATTTATTAATACAGTGCTGTTTGGCGTGGGCCTAGTGCTGGTGGCGCTGGGGCTGTATACCGACGCGCTGATGTCGGTGGGCATCGTCATGCTGAACGTCGTCATCGGGGTGATTCAGGAGATGCGCGCCAAACAGTCGCTGGACAAAATCGCGCTGCTCACCCGTCCGAGGGCGACTGTGCTCCGCGATGGACAGGAAAAGACGGTTGACCCGACGGAGGTGGTGTTGGGTGATGTTCTGATCGCCCGCCCCGGCGACCAGATTGTCGTAGATGGCATGATCGTGGGCGACGGCAAGCTGGATGTGGACGAGTCGCTGCTCACCGGCGAGTCCGACCTGATACCCAAACAGGCGGGCGACCCGGTGTATTCCGGCACGTTTTGTGTGAACGGCAGCGCCAGCTACGAAGCGACAAAAGTTGGCCTGGACAGCGTAGCGAACAAACTGACATCCGGCGCGCGGGCTTTCCGTCAGGTGAAAACGCCGCTGCAAACCGATGTTGATCTGGTCATCCGGCTGCTGGTACTGCTTTCGATACAACTGGGCGTTCTGTTTGCTCTGGCGACGCTGGTCGCCAATCTGCCGCTTGCCGAGAGTGTCAAAATTGCGGCAGTCGTGACCGGCCTCATCCCTAACGGCCTGTTCTTTATGATCAGTATCGCTTACGCGATGGGCGCGGTACGCATGGCCGGGCAGGGCGCGCTGATTCAGCAGTCCAACGCGGTCGAGTCCATGAGCAACGTTAATGTATTGTGTCTGGACAAAACCGGCACGCTGACCGCCAACCGGATTCACTTCTTTGAAGTGGATGCGTTGGGCGGTGACGAGGCCGAACTGCGCCGCAGTCTGGGGATGTTTGCCGCTTCGGTGACGGCCTCCAATCGTACTTCAGAGGCGCTGGCCGCCGGCTGTCCCGGCGAAAAATGCGCGGTCGTGGATGAAATCCCATTTTCGTCAGCCCGCAAGTGGAGCGCCCTGTCGTTCGATAGTGAGGCGCTGCGTGGTGTGTACGTGCTGGGCGCGCCGGAAATGCTGCGCGCGCATTTGCAGCCTGAGGCTGACCTGGGCACGCGGATTCATGAATGGGCGGATAAAGGGCTGCGGGTGCTGTTGTTTGCTTACCGGCCTGAAATCTCGCCGCTGCACGACTCGCTCGGCCAGCCGCAGCTTCCGCCCGACCTGAGGCCGCTGGGTGTGATCAGCTTCAGCGATGAACTGCGCCCGGAAGCGGATAAAACGCTCAAAGGGTTTGCTGAAGCGGGCATCCGGCTGAAGATCATCTCCGGTGACAATCCGCATACGGTCGCGGCGCTGGCGCGACAGGCTGGTCTGACCGGCGACATTCAGGTGATTGCCGGCCCTGACCTGGCGGAGATGGACGAAGCGCAGTTTGCCAAAGCCGCCGAAGAAACGACCGTCTTCGGGCGCATCACCCCGCAGCAGAAAGAAATGCTGGTGGACGCGCTGCGCTCGCGCGGGCACTACGTCGCCATGATCGGTGATGGCGTGAATGATGTGCTGTCGCTCAAGAAAGCGCATATCGGCATCGCCATGCAAAGCGGCAGCCAGGCCACGCGCGGCGTGGCGGACATTGTACTGCTGAACGACTCGTTCGCCGCGCTGCCGCCCGCCTTCCGCGAAGGCCAGCGTATCCTGAACGGGATGCAGGACATCATGCGGCTGTTCCTGACCCGCGTGGTGTATCAGGCATTGATTATCATCGGCGCGGCGGTGGTGGGGGTGGGTTTCCCGTTCACACCGGTGAACACGTCGCTGCTGTCGCTGTTCACTGTTGGCCTGCCAACGCTGGCGCTGGCGGCCTGGGCGCGCCCGGCGCAGCCCAAAACCGGACTGATACGCTCGATCATTCACTTTGTCGCTCCGGCTGGCCTGACGCTGGCGCTGCTGGGTTTGCTGGCCTACACCTTTTACTATGTCACGATTTTCAGCGGCAGCATCGGGGTTAGATCGCTGAATACCGCGCAGGAAGCGGCACAGTTGGAAGCCTTGCGCGGCCTGCCCATTAATGAAATCGTCGAGCAGGCCAACGAAGCGGCTCTGGCCGTATCGCGTACTGTTCTCACCACGCTGCTGACTCTCGGCGGTCTGCTGCTGCTGCCGCTGGTTGAACCGCCGACTCATTTCTGGGAGGGGGGCGACGACTACAGCGGGGACTGGCGGCCTACCTGGCTGGCGCTGGGGCTGGCGGTCATTTATCTGGTGATCCTGTTTGTGCCGGCGCTGCGAGACTTTTTTGAGCTGTCCACGCTCCAGCTTCAGGATTTTGTCTTCATCGGGGCGGCGCTGCTGGCCTGGCTGCTGGCGCTGCGTTTTATCTGGCGGGCGCGGCTGCTGCCGCGCTTCCTGCGGATTTAACGGTATGGCGGATACATTTCAGCTTGAACTGACGGGCATGGCTTACGGCGGCAGCGCGGTTGGCCGCCACAACGACCGGGCCATTTTTGTGCCGTACACGCTGCCGGGCGAACGGATACGTGCGCGGCTGACACTCGATAAAAAACGGTTCGCGCAGGCCGAGATGATAGAACTGCTGGCGGCCTCACCCGACCGGACTGAACCGCGCTGCCCGCACTTCGGGCCGGGATTGTGCGGCGGCTGCCACTGGCAGCATATTCGCTATGAGACTCAGTTGGCTCTCAAGCAGCAGATCGTGGCTGACCAACTGCGGCGCATCGGCGGCCTGCCGGAGGCGGTGGTGCTGCCGACGATTCCCAGCCCTGACCCCTGGTATTACCGGTCGCATGTGACGTTTCAGGTGTCTCCCACCGGACGGCTGGGTTACATCAGCACCGATGACCGCAGCGTGCTGCCGATTACGGAATGTCATATCATCCGTCCCGAACTGCTGGAGGACTTTCGGCAGCGGAACGGACACGCGCCGAAGGGCGCGGCGCGGCTGCGGGTGCAGGTGGGTTCGGCGGGCGACTGGCTGGCCGCCACCACCGCGCCGGACGAGCGAACATTCCAACCGGTGACGACAACGACGGCAGTAGGGTATACGGTCAAAGGGCGGTCGTTCCAGGTCACGACGGGCAGTTTTTTTCAGGTCAATCTGGCGCAGGCCGAAACGCTGGTCAACCTGCTGCTTGACCGGCTGGCGCTGACCGGCGCGGAACGGGTGTTTGACCTGTATTCCGGCGTCGGGTTGTTCTCGGCGTTTCTGGCGGAGCGTGCGGCGCACATTACGGCAGTCGAAAGTTTTCCGCTGGCGGTGCAGGATGCGCTGGACAATCTGGCTGACCTGCCCAACGTGGAAATTATCGAAGGCGCGGTTGAAACGGTTCTAAGCCAGCTTCCCGGTGTTTACGACGCGGCGGTGCTCGACCCGCCGCGTGCCGGGGTGGACGCGCGGGCGCTGGCGGCTCTCATCAGCCATGCGCCGCGTCAGATTGTGTATGTGTCCTGCGATCCGTCTACGCTCGCCCGTGACGCCCGGACTCTGACGCAGAATGGTTATCGTTTGCTGAACGCGCAGCCGGTGGATATGTTCCCGCAGACGTACCATATTGAAACGGTAGCCGCGTTCGTGAAGGACGGTTGATTATCGCCGTACCCGCCGCAGTCCCCGGTCAGAAATCCAGCGGGCATAGGGCGCCATCAGCACATCGGCCAGTTCCAGCAGCGCCGTATCGTAGTTCACGCGCCAGCCGGCGTAATCGCGCCAGGCCTGCTCACGGTTGGTGATGAGTGGGACGCCGGCGGCAGCGAGTTCCTCGCACGCTTCGTCAAATTCCTGCCGGGTGATGCTGATCGGGTGGGCGGGGTAATATGGGTCGGGATCGTAGGGAATGCGGAAGTAGTCGCAGATGTGGCGCAGCGCCACGTAGCCGGCACGGATGCATAACTGTGATTCTGGCGTGCGTGGAATATCCACGACCGAATAGACCAGCGAGGCCGCGTCCAGAATCGTACCCGCCGCCGTGATCCATGAGCGGTCGGCCTGCGGCGAACGGAAGAAATTGAGCGCCGCCAGCGAGGTATGGGACTCGTCAATTTCCGCGAACCACACTTCCCATTGTTCCCACAGTTCGCGCAGGTAATCCAGCCCGCGAATGCTGTGCGCCCGGATGATGAGCGTTACGGCGGATGGCGGCGAGTCGGCGCGGACTTCCAGCAGTGTGACGAGTGTTTCCCGTTTCGAGAAGGCCGCGTACATGGTTGGCAGGTAGGAAATCAACAGCGCCACCAGCCCCAGACCAATCATCGCCTCCGAAAATTCCAGGATGGTGGCTGACAGGCTGTCCAGGGTAAAGGCTCCCAGCGTCAGCAGCGATGACCCGCTGATTTTGAAGGCGGTGTACCACGCTTCGACACCCACCGCCCAGAACATACCCATATAACCCAGCAGCACCAGCACCATCCAGACGACCGGCATAATGAGCAGCGCGATAGGTGCGTACAGCGCCATCATCCGGTCGCGCGCGGCGTAAGTGACAGCCTTCCGCGCCCGCCAGCGAAAGATGGCTGCCACGCGCGCGAAGATGAACCGTGTCAGCCAGACGTTATCACCACGCGGCAGGACGAAGGTGCGGACAGCGGCCAGCAGCGTGTAGATGACCAGCCCCAGACCAAGCGCAAAGATCAGCGGGCGCAGGACAGCGGCGTTCACATCCAAAATTGAATCCCTCCCGGCCTGTTTCTCAATGAGACAACCGGCCAATATCATATATCATTTGAGTAATCCACTAAATCACCAACCACAGGGGGTAAATGAATGTCTGAGCAGCCGCCCGCGCCGGGCAGTTCGGCGCTGAGTAATCCGCAGGTGATCGCGGCTATTGTTGGCGGTATTGTCACCGTGATTGTCGCGGTTGTCGGTATTGTTCCGGCTATCATCGCTAACCAGAACGCGACTCCTGTTGTGGTCACGGCCACGCCCATTCCGGCGACGACGGTGGCGGTTGTGCTGCCAACCAGCCCGCCGCCGACGGCTGTGCCGGTTGTGCCGACGGAAGCGCAGGTGCAGCTCACGGCTATCCTGTTTGTCTCACCAACGGACGCCCAGGCTGCCACGCCTGATCTGCCATCGCCGGTCTTTCCATCGGCGACCGTGCCGCCGGAAAACCCGCCGACCCAGGCTGCCGCGCCTAATGTCCTGCTGATGTATGATGACGTATCCTTTACCCTGCTCAATCAGACTGCGCGACCCCTGTCGCTCGAAGGGGTGGTATTTCGCAGCCCCGGCGGCGAGTGGGAAGCGCGGAAGTGGGGGCCGAGCATCTACAACAGCCTGCCCGCCGGCAAGTGCCTGCGCCTGCGGGATGCAGCGGTTGGGCAGCGCCAGCCCCCGGCATCGTGTGTCAACCGGATTTACGCGCTGCAAGAAGTGGGTTCACCGGCATTCTTCTGGAAAGTGAGTGACCGCTTCGATGTGGTGCGGAACGGGGAAGTGATTGCTTCGTGCGCGGCGGCTGACGGACAGTGTTCGGTCTACGTGCCGTGAGGCCTCAGAAAATTTACCGATTTTCGATGAGGATTATGGTTGCCGCCTGCCGATAGACGCTACGATAAAACTGGAGGCATGTATTTGACGGGGGATGGTCACGTATGAGTACCCGCACGATGATGGGGCCGCTGGGTGGCGAAATTTACACGGAAGTTAAAGACCGGCGTGGCAATAAGGTCTGTCTGACATATAACGATCTGTGGCTGCTGATCGTCTGCCGCGCGACGTATGATGGTGACTGGGTGCGAATGCGGCAGGCCGCCAGCCTGGTGGCTGATGCGGCCAGCAAACGCGCTTTGATTGACCGGCTGTGGGAACTGGAGCAGATGCTTGGCAGCCTGCCGGAAGTGCCGCCGACAGTGGTCAAACTCCACAGCCAGCGGGCGCATCTGTGGTTTAACCAGCGCCCGGTGCTGAATGATCGCAACTGGTAAAGTTTGGTGATTGTTGACAACACCCCCTGGATCAGTGCTGGGCTGTCAGGGGGTATTTGTGCAGCCTGTCCAGTTATAGACTTTATTCCTGAACTTATCCCCCGACTCTTGCCATTCGTATGACCCCGAATTGGTTAATCTGCCTTATCCGCTGTCAGATTACCACAAAGACGCTGTCCAAACTTCATCTATCCTGACCTGAGAATGACGAAGGGTTTCCGGCTAAACTTCTGGACATTGCTCTGAAACAGGATGTTATCTTCAGGGAGGGATGAAGGATGAACAGACGGAATCGGTTATGGCGGCGGCTGCTGGCGATTGCGCTGGGCGCGCTGGTGCTGGCGGCGTTCGCGCCGAGTGTGAACGCGCAGGATGCAGTTACCCTGGAGTCCTTAGAAGCAACGACAGCCGGCTTGCAGGTTTCGATTGATACGACCTGGGTGCTGGTTGCCAGTTTCCTCGTCTTCTTTATGCAGTGTGGTTTCGCGATGCTGGAAGCCGGTTTCATTCGTCAGACGGCGGTGGTGAACGCGCTGGTCGAAAACTTTATGGACGCGGCGCTGACCGGTATCGCCTTCTGGGCGGTTGGTTTTGCCATCGCGTTTGGCACGCCGCACAGCAGCGGTCTGTTTGGTACGGACAACTTCTTCCTCAGCAGTGCCATCAGCTTTGAAGAAGGCAGCGTGGTTTATGGCGGCACCGGTTTGAGCGTCTTTGTGTTGTTCTTCTTCCAGTTTGCGTTCGCGGCGACCGCCAGCACGATTGCGACCGGCGCGATGGCCGAACGCACCGATTTTATTGGCGATATTATCTACAGCGTGCTGGTGGGCGCGCTGATTTACCCGGTGGTCGTGCATTGGGTCTGGGGCGGCGGTTGGCTGTTCCAGCGCGGTTTCCTGGACTTTGCTGGCAGCACCGTTGTGCATACTGTAGGCGGTGTGACGGCGCTGATCGGTGCGATTCTGCTTGGCCCGCGTGTGGGCCGGGTCTTTGGTCAGGCGCCGCGCCCGCACAATCTGGCGCTGGCGACGCTTGGTACGATGGTGCTGTGGTTCGGCTGGTACGGCTTCAATCCGGGTTCGACGCTGGGCACTGGTGATCCTGGTCTGATCGGTCTGGTGACGGTCAATACCACGCTGGCGGCGTCAGCCGGTACGCTGGCCTCCATGTTCCTGGGTTATGCGCGATCGGGTAAGTGGGACCTGAGCCTGACGCTGAATGGTTCGCTGGCCGGTCTGGTCGGTATTACGGCGGGCTGCGCGTTTGTCGCGCCCTGGGCCTCGGTTGTCATCGGTCTGGCGGCGGGCATCCTCGTGATCTTGGTCGTGGATTTGATCGAGGCGCTGAAGATTGACGACCCGGTGGGGGCGTTCGCGGTGCATGGCGCGTGTGGTATTTTCGGCACGCTGGCGATTGGCCTTTTCGGCCAGCCGGAACTGACCAACGGCGTGGGCGGCCTGCTGCTGGGCGGCGGCGTGGACATGCTGGTTAATCAGGCCATCGGTGCCGGCGCGACGATCATCTGGGTGACGGCGACCGCCTCGGCGATGTTCCTGGGGCTGAAAGCGATTGGCCGGTTGCGCGTCAACCCGAAAGCGGACGCGGTGGGCATTGACATTTATGAACACGGCACGACGGTCTGGCCGGATGTGCTGCCCGTGCCGGAAGACGGCGGCATGGTGAAGGGCGGCGTGACGGTGAGCGCCCCGGCAGTTGGTGATTAGCAGTCAGCGGTTATCAGTGATCGGTTTCCGGCAGGGGCGGGTTTGATACCTGCCCCTGTTCATTTTTTCGCGTTGCCCACGCGGGTATCCGCCCGTGTTGCCACAGCAGGCGCGCCATGACCAGCAGCGGCTG
>JARKOK010000093.1 GCA_029975765.1 Aggregatilineales bacterium
GAGCCGCCTGAGCGACGAAGTTATGCAGGAAGCGCAGTCGGTGCAGAACCGCGTTGAATCGCTGATGGGTCAGGTTGCCCCGGCGGACATCAACTTCAGCAAAACCAGCACCGTGATTGTCGCCAAAGGTGATCTGGTCGAGGGGGACAGCCTGTCCCGCGTGCAGACGGCAGTCAACAGTTATCTGAGCGATCTGCAGGCCGAAATCGAGGAACTGCGGCAGAACGACCTGAAAAATCTCGACCAGCAGGCTGACAGCATTTCCACCGAAGCGGCGACCGCGATGGAAGATCAGCGGTCGGAACTGGACACACGCTTGCAGCAGATTCGTCAGGCCGCCGAAAAAGCCCGGTCAGAGCTGCAGGACTTACACATCCTTCAGTTCCTGTCGGAAACCCGCTACCGCGAACTCAAGAGCCGCTACGGGCAGGTGTTCCAGGCAGACATGGGCGCGGAAGCCTTCTATAAGATTCTGCAAAATATGGAACTGGAGCGGCTGTCGAAAGAACTGTGGCACGAAGTCCGCACCACCCGTTCCAAGCAGCGTAAGAAAAAAGCGACCAAGCGGCTGCGCGTGGTCGAAAGTCTGCGTAAGAGCAACAACCGGCCAGAGTGGATGATCCTGACGGTGCTGCCCGTCATCCCGCCCGATCTGCGCCCGATGGTGCAGTTGGACGGTGGACGCTTCGCCACCAGCGATCTGAACGACCTGTACCGCCGTGTCATCAACCGTAACAACCGTTTGAAGCACCTGCTGGAACTCGGCGCGCCGGATGTGATCGTGCGGAACGAGAAGCGAATGCTTCAGGAAGCCGTTGACAGCCTGATTGACAACAGCCAGCGCGGCAAGGCGCTCAGCCGCCGGGGCCGCCGCGAACTGAAGTCCTTGAGCGACATGCTCAAAGGCAAGAAGGGCCGTTTCCGCCGCAACCTGCTGGGCAAGCGTGTGGACTACTCCGGTCGTTCGGTAATCGTCATTGGGCCGAAGCTGAAGCTGCACCAGTGCGGCCTGCCCAAGACGATGGCGCTGGAACTCTACCGCCCGTTCGTCATCAGCCGCCTGGTACGCCATAACTACGCCAGCAACGTGAAGGGCGCCAAGCGCATCATCGAGCGCGAAAAGCCGGAAGTCTGGGAAGTTCTGGAAGAAGTCATCAAGGAACGTCCCGTACTTCTCAACCGCGCCCCTACCCTGCACCGCCTCGGCATCCAGGCGTTCGAGCCACAGTTGGTGGAAGGCAAGGCCATCCAGATTCACCCGCTCGTCTGCGCGGCGTTTAATGCCGACTTCGACGGCGACCAGATGGCCGTGCATGTGCCCCTGAGCGACAAGGCTGTGCAGGAAGCCCGCGACCTGATGCTGAGCACCAAGAACCTGCTTAAGCCAGCAGACGGCCAGCCCATCGTCGGCCCGTCGAAGGATATGGTGCTGGGCAATTATTATCTGACGATGGACCCGACGGTGGAAATCATCGCGCGGAAAGACCGTGCCGACGACTTCCGCAGCATGAGCGTGCTGAACGAAGGCCGCTTCCGGGTCGGCATCGCCTTCCGCACCCCCGGCTACTACTACGTGCAGAACCATGAAATTGCCGGTGTGGTGCTGTTTGAAGACGTGACCGAGACCGACGCCAACGGGCGCACCAAAGTGGTTGAGAAGGCGATTGACCGCACCATTCGCGCTATCATTGAAGGCGAAGTGGACTGCATGATCGCCAACGCTTACGATATGATGAAAATCATTAAGAAGCGTAAGCTGGAAGACACGCTGGAAATTGCCAACCTGCACGAGCGCCGCCATGTCGTAGACATGGACGAGGTCGAATATCTGTACAACCTGGGACTGGTGACACTGCACACGCCCATTCTGCTGGGTAATGTGTACGACGCCCGCAGCCCGCAGGCTGAGCCAGAGATTACGACCGTCGGGCGCGCTATCTTCAACCGGATTCTGCCGGATGAAATGCGTTTCGTTCAGGATACGATGGGCAAGAAACCGCTGCAAGACCTGGTAGCCAAATGTTATCAGCGGTTGGGCGGCGACCGGACAACTGATGTGGTAGACGCGATCAAGAATCTGGGCTTCCACTACGCTACGATTTCCGGCACGACCATCGCCGTTGCTGATCTCACCATTCCAGACGAACGCCGCGACATTCTGGCGGACGCCGAAGGCGTGGTTGAACGCGCTGAACGGGACTTCCGGCGCGGCCTGCTGACCGAAGAGGAACGTTACCAGATCACGATTGACGAATGGAACCGCGCCAAAGACCTGCTGCAGGACAAGATCAGGGGCGCGCTCGATCCGTTCGGGCCGATTGCGATCATGGCGATTTCCGGCTCGACCAAAGGCGGTTTTGGCCCGATCACGCAGTTGGCCGGGATGCGCGGCCTGATGGCCGACCCGTCCGGGCGTATCATTGACCTGCCGATTCGCAGTCACTTCCGCGAAGGGCTGACAGCACTGGAGTACTTCATCTCCACGCACGGCGCGCGAAAGGGTCTGGCGGACACCGCGCTGCGTACCGCCGACGCGGGTTATCTCACCCGTCGTCTGGTAGACGTAGCGCAGGATGTGATTGTGAACCGCACCGACTGCGGCACGGAAGCCGGCCTGTGGATTCGCCGCGCCGACGATGTGGCCGGTCAAACCCTTTACGAACGCATCATTGGCCGCTGCGCCGCCAGCGATACTTACGACCCGGAATCCGGTCGCCTGATCGTGGCACGCAACGAGATGATTGATGAGGACGTAGCCGACGCCCTCCAGAACAGCAAGATTGAAACCGTCCACGTTCGCAGCCCTATGACCTGCGCGCTGATTCACGGCATCTGCGCCCTGTGTTACGGGCGCGATCTGGGACGCGGCGAGATGGTGGAAATCGGCGCGGCGGTGGGCATCATCGCGGCGCAGTCCATCGGCGAACCCGGCACGCAGCTCACGCTGCGGACGTTCCACACCGGCGGTACGGCGCAGGCCAGCGGTGACATCACAACCGGTTTACCCCGCGTGGAAGAACTGTTTGAAGCCCGCAAGAAGCCGAAGGGCGAAGCGGTGGTGACGGACATCGCCGGCATCGTGCGGCTGACCAAACGCGAAGGCGTTCGGATCGCCACTGTGATTGACAGCGAAGCCTTCAGCGAAAAGTACGATATTCCGGTCGGCTGGGATATTGATGTAGAAGACGAGCAGGAAGTCAAGGAAGGCGATGTGCTGGCCCACGAGGTAGATGGCGAGGGCCGGATCGTTGGCAAGATGCACGGTCTGGTGCATCTGGAAGGCCATACACTTTACGTGCGGTACGAGCGCCGTCAGGAAGTCGAATATGAAATTCCTTCCAGCGCCCGCCTGCTGCCGGATGTCTATGATGGCGCGGAAGTATATGCCGGCCAGCAGTTGACCGAAGGTTCGAAGAACCCGCACCGCATCCTGCGAATTCTGGGCGCGGAAGCAACACAGATTTATCTGCTGTCCGAAGTGCAGAAGGTCTACCGCAACCAGGGCGTGAACATCGCGGACAAACACTTCGAGATCATGATCCGCAAGATGCTGTCGAAGGTGCAGGTCACCAAGAGCGGCGACAGCCCGCTGCTGCCGGGTGAGCTGATTGACCGCCTGCAACTGCTAGACATCAACGAAAAGCTGATCTCCCAGGGTGGCGACCCTGCCTCCGGCGCGCCGGTGCTGCTGGGAATCACCAAGTGCGCCCTCAGTACAGACAGTTTCCTCTCAGCGTCCAGCTTCCAGCACACCATCAAGGTGCTGGCCGGCGCAGCCATCGAAGGTAAGGTGGATAACCTGTACGGCCTGAAGGAAAATGTCATCATCGGCAAGCTGATCCCGGCGGGTACGGGCTTCCATACCTACCAGGATCGTGAAATGGTCGCGCCGAATGTGACTCTGGAAGCGCAGGGCGCCTACGACATCGCCACCGAAGGCTTTGATGATAGTGACGGTCTGGAAGAAATGGGCATGGATCAGTAACAGAAAAGCCGCCGGAACACGCTAACGTGTGTCTCTGCCAATGATTGCTGATACCCGGCAGGGGAGGGTCTGAGACCCTCCCCTGACCCTTTTATCCGGAAGCGTTGCCGTACCCGTTGATTTTTGTCCTATCCCCCGCTTTTACCGCCGGGACAAACGGCATATGTCTCTAACTGCGGAATCTCCGGCCTGACCGCATCGTACAGCATCCAGAAGGCCGCCCGCTCGCGCACGTCCCGCGGGATGATCAGGCTGTAAGCGGCGCGTTCGTCGCGGTTTTCAACCAGCCCCGCCAGTACCGCAAAGTTCAGATTCCACAGGATCATCGGCCCCATGTAGTCACGTTCCTGCCCCATCTGGAACGCTCGTACCAGATAAGTACCCTGCTCACACTCGTCGGTGTAGCCCATCCACACATCCGGCGGATCACCCGGCAGCGCCGCCCATGTTGCCCAGCCGAATTCCGTCACCCACATCTGCGCGGCGGCATGGCCGCTGCTGACCATGATTTCACGGTAATCCTCGATATTGTCGAGGAAGAAGAAATGTGGGTCATCATCCCAGCCCGGTTCAGGATCAAAGTTACAGCAGCGCGCGTCCGGCGGGTTGCCCCAGCCGTAAGGGTGCGCCCCCACCGCCACATCAGCATAATTCGCCAGGCCGGCGGCGTACATCTCACGCAGAAAAGCGCGGTCATCCCGCGAACCGAGGTTAGCATTATCACCCGTCGGCGCTAAACCGGCGCTGATGACCGTAATCGTCGGTGAATACGCCCGCACCGCCTGATAGGCCGGGCCAAACAGACGCATGTAACCCGCGCCGGTAAAGGGCAGGTTTCCCTGCCACTCGCGCCGCAGATTCGGCTCGTTCCAGATTTCCACCGCGTCAATCGCCTGCCCCATCTCCTTCAGCAGAATGCTGATGAAATTCGCCAGCGTGTTAGGATCGTCCGGCGGGCCGTCCTCAGTCAGATTAGAGCGCGCCCAGTCCGGCGCTTTGGCGATGCTCACCAGCACATTCAGACCCTGATTGCTGGCCGTTTCCAGATAAATCTCCAGCCGGCGAAAGTCTTCGGTGATGTCCTGCGGACCGCCGGGCTGGTAAATGTCCCAGGCGACCTGCACCTTCAGCCACTTTACACCCAGCTTCTGGATATCCTGCAACGCCAGATTCCAGTCGTCCTGGTCAAGTGTGGGGTCGAGTTGAATCCCCATCCGGTTCGCGTCCAGGCTCGGCAGCGGCGTGGCCGTTGGCCCGGCAGGAGTGACGCTGGGGCCAGTCGTTGGCGCGACGGTAGGCAGCGGCGTGGCCGTCGCCACCGGCGTCGAGGTAGGCGGCAGCGTATACCCCGGTTCCAGAACCGCCCCAACAACCGTCGGTGTCGGCCCGGCGGCGGTATCCGTCGGGGCGGTGGTCGGCGTGGCCGGTTCGGCGGTCGCTTCGGCGGTTACCACGATGGTAGGTACCGGCGTAACACTGGTTTCCGGCGTTGGCGTGATATAAATATAAATAGGCTCCTGCGGCTGGCAGGCAGCCAACACCAGCAGCAGCGCCGCGATCACAAGCACGGGTAAGGTGAGGTTTCGGTTTGTCATAGGCCGCCATACTACCACAAGCCGCCAGACTGAGCTATGCGAAAACCCGCAGAATCGGGCAAACGTAGGGCAAAAAACGACCGGAATACTGACCGGCGGTGAATCGTGCCAGCAATATTTCCCCCGTTTACCCGGACGGACACTCATGGTATAATAGAACACACGTTCAATGTTTGACAGTCTGGCATCTCACCCCTAGAATGGGCAGCATATCTGATGGCAAATCACAAACCAAATGGTGCTTCGAAGGAACCTCCTATGACCAATGGCTCTGTCCGCCAGGTGAACATCGGCCAGGAAATGCGCGATGCTTATCTGGATTACGCCATGAGTGTGATCGTCGCCCGCGCCCTGCCCGATGCGCGCGACGGCCTGAAGCCGGTACACCGGCGTATTCTGTATGCAATGTACGACATGGGTATTCGTTCGGATACGCCCTATAAAAAGAGTGCGCGTATCGTCGGTGAGGTGCTGGGTAAATATCACCCGCATGGTGATGCCGCCGTGTATGAGTCCATGGTGCGGCTGGCGCAGGATTTTTCCATGCGTTATACGCTGGTGGATGGGCAGGGCAACTTCGGCAGTATTGATGGCGACGGCCCGGCAGCCATGCGCTATACCGAAGCGCGGATGGCGGATATCGGCGAAGAACTGCTGGTAGACATCGGGAAGAACACGGTTGATTTTGTTGATAACTTCGACGGCAGTCTGACCGAACCGACGCTGCTCCCATGCAGTATTCCCAATCTGCTGGTGAATGGCTCGTCCGGCATCGCCGTTGGTATGTCTACCAATATCCCGCCGCACAATCTGGGCGAGGTATGTGACGCGCTGGTCTATATGCTCAACAACTGGGACATGCTGGATGATGTGGGTGTGGAAGACCTGATGCGCTTCATCAAAGGGCCGGACTTCCCCACCGGCGGTCTGGTTTACCGGCATATTGATGGTGAAGAAAACGGCGAAGATACGCTGGTATCTGCCTATGCTACCGGACGCGGCAAGATCACCGTGCGGGCGAAAGTTCATGTCGAGGACATGGGGCGCGGCAAGCAGCGGATTATCGTCAGCGAACTACCGTTCCAGACCAATAAATCTGCGCTGGTCGAGCGTGTAGCCGACCTCGTGCGCGATGGCAAGCTGGAAGGCATCGCCGACCTGCGCGATGAATCCGACCGCCAGGGTTTGCGCCTGGTGATCGAACTTCAGCGCGGCGCGGAAGCCAAGCCGATCCTGAACCGCCTGTTCCAACTGACACAGCTACAGGAAACATTCAGCATCATCATGCTGGCGCTGGTGGATAACGAACCGCGTTTCCTTACGCTTAAACAGGCGCTGAAGGTCTATCTCGATCACCGGCTGAACGTGATCAAACGCCGCAGCGAATATGACCTGGCACGCGCCAGAGAACGCGCGCATATCCTCGAAGGGTATCTCAAGGCGCTGGACGCGCTTGATCAGGTGATCGCCACCATTCGTAAATCACAGACGGTTGATACCGCGCGCGCGAATCTGCAAAAACTGCTCAAGATAGATGAGGCGCAGGCCCAGGCCATCCTGGATATGCAGCTTCGACGGCTGGCCGCGCTGGAACGTAAGAAGATTGACGACGAATACAAAGAAAAGATCAAACTGATCAAATATCTGGAAGGGCTGCTGCAAAGTCACGAGAAAATGCGTTCGGTCATCGCGGAAGAATTGGGCGTGATCAAAAACGCCTACGGCGACCGCCGCCGCACGATCATTGTAGACAGCACCGCGTCGTCTGTAATCACGACCGAATCGCTCGTGCCAGCCGACGATACCTGGGTCACACTGACGGTAGACGGCAAGCTGGGCCGCAGTTTCGAAAACGCGCCGCCAAAAGTTACGGCAGACATGGCCGAGCCGCCGCGTTTTGTGCTGGCAAGCAACACGTCGGACGCACTGTATCTCTTTACTGCCGATGGCCGCTGCGCCACCGTACCCGTTCACCAACTGCCGCAGGTGCATGAACCCACGGAAGGTGCTCTCGTAGGGAATTTGAGCGCGCTCAAGGACAAACCGGAGATTACCGCTATCCTCAGCCTGCCCGTCGAACTGCAAACGGGTTATCTGTTTCTGGCAACCGAAGCCGGTGAAGTCAAGCGGCTGCGGATGGAGGATGTGCCGGGCATGAGCGCCAATGCTTTCACGGTGATGGATGTGGAAGCGGAAGACCGGTTAGGCTGGGTGCTGCCCACTACCGGCGAAAACGATATTCTGCTGGTGACAGCTCAGGCGCAGTCCATCCGGTTTAACGAAAGCGACGTGCGACCTACCGGCCTGCCGGCGGGCGGAATGCGCGGTATAAAATTAGCCGGCCAGCGTGACCGTGTGGCCGGGGCAATGGTGGTGGTCGAAGGTCAGTATGTGTGGAGCATCACCGACGACGGCGTTGCCAAAATCTCGCCCATTGCCGATTACCCGGTGCAGGGTCGCGCCGGGCAGGGTGTGATCGCCATGCGGCTGCCAAAAGGCAGCCTGGAACTGGCTGCCGCGACGATTGGCCGCCAGGATGACAATATCATCGTCCTGACCAATCGTAACAAACCACTGTATATGCGGCTGGGGCGCGCGCCGCAAGTGGGCCGGGGACGACCAGGTGGGGATATTATTCTATCGCTGCGAGCCAAAGAACGAGTAGCGGCAGTGGTGGCCTATCAGCCGCGCATTGCGGTGCCGGTGAACGAGGAAAGTTAGCCAGCACACGGGGACACGCCAGGTGCGCGTGTCCCCGTCATGTCAACGGCCTACATCACATGCTCGGCTTCGGCCTGAATTTCCGCCATCAGTTCTTGCAGATTGCGCGCCGGGGAAACGCCCAGCGTATTTTCCAGTTCAGTTTCCAGCCGCCGGTAAGTCGCAATGGCATCTTCATACATGCCCAACTGCCGGTACAGCAGCATGATGCTGCGTGCCAGGTCTTCCCGCTGCGGGTTCGTAGCCGAAGCACGCACGTACAAACCCAATGCTTCCTCGATGCTGCCGGCCTGCTCCTTCAGCTTACCAAGACCGATCAGGGCTTCGCCATAATTCTGCACCATTTCCTGACGGCGCTTCTTTGCCCACTCCATGTCTATCGAACTCAGGAAGTCGCTCTGGTACAACGACGTGGCATACGTCAGCAGCCGCATCGCCTCGTCCGGTTCGGCTACGGCGCTGTTCTGTACCATGCCGGTAAAGATGGAGGTGTCATACTGAAGGTCAATATCCGGGGCGATGCGATAAAAGCCTGACCAGTATACGGTTAAATCTACCCCCAGCACCTCGCTGATTTTGCGTTTGGTGACGTGGAAAACGTTCGTTGCCTCCCGCGTGGAGAGTGTCGGCCAGAACGTTTCAAAAATCTGGCTGCGCGTGGTCATACCCCGGTCTACTAAAAAGAAAAACAGGGCGCGCGGCAGTGTCCCATCCCAGTTTTCGACGCTGCGGCCATTGAGCAGCACACGACCGCCAGACAGCGCCCGCACTTCCAGCAGCGCCGATGCCTCATCGCGGCGGGCATAGTCGGCCAGCATCAGCCCATTATCTACCGGCACAAAAGCGGTAAGCTGGCGGACAGCCGGCTGATCCTGAACGAAAGCGGGCGCTTTCCGGGTTAACACCACTAAACGACCTGAAACCTGCTCCAGAAGCTCCGTCAGCAGCCGCTCCAATCCCTCGGCGCTCGCGCGGTCGGCTTCATCCAGTACCAGCAAATCAGCCTTAGCTCGTGACAGCCCCTGGCGTTCCAGCGCCGCCCCCAACTGCGCATGAAGCTGGTCATAAGTCAGTTGAGTGCCGTCGAAGCGAACATAAACGGCCGGCGTGTCTTGAAGAATCATTTGCAGAAAAAGATGCTGGCGTGGGTAGTTCGGATGGATAATGACCAGCCGGATGGATGGGTCTATATTTTCCAGTTGGAGCGCGGCGAGTTCTCGTAACAAATCGGTCATGCTGAATTCCCCGTTAAGCAGACTATAGACTACCGGGCGCATCAGAGGCAGGGATGTAGAGAATGAATATTATAATCCCATCATTAGTATCTCGCAAATGAAAAACGAAATACTATGGAGAGATTTTGGATAACTTTACATGGAAGAAAGGATTAAGACGCGGCGATCAGGCCATATTCCGGCGGCGGGCCTCAAGGACGTTCGCAATCTGCGACAGCCGACCCAGGATGCGAGTCAACTGTGGAAAATTGGAAATTTCCATCGTAATCTGAAAAGTGGCGATATTCTGCCGCGTGCTGACCTGCACCTTGGTCATGCTGACTTTTTCGTCAGCGATGACGGTGCTGATATCACGCATCAGTCCTTCACGATCATAGGCGACAATTTCCAGCGGGACGGAATACTTCTGCTCGACCGCCAGCGATCCCCAGTTGACCTGAATTAGCCGCTCCGCCTCCAGCCCGGACTGGATGTTGCTGCAATCCTGACGGTGGACTTTCACGCCCTGTCCACGTGTCACATAACCGATGATCGGGTCGCCGAACACCGGATTGCAGCAGTGCGCCAGATTGACCAGCATCCCCCCCATGCCCATCACATCAATGCCGCCCTGGGTTTTGCCCAACTGCGACGGCGACTCGATCAGTTTATCGGCCTGCGCTTCCCGCGCCTGCTGCTGGCGGCGCTCATTTTCGAGGATACGCCCCGAAATCTGCGCCCCGTTGATGTCACCTGAACCGACCGCCGCCAGGAAATCGTCGAGCTTGTCGTAGCTGAACAACGCTGACACCGACTCAAATGACATCTGATCGAGGCCGAGCCGTTTGAGTTCCCGCTCCAGCACTTCGCGACCATTAAGGATGTGTTTGTCACGGTCGAGCTTGCGGAAATACTGGCGAATTTTGTCACGGGCGCGGGCGGTCCTGGCATACCCCTGATCCGGATTCAGCCAGTCAAGGCTGGGGCCGCCGCGCTTGGAGGTCAGGATTTCCACCTGATCGCCGGTATGCAGATTGTACGTCAGGTTCACCAGCCGCCCCTGCACCTTTGCGCCCCGGCAGCGGTGGCCGATGTCGGTATGAATGTGATAGGCAAAGTCCACCGGCGTCGCGCCATGCGGCAAATCCACAATATCGCCTTTCGGTGTGAACACGTACACACGATCCTGAAACACTTCGTTTTTCATGGTGTCCACGAAGGTTTCCGCGTCCGCGTCCTGATCAATCTCCGGGCCGAATTCCATCAGCCGGCGCAGATAACTCAGCCGTTTTTCAAACGACTCATCCCGCAGGCCGCTTTTACCCTCTTTATAGCGCCAGTGCGCGGCGATACCGTATTCGGCGTCCTCATGCATCTCCCAGGTGCGAATCTGCACTTCCAGCGTTTTGCCCTGGTTGTCCAGTACGGCTGTATGCAGGCTGCGGTAGAAGTTATCCTTGGGGGACGCGATGTAATCGTCAAATTCGCCGGGGATAGGCCGCCACAGGTTATGCACCACGCCGAGTACCTGATAACACTGAATCGTCGAATCCACGATCACGCGGACGGCGCGAATATCATAAATCTGGGACAGCGGGCGCTGCTTGCGCTCCATTTTCCGGTAGATGCCGTAGATGTGCTTCGGACGGCCACTGATCAACGCCTTCTCAATCCCGTAGGCTTTCAACGCCTCGCGCAGGGTTTGCGCCACCTGCGTGATATACGCCTCTCGATCAGGCCGGCGCTCATCCAGGCTTTTGGCGATGGCTTTATAGGTTTCTGGCTGAAGGTAGCGAAAACTCAAATCTTCCAGTTCCCACTTCATCTGCCAGATGCCCAGCCGGTTCGCCAGCGGCGCGAAGATATCGAGCGTTTCTTCGGCTTTCTGGCGCTGCTTTTCCGGCGTCATATAACCCAGCGTGCGCATGTTGTGCAGCCGGTCGGCCAGTTTAACCAGCACCACGCGCACGTCGTCGCCCATTGCCAGCAGCATCTTACGGAAGTATTCAAGTTCCTTGTCGGCAGTACGGCTGCGTCTGTCCTTCTCAACCTTGATCGGCAGATTCTTCAACTTACTGACGCCATCCACAATGCGGGCCACATTGACACCGAACTCGTTGCGCAGTTCCTCAACAGTAATGGGAGTGTCCTCGACCACATCGTGCAGCAGCGCGGCGGCAATCGCTTCAGCGTCCAGTTTCATTTCTGCCAGAATGTTCGCTACCGCCAGGCAGTGGGTGAAGTACGGTTCGCCCGACTGGCGGGTTTGTCCGGCGTGCGCCGTTTCGGCGCGATAGTAGGCACGTTCGATCAACAGCTGATCGTTAGGAGTCAAATCAGAAAGCAGATCCAATAACGATTGTAAATTCATCGCCAGCACGGTCTGCATAGGCCACCTCGAACCGTCGTTCTCACATTAAATTATTATAATGCAGCCTGTCAAAACGTAACAGGCTGGCGCCAGGTTTGATATAATAGGCGTGTTTAGTCGCGGACGGCGGTCGAAATATACGACCGGGATACGGTTAACCTTAAACCAACGAAAGCCTATGGCAGACTTATTGAGCGTTGATGAGGCGCTGGAGCGCATTTTAAGCGGCATAACCACGCTGCCTGCCGAGCGTGTTCCGCTGCTGGACAGCCTGGGGCGCACGCTGGCCGAGGATATTTACGCCGAGGCGAACCACCCCCCCTTCCCTAATTCCAGCATGGACGGTTATGCCGTTCGCGCTGAGGATGTCGCTGCGGCCCGTACCGACGCGCCAGTGCGCCTGCCTGTAAGCCTGGACATCCCCGCTGGCTCGGCCCCCACGCAGCCGCTGCACCCCGGTGAAGCCGGCCGTATCATGACCGGCGCGCCGCTGCCTCAGGGCGCGAACGCGGTGGTGCCAGTCGAGCAGACAGACGGACGCTGGTCTGCGGGCGACCACCATTTGCTGCCAACCGAAGTACAGGTCTATCGCGCCGTCCAGCCCGGTGATTATATACGGCAGGCCGGGGAAGACATCCGCGCGGGACAGGTCGTGCTGACTGCCGGAAGCACGCTGCGCGCGCCAGAAATCGGCGTGCTGGCGGCCTTGGGCTGCGTATACGTGCCGGTCACCCGCCAGCCGCGAGTGGCAGTGCTGTCCACTGGCGATGAGCTGGTAGAGGTTCACGAACCGCTGCCACCGGGCAAAATCCGCGACAGCAACGGCTACGCGCTGGCGGCGCTGGTCGCCACCTATGGCGGCCTGCCTTTTCGTATTCCTATCGCCCGCGATACGCTGAACGACGTGCGCCGCCGCTTCCACGAGGCGCTGGACATACGCCCCGATCTGATTTTGAGTTCTGCCGGGGTGTCGGTAGGTGCGTTCGATGTCGTGCGGGCGGTGCTGGACGAACTGGGACAGATAGATTTCTGGCGTATTAACCTGCGACCGGGTAAACCGCTGGCCTTTGGTCACTTACAGGGCATCCCATTTTTTGGCCTGCCGGGCAACCCCGTGTCCGCGATGGTGACGTTTGACATCTTCGTGCGGCCTGTGCTGTACCGCCTGGGCAACCGCGCTGATGAGTCCGCTACCGTGATGGTCATCACCGGCGAGGATATTCGTTCCGATGGACGGCGCAGCTATCTGCGCGTCAAACTGACCGATGAAAACGGGCAGCTCGTCGCCCGTCTGACCGGCACGCAGAGTTCCGGCGTGCTGACTTCGATGGTGCAGGCTGACGGTCTGCTGATCGTACCGGAAGAGGTGACATTTGTCCCCGCCGGTGCGTCGCTGCCGGTGCGCCTGCTGCGCTATGTCGTTCGATGAGGAAACCATGACCACTGCTTCCACTAATCAGGCCGCCACGCTGCCGGCCACCCGTTCCCAGGATATGCTGCGGACGATTTCGCTCGTACTGGTCGTCATCGGCATCATCATTTCCGCTTACCTGAGTTATACCAAACTCACCAATACTGCCGTCGTCTGCGCGGAGGGTGATGCTTTCAACTGCGACGCGGTAACAACCAGCGTCTACGGCAAAGTCGCCGGGATACCAATTGCTTATCTGGGGCTGCTCACGTACCTGTTCCTGGGGGCGCTGCTGCTGCTGGAAAACCGCATCCCGTTTTTGCGGGACTACGGCGTAACGGTTGTTTTTGCGGTCACGTTGTTCGGTTTCATCTACTCGATGTTTCTGGTGTACGTACAGGCGTCTATTCTGAAATCATTCTGTGTCTGGTGCCTGGGGCACGAAGTCGTGATGACGCTGCTGTTCGTCGCGTCCGGGGTGCGGTTATTCCGCAGTCTGCGGGCATAGCCAGTAAAAAGCGCAGGGACATGGCCGCTGCCCTGTCCCTGTAACTGGCATACATTGGAAACCCGGTTGGGTTTTTCCGTCGGTCGCCGCTATTTGCCGGAGTGATTGCGCAGTGTGCGCGCGAAGATTTCTTCCTGTTCTTCGTAGTGGCGCTGTTTATCGCGCTTACGGTCTTTCCGGTCACGGCGGCGCGGCATCTCATCATCCATCGCCTGTCGCAGCGCCAGTTCCATAGCGGTAGGAATATCACCATCATCGTCGTCAGCCGCCGCCATTTGCGCGGCAACCGGCGCTTCCGCCGCCTTCAGGCTCATGTCAATCTGGCGCTTCTTACGATTTACCTTGATGACCCGGCCTTCGACCACATCACCAACCTTTACCACATCCGACGGTGAATTGACAAAACCGCTGGAGAGTTCGGAAACATGCACCATCGCGTCGCGTTCCGCGCCAACATCCACGAACGCGCCATAACTTTCCAGCCGCGTGATCGTGCCGCGCAGCACCATGCCTTCCTGAATGTCATCCCAGGTCACCGCCGGGGGTTTGACCAGTGACAGCGCCACCCGCCCGGCGTCCTTGTCCACCTTCAGGACATAAGCGGTGATTTCCTCGCCGGCCTTCACTACATCTTCTACATTCCGTACATTGGCTTTGCCCAGTTGAGAAATATGCAGCAAGGCATCCTGACCAATGCCAATGTCTACAAAAGCGCCGTACAGTTCCAGGCGCTTCACGGTGCCCTTTACTTCCTGACGGGGCACCAGATCGCCCAACGACTTGGGCGCATTTGTACCGACCTGCTCATTCATATGTTTTGCCTTGCTCCTTATTAGCTCTGGTTTGGCTTACAACTGCCGCTGCCGGCAGCATGAGTTGATGATCATTAACTGCCGGGGGTGGGCGTCAGCGTCACTTCCGGCGTAACCTCAAATTCGTCGTCCGGGGCATCCGAACGATATTCGCTGAACGGCGCATAACCGTTCCAGGTATGCAGCTTGCTGGTTTTAATGGTTAAATCCATATCATCGGCCATTGCGTACAGGCCGCCGATAATCTCGCTGGTTGGCTTCAGATCGGCTGTCGTCCCGGCCACAAAAGCCACCACAATAAACGCCTTCTCCGGGTAAAACAGATAAATCACTGCCTGATCGTCCGTCACCGATGACCCCAGCGCGTAGGTCGGTTCGCCCTGCGCTTCGATCACCTGCTGTACTGTCATGTCCGGCGCGAAACTAAGCGAGATAAAACTGACCGACTGACCATCTTCGCTGACCATCTGGCAGCAGGCGTCACCATCGGTTTTGCTCCACTGAGCGCCAATGGCAGGGCCATCCTGTGCATTCTGCACCTGAGGGTCGCTGAAGCGGCTGTCATCCTCAATAATCGTCAGCGCCGTGCTCCACGCAGTCTCACCCGGCGTAATGCCATTCCAGCAGGGAGCAGCACACGGTTCATTCGTTGTCAGGCTGGTATCGTTGAGCAGCTTTTCATTTCGTAGAACAGGTGGGGGAGCGCAGGCGGCAATAAATACGGCCAGGACAAGCAGACCTGGAACAAGTAATCGAAATTTCATCGGGTGGTCGCTTTCAATTGATTTGCGGCTGCCAATCTGTATTCTCGACAGGGGACAAACCGT
>JARKOK010000111.1 GCA_029975765.1 Aggregatilineales bacterium
CCCCTCCCCGAATTCGGGGAGGGGTGTTGTGTCCGGCATTTGCTCCCCTCTCCCCTGAATTCGGGGGAGAGGCGTTGGGGGTGAAGGGGTTTGGAAGTCTTAACTTGATGCCTATGGGTAGGTTTCTAAACCCGCCCCTACCCAGCCAACCGAGTTAGGGTAGAGTCATTTTTGACTGTGGATGGGAACATTCTGCCGAGAAACAGCAATTGACTCTATAGAGCCTGCCCCGACTCCGGTTACAATACGGTCTTGCAGTATAACGATTGTCAAAGGGTATCCATGTCAAGTGACGAAAACGAAAAGGTTCAGGACGCGCCGCTGCTGGCGGTGAACGGTGTCACCTATCGCTATGGCTCGCTCAACGCGCTGACGAACGCCTCATTTACCGCCGAGGCCGGGCAGTTAATCGCCCTGGTCGGGCGCAACGGCGCGGGTAAGTCCACCCTGCTCAAGTGTATCGCCGGCTGGACGCAGCCGACCGACGGCGACATCCAAGTACACGGCTACCCGGTCGTCAAAAACGAACGCTACGTGCGCGAGCATCTGATTCTCGTGCCGGACACGCCGCCGTTTTATGACGAACTGACCGCCTGGGAACACATGCAGTTCGTGGCGCAGGCGCACGGCTGGCGCGGCTGGGAGGATGACGCGGAAGATTTGCTCAGCCGCTACGGCCTGCTGGCGAATAAAGAGGCGTTCCCATTCACCTATTCGCGCGGGATGCGTTACAAGCTGGCGCTGTGTATGGCGCTGCTGGTCGAGCCGGAAATGCTGCTGCTGGACGAGCCGCTTGGTCCGCTTGACCCGGTATCCGCCGATGAACTGTGGGTGCAGTTGAACCGCCATCGCAACGACGGCATGACCATCCTTCTGAGCAGCCATCAACTGCCTGCCGACGCCCATGCCGACCGCTACCTGATTATGGAGCAGGGCGAAATCATCGCCGACGGCTCGCCGGATGACCTGCGCGCGACCTTCAGCCTGAATGGGTCGCTGTCGCTGGATGATCTGCTGCGGGCGGCGATTCGCGCCCGGCGAGGCGATGCCGCCCATGCGTGATCTCCAGTTGGTCGCCGCGCTGCGCTGGCGGCAGTTCCGCGAAGATGCCGTCTACTGGCTGCGAACGGTCGGTTACGAACCGGGCAACCACTCGTTTTCACAGCGCATTTACGTGCTGTACCTGCTGCTGATCGGCCTGTTCTGGGTCGGTTCGATGCTGTCCTGGGGTTACGAACAGGCGACCTTTTTCGGGCGGCAGTTCACGCCGGACACGCTGGCCGGGTGGCTGGCGGCGCTGCCCTGGGTGGTGCTGGTGATTCAGGTGAGCGCGCTGACCCTGGCGCTGCGCAGCACCCCGCTGAAGCTGTCCTTCCCGGATATTGCTTACGTGGTGGGATCGCCGGTGGAACGTTCCGCGCCGGTCATTTTCGGTTTTATCCGGCAGACACTCACCCGCGTCGTGTTTCTGGGCGGGCTGGCGGCGCTGATCGGCGTGCTGCTGGTGACGCCGGTGGACATCGAAGGGCGCGGGATGGGCAGTCTGCGCGGCTTTGTCGCTGCCGCTGTGCTGGTGGTGCTGACGTGGGCGCTGGCGTGGCTGCTGGGTGTGCTGCGGCTGATTTTCCCTGGCCTGCGCGAGCAGCGGTATCTGTGGCTGCTGCCGGTGGCGCTGCTGGGGGTGGCCTATGTCGTGCCGGACGCGCTGCTGTGGCCGGGGCGCACGCTGCTGCTGGTGATCTACGGCCAGCCGCAGGGCTGGCTGCCGCTGCTGCTGCTGACCGGCGGCGCGCTGGTGGTGGTGGCGCTGCTGTTCCGCATCAGCGACCGGGTGAACATGATGCACGCCGCCGATGAAAGCATTGTTTACGCCCGTATCAAGGCGCTGGGGCTGATGGCCTGGCGCGACCCGCGCCTGCAGCTGCGAATTCACGGGCAGACCGCCCGCGCCCGCCGCCGCGCCTGGCTGCGTTTGCCGAATGCTTACGGCTTTAATGGGCTGGTGGCCCGCGCCGCCCTGAGTTATGTTCGCCACCCGCTGATGCTCATCACCACCGCACTGTGGGGCGCGGCCATGACCTACGTCGCCGTGCTGGTCATCACCGAACCGCTGCCGGTACAGTTGTGGATTGGCTGGCTGCTGGTGGCCGGGCTGGTGCCGCCGGTCGGCCTGCTGTATGTGTTCCGCGCCGATCTGGAAGAACGGTTCCTGCGCCAGTTCGTACTGATGGATCACCTGAGCGTGCTGGCCGCCGACGCGCTGCTGCCGCTGGCGGCGCTGCTGCTGGGCGCGCTGGCGGCCTGGCTGCTTCAGGGTTTCGCCGCCGAGGTGACACTCATTGGCGTGGCGCTGATCGTGCTGGTATGCCTGCTGCTGACACTGTCCGGCGCGGCGGCGCTGTCCAACCGGCGGGTGCTGCTGACGCGGGTGCTGATTACGGCTGCCAGCCTTGGCGTGATGGTGCTGGCCGGTATGGGGCTGGGGCCGGTGGCGGCGCTGGCCGTCGGGGTGGTGATTGCTTTCATCCTCGCGGGTGTGATCATGGGGGAGGGGTGACGCCGACCGCCGGCAATTTGTACTGGAACCTGTTTCCAAAATGCGCCTCACCGGCTGCGAGAGGAAAGTCCGAAACAGGTTCCAGGCCGCCGGGTGGCTGCTTCTCGAAGAACACCCATTGACAGCGTTCGCGTATCGCCCTCTCCCGATTTCCCCTCCTTTTTCCCTCCTGTTCGGACGGTGATCCTCGTTCTCAACGGCTGTATCGTACAGCTAACGGTAACGAACAGTAGAGCGAGGGCACGATGTTCCACTATACACTGAAGGACATACTGCTCGACGAGCAACACCGCCGCGAGCTGTTACACGACGCTGAACGTGATGGGCTGGCAAAGATCGCCCGGTCATCCCGCGGCAGCATCGTTCAGCGGGTTCGTTTAGCTGGAGCGGCAGTCATCGCCTTCATCGGTGTGCGGCTGGCAGCCCGCCGCCGACCGGCCTCCGCCGTCCGACGGGTGCAGTGGGTGCGCCGCCGCGCGCATTAACCTTACCCGTATGCTTCATGCTGGCGCCGGGGTGAACACGCGCACCCCGGCGCATTTTAATTTTCTTAAACGAATTTTGGGATATTCTGCACAAAATTAACGAAATTTTCAGTGTACAAATTGACTAATGTCGGGTATAATACAGGTATAACGTGAAAGATTTCACAAGAACTGGAGCTGTCTTCATGGCAACCCTGGCAAGACCGGTACTGACTGAATATGTGCGGACTCCCGTGAATGTGCGTCGGCTGGAAGTCGGTGACGTTGCTGTTCTGCCGCGTGCCGATCAGGTGCTGCATGTCATTTCGGGGTGCGCGTGGATCACGCTGAATCAGGATGACATCATCGTACAGGGCGGAGACAAGGTCACGCTGTATCCCGGCAAGTATGCGCCGGTCATCTCCGCAATGGGCAGTCGCCAACTGGTTTACGAAATCATCTCCTAATCACCTCCCTTCAAGAACAGGGCTGGCGGCACGTTTTTGGGTGCTGTCCAGCCCTGTTTGATTCTGAGGCGGTGACGGATTTAGGGAGTCCATCCCAGATTAGGGTCGGGCGCGGCATCGGGGACTTCCTGCGGGGTTTCCTGGCGGACGCGGTTCGGCACGACCAGCACCGGACACAGCGTTTGTTCCAGCACTTCGCTGGTGACGCTGCCATACAGCAGCTTTTGCAGCCCTGACCGCCCGTGCGTACACATGGCGATCAAGTCCACGCCCAGCTTAATCGCGCGGCTGACGATCACTTCGGCGGCGCTGCCTTCCTGGATTTCATACTTCACCTGATACCCTTCCAGTCGCAGCCGTCCGGCCACTGGTTCCAGATAATCCATCGCGGTTTTCACATCGGTCTCCGCCGCGACTACCGTCAGCAGCGTGATCTGCCCATCCGGTCGCAGGATGTGTTTGACCGGATAAATCGCCTGTTCCGCCAGCTTTGAACCATCCAGTGGAATTAACACATGGTTGAGCATACATCAACAACCTTGCTGGTAGAAATGAAAGTAGGGGCGGCCTACTGGCCGCCCGCCAGGGAGCGCACACCGTCGCCTTGTTACACAACCCCGTCACTCCAGCTTGTCGGTGTCTTAAGTACAAGCAAATTAGAAATGTCGGGTGTAGGGGAGGGTCTCAGACCCTCCCCTACTACAGAAAAACATCCGACAGAACTTATCTGTTGGTACTTAGCTTGTCGGTGTCTTAGTTACAGTTTAAGCGAAAGCCGGATGCTGCGCTATAATCAGCGAAGTGATTTTGTACTAATCAGATACCGAGGAAACCATGAGCCGTAAAGTACGATGGGGTATTATCAGTACCGCCAATATTGGCCGCCACCGTGTCATACCGGCGATTCAACAGTCGAGCAATGGAACGGTAGTCGCGGTTGGCAGCCGTTCGCTGGACAAAGCGCAGGCTTTCGCCGCCGATCTGACTATCCCGAAAGCCTATGGCAGCTACGAGGAACTGATCGCTGACCCGGAAGTGGATGCGATTTACAACCCGCTGCCGAACAGCGAACATGCCGAATGGAGTATTCGCTGCGCTGAAGCCGGCAAGCCGGTGCTGTGCGAAAAACCCTTTGCCAGCGACGCGCCGGAAGCCCAGCGCATGACCGACGCATTCACCTCGCGCGGGGTGCTGTTTGCCGAGGCGTTTATGTACCGCTTTCACCCCCAGACGGTTAGACTGCGCGAACTGCTGGCCGCCGGGACTGTCGGGCGACTGACGGCGATCAACAGCGCGTTTACATTCAGCATCAGCAACGAAGCCGATATTCGACTGGACAGGGCGCTGGCCGGCGGCGGGCTGATGGATGTGGGCTGCTACTGCGTGAACATCACCCGTTTGCTGACCGGCCAGGAACCGGAGCGTGTGCAGGCCGTTGCCCTCTGGGGAGCTGCTTCCGGCGTGGACGAAATGCTGGCGGGAGTCATGGAATTTCCGTCGGGCGTGATCGCGCATTTTGACTGCGGTTTTCGCGCCTTACGTACCAACTACTGTGATATTCGTGGTACGACCGGGCGCATGTTTGTTGAGCCGGTGTTTAATCTGGAGCCAACGCAGGACGGCCTGATCCATATCTGGCGCGGCGACAGCTACGAACAGATTAAAGTACCGGCGGTGAACCAGTACACGCTGATGGTGGAAGATTTTGCCGACGCGCTGCTGAACCACCGCCCACCGCGTTATCCGGCACAGGATGGTGTGAACAACATGCGCGCGCTGGATATGCTGTACGCGGCGGCAGGCCGCCCGTAAGCGGCGGGATGGACGTAAGTGGCACTCGTCAGGGCGGGGGAGATGCGTGACAATCATCGTGTTTGTGACGGTGGTGGCCGCTGTCTGACCGCGACCAGCCGCCGCAAGCCTATCGCCAGCCACTGACTGCCAGGATGTATCATGCCGGAAAATGCTATCGCGTTACTACTCGTCGGGTTAATCGCCGGGGTTGCCTCCGGCATGTTTGGAATCGGCGGTGGGGTTGTCATCGTTCCCGCGCTGGTCATCCTCGGCTTTGAGTTAAAGGAAGCGGTCGGTACGTCGCTTGGCGCGCTGCTGATGCCGGTCGGCATTTTCGCCGTGATCGCTTACTATCGCGCGGGTAAACTCAAACTGGGTATCGCTGTGCCGATTGCGGTGGGGCTGATCGGCGGCAGCATCGTCGGCGCGCAGATTGTCCGGGGACTGCCAACGGCTACCTTGCAGCAGTTATACGGCATTTTTCTGATCTGGATTGGCTGGCGCTTTGCCGAACCGCGCAAAATCTGGCGGCAGTGGCGCAGCCAGACGCCCACGCCCCAAACGCCGGACGCCGAAGCGGAAGTGAGCTACTCGTGGTATTTCCTGCTGGGGGTTGGTCTGGTGGCCGGGGTGCTGGCGGGCATGTTTGGTATCGGCGGCGGCGCGATCATCGTCCCGGCGCTGGTAGCGTTTCTCAGGTTCGATCAGAAGCTGGCGGTCGGCACGTCGCTGGCGGCGCTGCTGCTGCCCGTGAGTCTGGGCGCGGTCATCACATATTATCAGGATGGTAATCTTGAACCGGCAGCGGCGGTGCTGGTGGCCGTCGGGCTGCTGGTCGGCGCGCTGGGTGGGGCAAAGATCGCGCTGGGGCTGCCGTCCAAAACCGTCAAGCAGTTATATGGTTTCTTCCTGATCTTCATCGGCCTGCGTTTTGTCGGCGCGCTTGATCCCATCATCAACGCGCTGGCCGGAAAATAACGACCGCCTTGACCGGGGGCGGCGTTCCCGCCGTCCCCGTACTTTCCTCCTACCCCGAACTTTTTTCCTACGCAGTTCTGAAACGCGCCTCTGTATAATGGCAAACGCAATCGAACGATTGTGCGAATACCTGAGGTCGGTTTATAAGGAGAAAGTTCACATGCGAACATCGCTTCGCGTTTTCGTGATGGCGCTGGCCGTGCTGCTGGTCGCGGCGCTGGGGCTGCAAACGCAGCCGGCGCAGGCCGCCAGCCGGCAGGTCTGGGCGTTCTATTTTGGCTGGTATACGGGCGACACCTGGGGGGATGGCCGCCTGGCCGACCGCCCCGCCAATCCCTACGATTCGCGTGACGGCGGCGCGCTGGGGCGGCAGATTGACGAAGCCAAAAGCGCCGGCATTGATGCGTTCATCGTCAGTTGGTTTGGCCCGAAGGGTGACAATATCACCAACCAGAACTTTAACGCCCTGCTCGATCAGGCGTCAGCACGTGGATTCGGCATTGGCGCGGCGGTAGACATGCAGGAAGGCGGCTACAACGCCACGACCGACGAAGTGCTGGAGTCGCTGCGGTATCTCATTCACGACCGTGTTAACCATTCCGGCTATCTGCGCTACGATGGCAAGCCGGTGATCTACTTCTGGAATCAGGGGCGCTTCTCGGTAAGCGACTGGCGCAGTATCCGTAATCAGGTGGATCCCGACCGCAGCACCATCTGGGTCGCGGAAGGCACAAATACGGGCGTGCTGTCAGTGTTTGACGGCCTGTACCTGTTTAATACCGCCTGGGCAGCGAACCCCGGCGCGGTGGCCGCGCAGTGGAAACGTAACGTGCAGGCAGCGGGCGGCTGGTTCTACACACCGACCGTGCTGCCCGGTTGGGACGAATCCCGCATCGCGGGGCGCGCCAATCCCACCAGCCCGCAGGATCGCGGCGGTGCCAGCTTCCTGACGCGCAGTTGGACGGGCGCGGCCAACAGCGGCGCGAACGCCATCCTGATCGTAAGCTGGAACGAATACTTTGAGAACTCACACATCGAACCCAGCCAGAATTTTGGCACGACGGCGCTGGATACGCTGCGCCCGTTGATCGCCGCCTGGGAAAGCGGCCAGGCCGCGCCGGACGTGAGCGCCCCTGTGCCGTCCACCGGCGAAACGGCGGGCAGTCCGCCCGGCACGCCCACCGGTATCACGCTGACGATCACCAACAACGTGCGCTTCCGTGCCGCGCCGAATACCACCGCGACGGTTCTGGGCAACCTGCCATATCAGACGGTGGTGGAGGTCGTAGGCCGGTCAGGTGATGGCGCGTGGATTCAGGTGAACTACCAGGGCCAGAGCGGCTGGGTGTCCGGCCAGTTTGGCCGTCTGAGTGACGACCTGAACAAACTTCCCGTCACCGGATAACCCTGACACAAACCAGGGGCACGGCTGCCGTGCCCCTGCGCTCTTTCACCCCATAACGGCCTGGGAGGCAGTGGGGATAACGGCCTGCGGCTGGCGCGCTTCCAGCGTCATGGGCAGGCCGTCTTTCGGATTGAGCGTAATCAACGGCAGCGCCCTCACCTGCTGTCCCGGCGCGAGGCGCAGCCGGAAGCGGCTGGCGACCGTTGCCAGAATCAGCCGCGCTTCCATCATGGCGAAACCGTTGCCGATGCAGATGCGCGCCCCGCCGCCAAAGGGGATATAGGCGTATTTGTGCAGGCGGCTCTCGTTGTCCGGGCTGAAACGTTCCGGCAGGAAACGCTCCGGCTCGTCCCAGTAGGCCGGGTGGCGGTGCGTCAGATAAGACAGGATGCCCACCGAACTGCCGGCAGGCACAGTGTAGCCGCCCAGCTCCACCGCTTCAATCGCCATCCGGCCAAAACCCCATGCTGGAGGGTACAGCCGCAGCGTTTCCTTCACCACCATTTCCGTATACGGCAGCCGGTCGAGATCGGCCAGCGTGGGCGCGCGACCGCCCAGCACGCTGTCGAGTTCGGCGTGGAGTTTCGCTTCGACTTCCGGGTGTCGTGCCAGCAGCAGCCACGTCCAGTTCAGCGCGTTGGCGGTCGTTTCATGTCCGGCCAGGAACAGCGTTACGGTTTCATCGCGCGCCTGCTCATCGGTCATGCGCGTGCCGTCCTCGTCCTGGGCCAGCAGCAGCATGGACAGCAGATCGCCCCGGTCGTCACTGCCGGCGGCGCGCCGCCGGTTGATAATGCGGTAAATGATCTCGTCCAGATCGCGGCGAGCGCGGGTGGCGCGGCGCTCCAGCGGCAGCAGCAGTATCGGCAGGTTAAGCTGCATACTGCTGCCGCCGTACTGCTGAACTGCTTCCATCGCCCTGCCGACGCGCTCCACATCGCCCGAAACGTCCGCATCGAACAGCGTTTTGGCGACGATGAGCATGGTCAGCCGGGTCATCTCGCGGGCGATGTCCAGCCGCGCGCCGTCGTGCCAGCCGTCCAGCATCCGTTCGGTGTAGCTCACCATCGTGTCGCTGTAAGCCGCGATGCGTCGGGCATGGAAGGCGGGCGCGGCCAGCCGCCGCTGCCGTTTCCAGAATTCGCCGTCGCTGGTCAGCAGTCCGTGACCGAGAAACCGCGCCAGCCCGTATTTTTCGTCGGTATAATCACTGTCTTTGTGGAATTTGTGGGCCTGCGCCACCACAACCTCGTGAATGATGTCCGGGCTGACAACGACGTAATTCAGCACTTTGCCGCGCACAACGAAAAAATCGCCATGATCGCGCCACCAGCGGGTGAAAGTCCCCAGCGGATCGCGGGCGACCTGCCAGATAATCCGGGCCACATCAATCAGGTTGGTCATGGGGGGCGGCCCCGGTGGAAATTGGACAGCATCCATCATGTTGGTGCAACCTCAATCACTAACGGCCAACGTTGTGGACTATCGTGCCAGACGTGGATGAACGCCGCGTGATAAAAGCGGCGCGTGTTGTGAGAATTTGCACAAATACCGTCCGGCTTATCGAAATCTAACGGCCATACGGTATGATCAAACTATATTCGATTTACCGGGATACGACAATCGGCGCGCCGGTCGGCAGATCACGATGCCGGGTGAGCGCATGTGATCGCATCCTGCCCGCAGTCAGGCTACAGAATGGAGGGACACTATGCCCCAGGACGAACGGAACGAGGTTGGGTCGGCGCTGCTGGCCGGGCTGGGCGGCGCGGCCTCGCTGCTGGCCTCAGTGGTTGGCGGCTGGATCGCCTACAGCCGGCTGGCCGTGAACCATGATATGCGGCTGCCGCTGGCGATGCAGGCCGAACGGCGGATATTTTCCTCGCCCCGGATTGGTGTGGTCAGCTACTACGCCGATACCCAGGCCGAGGGCCGCCCGCTGGTGCTGATCCACGCCATTAACGCGGCGGGCAGCGCCTACGAGATGCGCCCGCTGTTCGAACGCTACCGGTCGGCACGCCCGGTGTACGCGGTTGATCTGCCGGGCTTCGGTTTTTCGGAACGCTCCGACCGCGAGTATACGCCGCAGTTGTACGCGCAGGCGATCATCGAACTGCTGGCGACACAGGTGGGGCAGGCCGCCGATGTGGTGGCGCTGTCGCTGGGCTGCGAATTTGCCGCGCGCGCCGCGCTGGAACGGCCTGATCTGTTCCATTCGCTGACGTTCATTTCACCCAGCGGCCTGAGTGCCAGCCGCCAGAAAAAAGCCTCGCAGCAGATCAGCGGCACCGCCGGCAGCGATACCGCGTTCGCGGTGCTGTCGTTTCCGCTGTGGAGTCAGGCGTTTTATGATTTCCTCACCACCCGTCCGGTTATCCGCTACTTTCTGCAGCAGAGCTTCGTTGGTGAGGTGCCGCAGGATTTGCTGGACTACGATTACCTGACCGCGCACCAGCCGGGAGCGCGTTATGCGCCGGTGTATTTCGTCAGCGGCAGGCTGTTCACGCGGAACATCCGCGAAGCGGTCTACGAACGGCTGACGCTGCCGGTGCTGGTGCTGTACGATGAAGATGCGTTTGTGACCTTCGACACGCTGCCATATCTGGTCAATGTGTGTGCCAACTGGACGGCGCAGCGCCTCGCGCCGACCAAAGGCTTACCCCACTGGGAGCAGCCGGAGGCCACCGCGCAGGCGATGGAAACCTTCTGGCGGGAACAGGTGAAAGTGTAAGAAACCGTTGGAAAAGCCCTCACCCCAAACCCCTCTCCCTCAGGGAGAGGGGCTTAAGCGGTCTCTTCTCCCCTTCTCCATGACGCGCTGAGGAGCGGGGGTGCAGGCAGGGACATCATGGGTCTGGAAGTCCCCTCCCTGCGCAGCGGGGAGGGGATTTAGGGGAGGGGACATATCCATTCTTCTCATCAGGCGCTCATCGAATTGACCCTAGCCATTCGCTGTAAGGTGTGAGAAAATCTTCAATGATAGGGTCAATAACGTCCTGGTTTCCTCTGCATTTCGCGTTTTTTCTGCTTCTGCATTGATTGCCACGTCAGCTTACCCACTCTATCAACCGTATATCTGTTCAGTTTCAGGAGAAAGCCACCATGGCAAGCAAGTTGTACGTTGGCAATATGTCATATTCCACCACGCAGGATCAGATTCGCACCCTGTTCGCTCAGGCCGGCGAGGTGACGGAAGTCACCCTGATTAACGACCGCGACACGGGCCGCCCCAAGGGGTTTGGTTTTGTGCAGATGGCGACCGAAGAAGGCGCGCGCGAAGCGATCAAGCGTTTTAACGGTCAGACGGTAGACAGCCGCGCGCTGACCGTCAGCGAAGCCCGCCCGCGTGAAGAGCGTTCCGGCGGCTTCGGCGGCGGCTCGCGCGATTATTCCAATAACCGCCGTAACCGGTTCTAGACCGGCAGCAGCACCAGCCTGACAACACAGAAACCGGGTGAGCGCCAACCGTTCATCCGGTTTTTATTTCGCGTCCAGATTGCCGGATGCCTGTAACGCATCCCGCGCGGCCCGCGCCCAGGCGCGCACGCTGGCGCAGTAGTTTGGTTCGCCGGCGGCCACGACATCGGCAGCGGTCATCGTCCATGTTACCGGATGGCGGTACGCGCCCACCGATTCCGCCGTCGCTTTGATGTTCCATGTCCGTTTGCCAGAGTCCACCCGGTCGCGGCTGCGGCGGCGGATTTCCGACGGCGGCAGGTTTTCATCCACAAACGCCACCAGCAGCCGCAGTCCCTCCGCCAGCCCTTCGCGCGAGTACAGGTGCGGGTGCTGCAAGTGGTAACACAGCACCAGCAGGTGATGTACCACGCCGTTGGCGGGGTTCTCCGCTTCCCAGTACAGCATCTGGTGAAAATAATCGTCGCAGGTTGTGCCGTCAGGCTGCGGCGCGCCGCAGGCGGGGCAGTGGGATGGAGTCATCAGCGTCTCCCGGCATATCAGCCTCTCATCGTAAGGCGGCTGGTCTTTGCCAGCCGGTTCCAGCTCAGGCTGGTCGCAAGCTCAACGCAGGATCAAGGCAGTCAAAAAGGTACAGGAAAGGCCCGCGATGGCTGCCCTGCCGGTCACATACGTTCAACTGTGGCAGTATACCCCCGTTTTTCTGTTCGGTGATGAATAGCGGCTCACCTTTTGGGGCGAACTGTCCCTGGAGAAAAATACGTGAAGCGGTTTCGCGGGGTATATAACTAATGCTAGGTACCGGTTCGGTGGTGTGAGAGGAAATTACCCGGATAAATTCTGAGCATCAGTAATAAACCTTAAGGTTTCGTGGAAAACCCCTGTGGTAATATTTGGAAATGTTCCTTTATCACTGGAGGCTATATGCTCGCTTATATTCGTTTACGGTCTGTTATGCTGGTATGCGTGCTGCTGGTCCTGGGCTTCACCGCCGTTCAGTTGGTTTCTGCCGCCGTATCATCCAGCGGCATTACCTGTCCTGGGAACCTGCGCCTGAACGCGCAATTTGATGTAAGTGCCGTAAATGAGTATCGCGTCAGTGGCAGCGGCCCCGGCCTGCCTACGGCGACGTATACATCCTCGGACACCGCAGGCGAGAATTTTACCTGGATGGTGAAGGGTCCGGGTACATGGAGCGGGCTTACCCTGGAGTGGCGGCGTCCTCCCGCCGTTCCGGATTGGGCTGTATCCGATTTCACAACTTCTCTCACGTATAAGTGTGTGGGGGAAGCTGACAATGAGCCTGGCCCACCGGCGATGAACCTGTTCGATGGCCGGATCAATAACTTTCAGGATCGGGACGTGGCGGCCCCGGTCGCCATCTACGAAGGCTCGATCAAGGTTTATGGCATTGACCCTGTCAGCGGTGACGGCTGGCTGGATGTCGATATAACGAAGGAAACTATCGAAGCCGTCGGTATCCCGGCGGATGTGCCTGCGCTGCTGGGGCAGGGCACGAATCACTACACCGGTATCGGCATCTTTGTCTACCGCCTGCCGACTGGCGAATTTCAGGTAAATACACACTATCACGATGGAAAGCCGTACATCTTTGCGTGGGATGGCGACGGCGGCAAGTGGCACTTCGCGGGGTAATGGCATAGGTGGTAAATAAAAACAGGCGAGCCTATCAGCATGGCTCGCCTGTTTTGCTTTCGGCAGCAGACACCACCGCCTGCCCGCCGCACAGGTTGTCCAACGCATCTCTACGGCTGAGCTGACGCCGCACAGTCGGTAGATAAAGTTTTCCACCGGGCGCGGGAACGGTGCTAGGCGGGTGCGCTCAGAGAGGGTTTCGTGAGGTATAATTAATGTCGTATGTATATTGCAAACACCAGCGCCTTTTGCCGTGAGGTACGCCCTGTGGAGCATTGAAACCATTCGGGCTATCCGCGCCTTAAGTGTACGCGGTGGGCCTACCATTTAAGGAGTCACAATGTATCAAAAGTTCGGGGGTACTTTTGAACTGGCGTCCGTGCTGTGCAAAGTGCTGGCCGTCATTTACGGCGTGGGCGGGCTACTCGCTGGCATGTCTGTGATGTTTGGTCGTGAGGGGTTCATTGCCGGAGGTATCGTTATCGTCGCTGTGCTGGCGTCGGCTTTCCTGACGTATGCTACCGGTGTTGTTTTTGACTTTCTGGCGCAGGTGTGCGCGGCGATAGACTACCTGGAACTGAACGCTGACAAGACCAACAAGGCGGTTGTCAGCACGCATGATTTGCTTGATTCCATGCGGCGGCGGCGGGTGGATACAGGACAGAAAAGTTCCTGATTTGGGACTGAAACACAGTGAGAATCAAAAAGGGCGCTTACCATCATCCGATAAGCGCCCTGCTTTATTCCGCATGTATGGAATCAGTCCGCCAGCAGATCATCTACCGGGATGGCCGCGCCATGCAGCACCGCCGCTGCGAAGGTCTGCCCCGGCCCGTACACCCCCTGCTGCACCAGCGCCTCGCCGTCGCGCCGGTAGACTTCCACATACCGTTCCACCGGATCAATCATCCAGTACTCGCGCACGCCGTAACGGTCGTAAAGCTCGAACTTGTCAATCTTGTCACGGCGCACGCTGCCGGATGAAAAGACTTCCACCACCAGATCGGGCGGGCCGACCAGCCGCTTGTCGCCGACTTCACACCGGCTGTCCGGCGCGAGGTAGACCACATCCGGCTGCGGCACCTGCCCCTCATCCAGATACACATCAATCGGGGAGGCGTACACCCTGCCCCCCAGCGTGTTTGCCAGCGTTCGCAGGACAAAATAGGTGCTGCCGGTAATGGCCTGGTGGCGCGGGACAGGCGCGGGACTCAAAATCAACTCCCCGTTGAGGAGTTCCATCGGCTGCGTGGTTTCGGGCAGCGCGAAGAACTCGGCGGCGGTCATGCGGGTCCGGGTGATCTCAACCATCGTTCCGTTACTCCTCGCTCATGCCCCTATTATGCCACAGGTTTATCCCGGTTAACCGCGCCAGCCAGGGGTACTGCTCAAAATCGTCCCACGACTTGATCAGCCCGGCTTCCATCGTCGCCCATTCGCGCTTGCCCCGGCTGAGTCCCGCCATGTCCTCAGTTTTTTCGCGGCCAAACGGCAGGGTGTAGATCGGTCGCATCGAATCGCGTCCGCGCCGACGGCTGTCCACAGCTCAACCATCATGCGCGTCCAGCGTTCCCCTTCGATTTTGTCCAGCGGCGTGTTCGCTACGTCCACGCCCATCAGCGTGGCGATGATCTCGCGGCCTACCAGCATTTCCATCACCGGCACGCGCCCGATTTCATCCTGGCGCAGCAGAACTGTTCGCAGTTCGTCAAAATTGGCTTCGTGAGGAAATTTGGGGAGTAATATCTTAAGCTCTTTTCAAAGCAAATATTTGAGGATTTCCATACTCCTCACCCCACTCGCTGCGCTCGTTTCCCCCTCTCCAAAAATTGGAGAGGGGGTCAGGGGGTGAGGATGGTGATGGCTTTAGCACCCCGGCAGCAGCACATCCTTGCCCAACACCTTGCCGGTGCGGGCCGATTCATACGCGCCGAACACCAGCCGCACCGTCTTCAGATTGTCGTCGCCGGTGGTTTCGCCGGGTTCAAGTCCCTTCAGCGCGCGGGCGATGTTCCACTGCTCCGGCACGATGCTCGAATGTGGCACGTCATAGGCCGGATCAGCCCAGGCGTAGTGCGGCGGCTTGTGGCGCGAGGCAAACACACCCTCGCTGGTGGTTTCCCGAATCCAGAAGTCCGGCGCAAGTTCGAGGAATCCCCGGTCGCCTTCCACCTGAATGTACGTTTCCGGGAAGCGGTCATGTTCGCGTCTGGTGGCGTAGCTCATATCAGCCACGACCGTCACACCATCGCCCATTCGCATCATCACCGTCGCTGAGTCTTCGCCTTTGATTTCAGGATTGACACGGTGGGTATGGGCATAGAGCGAGGTGGCATCGCCAAATAAATACCGCGCCGCATCGAGGATATGGCTGCCGATGTCCGTCAGGATGAACTGTTCCAGTTCTTTCAGGAACGGCTGATTATCAAACACCGGGAAGCTGTTGCGGTAGTCAATGTGGGCGCGGAAAAGTTTCCCGATGTGGCCTTTGTCAAGCTGGTGTTTAAAGGCGCGAATGGCGGTCTGCCAGCGCCAGTTTTCGTTGATATACAGCGGCACATTATACTGCTTACACACGTTGACCAGCGCCTCGGCTTCTTCCAGCGAGGTCGCCATCGGCTTCTGGCACACAACCGGCAGGCCGCGTTCCGCCGCCATTTTGGTGTGCGGGTAATGCTGTTCGACGGCGGTGCAGATGTCCACAAAATCGAGATTGTCCCGTTCCGCGTCCAGCAGGGCTTCAGGGTCGTCGTACACCTTATCCAGCGGGATGCCAAACTGCGCCGCCAGCTTTTCCGCCTTCGATCTGGTGCGATTGTACAGCGCCACACACTCGACTTCGCCGGTTTCATTCCAGCCGGGAAGCTGGTAGTACGCCCAGAAGCCGGTGCCAAAGAGAGCAAATTTCAGTTTCGGCATATTTTATTCCTTGATGAACTGTCGTAAATAGGTGACACTTTCGCGCGCCCACCGCGCTTCCATCGCCACCGTTTCGTCAATCGTGATCTGCATCGGCAGCCAGGCTTCGATGATGGCGTTGAACTGCCGCCCGTAATGGTTAAGCCGGTTCAGCAGCCAGGGAATATCCAGCATTCCCTGTCCGGTAGGCCGCCCGGTGATTTCAAAACCCATCGCGTGACCGGCGCGTTTGACCACAAATTCCTTGACATGCAGGTTGACCACGTAACAGCCGAGTGTTTCGACCACCATTTCCGGCCCTTCCAGCGAGCCGAACGAGTTGACGGTATCCAGGCAGATGCCCACGTTGGGACTGTTCAGTTTTTCGATGATGCCGGCCAGTGCCTTCACTTTAAAACGGTCATGGTTTTCAATCGCCAGTGTGATGCCGGCTGCTTCCAGTTCCGGCAGCACGGCACGAATCAGGCTGACGACTTCCTCCGGCGAAGGGCGGTGGTCTTTGCTGTCCACCACCACGCGCAGAATGGACGACTTGAAGAATCTGGCGATTTCAAGATACTGCCGCAGGTGATCGGTCTGGATGCCGCGCGTGCCGACTTCGATGGCGATCAGGCGTTTGGCTGCATCGTCGCGCAGGGCGTGAAGCTGCTCGTCAGACAGCGTATGCAGCGGCAGATTGTCCGCGATTTGCACCAGCCGCAGACCGAGCCTGTCGGCGAAGTCGAGCAGCGCAAAGGCATCCATCGGCTGTTTCGGCTGGTCGTAACCGGGCACGCCAATCGCCCAGGCCACACCATACGTGCCGAGTCCTAAAACGGTCATGGGATTTTCTCCATGTGTAGGGGCGAGGCATCCCACAGGGATTTCCTTCGGTCATGCCTTGTCCCTACGGATGAATTGACATTGACGCGTAGGGGAGGGTCTCAGACCCTCCCCTACAATCGAACCCCTAATAAAAAGTGCGCGATCCGGCGAATCGCATCCGGCGCGCCAACGTAGGCCCACAGCAAAAATGTATCGGTGCTGCTGGCTCGCCCGGCGCCAATCGTCTGCCCGCTGCATTCCATTTCGCCAAAGCCTACGCCGCCCGTGCTGAACTGTCCGCCGTCGTTATAGACGTGGACGGAGTGACCTGTTTCCCCCTGTTTATCAGGTGGTTCCTCAGCATAGATGGACGATGGATTGTTGAAGAAGGAGCGTACCAGCAGATAGTCGCGGCCATCCGGCAGCGTATGATGATAGCCCATACGCCCGGACATGCAGGCGGCCTTGTAGCCCACTTTGTACTGGCGCTGGCCGGTGATGGGCAGCCGCAGGTGCGGCACGTCACCGAAGCCGACAGCCCGCGCTTCGTCCGGCACATCGCCGCAGTAATCTGAGGCGCGGATTTCCGGCGCGCAGGGGATAAGCAGTTGGCCGCCCGCATTGACCTGCACCAGATTCCAGATTTCGCTGAGGATGGGGGTGTCGTTGAGTTCAGCCAGCATCGCCGTCTGTTCATATCCGGCATATAAAACGCCGCGCAGCAGCGCAGCATCCGTGTGCAATGGGTTGGCTATCGGGCGAACGGCGCGGCGCACGTCCAGTCGCTTCGTACCGGCGGCGGTGTTGTAAGCCGTCAGGTTGATCTGCTGGTGAAACGTGACGGTATCGCCGCTGACGGTCAGGTTGTAGCTGCCGGGGTCTATGGCTGGGGGAACGGACAGCGTACCCCAGAAGTCATTACGGTCGCGGACATTGTACTGAATCTCTGGCGCGATCCAGCAGCGTTCGCCGCCCAGATTCCAGCCGCCTTCGGCCACAAACTGCCTGAAACTCTCAGGTGAGTTTAACGCGGCCTGATTCGTCCACAGCAGATTTTCGGAGTCTGGTGTGGGGAACAGTCCCAGCACACGCGCGCCGCGCTGCGTGACCAGGGCGCAGGCGTCACCCTGCAAGGGCAGTACGTGATATAACTCACCCGCACCGTCCAGCGTTTGTCGTAGTTGCGTCAGGGTTGGCATGGTTTAAGCAACCTTTTTCGAGCGGGAGGCACGAACAATGCTGGCCTCCTCAGGAAAACAGGGTTATTACCTTAAAATCCTCAACCCCTGCCCCCTCTCCACTGCGTAGAGAGGGGGTACATTATGCGGTTGAAGTCCCCTCTCCATAGAATGGGGTAGGGGTGGGGAGAGAATGAATACTACACTTTCACCGGTTGGTTCAGACTGTCGGTGATCTCCCGCACGCTGTGTTTCAGCGCGTCGAGGTTCATAATGTTTTCTTTCCAGTCCGGCTTGAAGATTTTTTCGTAGGCTTTGGCAATCGCTAGTTTCGCGCCGTCCGAGAAGGGGAAGCCAGAGAAGCCAAAGATGATGGCAAATTCGATGCGCGCGTGGCCGCTGAGGAATTCCCAGGCCGCGTCCGCTGGAACGCCCATCTCGACGGCTTTATCATAGGCTTCCTTAATGGCGCTGATACACGTCGCGGCGAAGGTTTCCACCAGCGCCGGTTCGAGGATTGCCATCTGCTCAACGGTGATGCGGAATGAGGTCAGCACCGGCGCGTACATATCGCGGGCGATCGCGTTGCCCTTTTCGTAATCGGCGTCCGGGCCATGATACAGCGCGTTGACGATGTGGTGTTTGGCCTTTACGCCGCCGAACCAGTCGGTGCGGGCTTCTTCCGTCACTTCGTCATGGAACATGGGCGGGTGGCACGGATGGCTGACGAAATAGGTCAGATCGTCACGCACGGGCATCACTTCGGCATAGGCCGCCGCTGGATCGAGGCCGATGACCATCGTGCCGGGGCGCAGCGTCGGGATGATTTCATGGGTGATCTTGCCGATTAGCCGGTCGGGCAGCGCCAGAATTACAACGTCGGCGTCGGCCAGGGCTTCAGCCTGCGGCGTGGTTTTCAGGCCGCGTTTCGCGAGATTGGCAATCCCCACTTCGCTGACTTCGACATATCGCATGTCATATTTGTCCGACATCTTCATCAGATTGTCGGTGATGCGGCAGCCCATTTTGCCGCCCGCGCCCATGAGTGCAACTTTCAACATGATTGAGAACTCCTAAAAATGAACAGTCAACATTGAATTGGTCTGCAAAGTCGTTCTTTCACGACGGCTTTGTTCGTTCAGATACTTTTCTGTAGGGGCCGCCTATGTGCGCGCCCTGGGCGACCACACAGGGTCGCCCCTACGGTTTTGGTGTTCAGCTTTCCACCGGACGGATGAACCGCCGTTTAAGTTTGACGAGGTTGGCTTCGCGCAGGCTGTCAAAGAAAACGGCGATGAAGATGATGCCGCCGCGCACCATCGGCTGGATGTACAGGTTGACGTTGTTGAATTGCAGCATGTACTGCACCATCTGGATCAGCAGCGCGCCGATCACCGTCCCCAACACATTACCAACGCCGCCAAACAGGCTGGTGCCGCCCAGCACAGCCGCCGCGATAGCATCAAACTCCTTACCTTCGGCGAAACTGCGGTCAAGCCGCCCGATCTGCGCGATCAGGATGAAACCCGCCAGCGCCGCGCAGAAACCCGACACGATGTAGACGGTGGCCGTCACCCGGTCACTGTTGATACCGGCCTTCTTCGCCACTTCCACGTCATTGCCAACGGCATAGACCTGCCGCCCTAAAGGCGTGCGCGTCAGGATGAGGTACGCCAGGGCAACGACAATGCCAAAGGCGATGATCGGCATCGGGATGCCCAACGGAGAGATCAGGCCGAAGTCGAGCATCTGTCGCGGAAAGTCAATCTGTTTGGACTCCGTCAGCGCCGTGCCGATGCCGCGCCCAACGACCAGCGTGCCGAGCGTGACCATGAACGGCACAATCTTCAGCCTGACGATGCAGAAGGCGTTAAAGGCACCAAACAGCGTGCCGACCAGCAGCGCGACCAGCAGCGCCGGTATCACGTCAAATCCCTGATGGCGCATCAGCAGCCCGGCCACGACGGACGACAGGTACATATTCGAACCCACCGACAGGTCAATCCCGGCAGTCAGCAGCACAAACGTCATGCCGACGGCGATGATGCCGGTGAAGGATGCCTGCTTGGTGATATTGATGATGCTGTTCAGGAGGTTGTTGCCTTCAAACAGCTTGGGCGACGACAAACCAAAGATCACGAACACGGCGATGAACAGGACGATAGTGGAATAGTTCAGCAGCAGTTGGGCAGCGTTGGTGCGCCCATTTGCGCTGCTTTTGGGTTTCAGAATATTCACGCTCATGCGCCGTTACTCCCGTTACCGTTGCTGCTCTCGCGGAAGGCTGCCCGGAGGATGGCCTCCTGGTCGAACTCCTCCCGCGTGAAGTGACCAAAAACCTCGCCCCGGCTCATCACCACGATGCGGTCACACATGCCCATCAGTTCTTCCAGTTCGGAGGAGATGAACAGGACGCCGCTGCCGCTGGCTGCAAGCTGGTCAATGATGCTGTAAATTTCGTACTTCGCGCCCACGTCAATACCGCGTGTTGGTTCATCCATGATGAACACGGAAGGTTTTGACAGCAGCCACTTGGCAACGACGACTTTCTGCTGGTTGCCGCCGCTCAGACTCTTGGCCGGCTGGACGACGATGCTGCCGCTTTTCAACTGCAACTGGTTCGCCACTTGTCCGGCGGCGCTGACCATCTCGTGCTGGTTGATGACCTGTGTCACCTTACCGGCGAAAGCGGGCAGCGATACCAGCGCGATGTTGTCCGCGATGTTGATGTTCATCAGCAGCCCTTCTTCGCGGCGGTTTTCGGTCACGAAGGCGATATTGTGGCGGATACTCTGGCGGACGGATGAACGGTTAAGCGCCCGGTCATTGACCCTGACTTCGCCCTGCTCGAACGTATCCAGGCCAAATAACATGCGCGCCAGTTCGGTACGCCCCGAACCCATCAGCCCGAACAGCCCAACCACTTCACCCCGGTTCACCTTCAGATGCACGTTTTCAACAATACCTTTGGCCGAAATACCCCTCAGTTCCAGCAGCGGTTCGCCGGTCGGAACGGAGGTGCGTTCGGGATATAACTGCTCGATGCTGCGCCCGACCATCAGCGCGATCATACGGTTGGTGTCGAAGTTCCGCGCCGGTTCCTGCGTGACCAGCAGGCCGTCACGCATGACGGCGATCTGGTCAGAAATCGCCAGCACATCGGTCAGGATGTGCGAGATATAGACCAGCGCCTTGCCCTGCTCCCGCAGACGGCGCATGATCTCAAACAACTTTTCGGTCTCGCGGTTGGTCAGGGAGGTGGTCGGCTCATCGAAGATAATCAGCGAAGCATCCAGATACAGCGCCTTCGCGATTTCCGCCAGCTGGCGCTCGCCCGGCGACATCCGGTCTACCTGCATATCGGGCGACAGGTCGAGGCCGACGGCGGCCAGCACTTCGCGGGTGTGGCGGCGGACGGCGGCGCGGTCAATGAACCGGAATGGGCCGCGTCCGATAGTCGGGAAACCTTCGATGAAGATGTTTTCCGCGATGGTCAGGTTGGTGAACAGGTTCAGTTCCTGATGGATGAACGCGATGCGGGCGCGGGTGGCATCGGCAGGGTTGCGCGGCGCGTAGGGTTTGCCCTGGTAGAGCATCAGGCCGCTGTCCGGCTGCACCACGCCGCCGATCAGGTTCATCAGCGTGCTTTTGCCCGCGCCGTTCTGCCCGATCAGGCCGAGGATTTCGCCCGCGCCTACCCTGATGCTGACCTCCCGAACGGCGGGAATACCAAAGAAGGTTTTGCTGATCTGCTGCGTTTCGAGCACAGGGGTCACGAGCGCACCTCCCGGTTCATCAGGCGGGTACGGGTGATGTCCAGCAGCGCCGCAATCAGGATGACGACACCTTTTACCGCGTCAATCACAAACGGCGATAGTTTCATGGCGTTGAGGATGTTCAGCAGCAGGACAAAAAAGGCCACACCGAAGAATGTGCCCTTGATCGTCCCCTTGCCGCCAAACAGGCTGGTGCCGCCGATGACTGCCGCGCCGATGATGTCCATCAGCAGGCCATCACCCAGCGAGGGGCGGCCAATTTCCAGCCGCGCCGAGTAGAGAATGGCCGAGACCGCCGCGCAGAAGCCGCTGAAAGCGTAGACCATCATAATGACCCGGCTGCCGGGCACGCCGGACACTTCCGACGCCCGGCGGTTGGTGCCGATAGAGTACATCTGGCGGCCAAACACGGTCCGTTTGAGGATGAACTGCGCCACCACCGCCAGGCCGACGGCGATCACGAACGGGTACGAGATGAGAGGTAAAACCTCGCGCCGGGCAATTTCCGGCGTCAGTTTAGGACCGAAGTAGACTGAAACAATATCGCCTTTGCCAAGCAGCAGGAAATCAGCCGGCAGGCCGGAAACATTACGGGAAGCGGTCAGCCACAGCGCCAGTGCGCTGAAAAATATCATGGAAACCAGCGTTACCATGAACGGCGCCATCTTAAAACGGGTGATGGCAAAACCGTTCCACAGCCCGATCAGCGTGCCAAACAGCAGCATCACGATGACACCGATGGGGGTTGAATTAGGAACGCCCGCCAGGATGCCGCCTTTGTCGGAAATCAGAGTTCCCCACAGTGGGCTTTTATCAAACGTTGCGGCATCGAGCGTCTGGGTGATAAAGAGCGCACCCACCACGCTGGTGACAGCCATAATCGAAGTCACCGACAGGTCAATACCACCAAGAATCAGGACGAACGTCTGGCCGATAGCGACAGCCAGCAGCGGCCACATGTTGGCAAGCTGGTTGCTGATATTGATCGGAGCGGATAAGGTTGGAAAGGCCGTTGAGGCCAGGACAAAGAAAATGATAATTAAGTAGAGGACAAAATAGTCTGACAGCAGCACCCGCCGCAGAAACGTCAGCAGCGGATTTCCAGTCCGGCGCGGCGCGGTTTCCACGACAATCGAGGGGGACAGGCTGACGGCGGATTTCAAACGATCATCAAGAGTAGACACGGTTTCTGCCTCAACTTCCGTGTGCAGGACACAACCGGGCGGGGAACCATTGTAACCGTAGGGGAGGGCTGCAAGGTCACCCTGGGGCGGGTCACGTCCTTCAGTCGCACCCTGGCCCGCCCCTACGGTTCAGCCGGAATAAACCGGCCTCCCCATGTTCGATGGTTTACTGATCGAGGAAACCCTCACGGTAGAGCTTGCAGCCCCACATATCGTCACTCTGCCAGATGAAGTTACCCGCCGTCAGCGCGAAACCGGGGTCGAGCAGCACTTCGTTCGGCTGGGTGTCGCCCTCTTCAACGGCCTGGAGCAGGCGGTTCATCGTCAGTTCGGCTTCATAGAACAGGTTCTGCACGCCGGTCGCGTCCACCAGACCCTGTTCAATCAGCATACAGGCGGTGGCATCGCCGTCGAGACCAGCCATCAGGACATGGTTCGGGTCGCCCATCGGCACCCACTTGCCGCGCGGTTCCAGCACCGAACGGATGGTGGGGAACAGGAAGTCCGACGAGGTGTAGAGGAAGTCCACATCCGGGTTGGCGGTGATGGCGGCTTCCAGGTTCGCCAGCGCGGTGGCCGCGTCCCATTCCGAGGCAACTTCAATCGGATCGGCGAACATGCCGGGGTATTTCTCGTTGTAACGATTGATGACGTTGAAGAAACCTTCACGGCGGCCAATGGCGTTGGTGTCCTGCAGCGCACCGACGACGATCAACGGCTTGATCGGTTTGCCAGTGGCTTCCCACTTCGCCAGCGCCTTCTGAGCGATGAATTCAACGGCCTGTTCGGTGGCGCTCACGTTGTCGGCGACGACGGTGATGCCCTTGCTGCGATCATTGGGCGGACGGTTGAAGACCGCTATCGGAATGTCGGCGTCCTGCGCTTCGTTGATGATGGTCACGGCGCTGTCACCGTCCTGCGGGATGATGATGATGCCGTCCACGCCCTGGGCGATGCACTCGCGCACCTGCTCAAGCTGGCGGTCGGGGTTTTCGTTGGCGTTGTATTCCAGCACTTCATGCCCCTGCTCACGCAGCGTTTCGGTGATGGCCTTGTGGCCGGCAACCCAGAATTCCGTTTCCAAATCCTGGAAGCCAAAACAAATGGTCAGCTTATCCTGGGCCAGGGTTGTGCCGAACATCATCGTCGCCAGTAATGCGACCACAATGAGAGCAATCCCGTGTTTTGTCAATTTATTGAACATGGATTTATTTCCTTTCCAAAGTAAATAAAACACGATTGTTGGATCGGACATGGAGTGCCGGTGTGTCCTTTTCGCTCCCTCCTTTTAGTTTATTTCTCCGAAAACTCGCTCATCATCCATCGGGATGTTGAAGCCACGTTTTGGCCTGCCGCCGGCCAGATTTCCTGCCGCGTCGTTTGTTAAGCCCACGAACGGCGGCCATACATTCGGCGGCCACGCGCTGGTTAATCCGGCGATTTTCCTGACAGATACGGCCCAGATTACGCGCGCGGTAAGCATCCAGAATCGCGCAGTGATCCTCTATCGCCAGGTACTCGTCGTAGCCCGGATCGGCATCGGCCCGCAGGTACAGCACCGCCGCGATCTGGGCCACGATTTCCTGCCAGTTGCGCATCAGCAGGGGGTGGTTGCTGTAATTAATCAAATACTGGTGGAAAGCCATATCCGTACTGCGCACCTGCTTAAAATCGTTCTGTTCGATGTAGGTGCGCTGGGTATTGATGAGACCCTGCAGGTAGTCGAAATCGGCGTCGGTCAGTGTAGGATGAATCAGTTCAGCAGTGAAATTTTCCAGGGTTGTCCGCATGGAGAAGATGGCTTCTACGTCCTCTTCATTAAATGCGCGGACAAAACAGCCCCGATTCGGTACGGAGACGATCAGGGCTTCGCGTTCCAGGATAATCAGGGCTTCTCGCACCGGTGTGCGGCTGACACCCAACTGCTCAGTTAATTCCGCTTCCGTAATGTGGTCGTTGGGTTTTAAACGCCCTTCAATAATGGCCGTGCGGATTTGTTCAGCGACCTGTTCGCGCAGGTTGATCGGGCGTATTTGTGAGAAAACTTTCATAAAAATCGTTTCAACGTAATGGAAAATTTTGCTGCTTGCTGAGTCAGAATATGAGAGTATAATGAGATTGTATACAGTATGCTGTATATTGTCAAGTTGTCATACAAATGTGATTATTTTCACAAATGAATATGGGGGGTATTGAAAGGCTAAACTTATGAATTCACTTTCCCAAAACAGGATTTATTACGGCAGCGATGCTCCCCTGCCTGAAACGCTTCCTCTCCGCGCCGGGCCGTTGAGTCTGATTTACGACAACGGCAGCCTGCGGATGGTCAAACTGGGCGGGCAGGAGGTGCTGCATCAGATTTATTCCGCTGTGCGTGATCAGAACTGGGGCACGATCCCCGGCCAATTGAGCGATGTGCGGATTGACCGGCAGCCCGCCTCGTTCCACATCCACTATCGTTCCGAACACAAACACGGCGAGATTCATTTTGTCTGGACGGGCGACATCAGCGGCACGCCGGATGGCACGGTCACGTTCAGCATGGACGGCGCGGCGCTGTCAACCTTCAACCGCAACCGCATCGGCTTCTGCATCCTGCATCCCATCAACTGCGCCGGCAAAGCCTGCACGATTGAGGACGTGGATGGCAATACCTACGAGGGCGCCTTCCCGCGTGAGATCGCGCCGCACCAGCCATTTCTGAATCTGCGCAAAATCACGCATGAAGTCCTGCCCGGCGTGCAGGCTGAAGTCTGCATGGAAGGGGATACCTTCGAGATGGAAGACCAGCGCAACTGGACGGACGCCTCGTTTAAGACCTACTGCACACCGCTCGGCCTGCCCTTCCCGGTAACAGTCGAAGCCGGGATGAAGATCAGCCAGAAAATCACGCTGCGATTAATCGGCGGCGCGCCGAAGATCGAAACAGCATCCGGCGGTCTGACGTTTAACATCCTCGATGAGACGACTCCACTGCCGGACATCGGCCTGGGCGCGGCCAGTCACGGCCAGCCGTTGACCGAGCGTGACATCGAACGGCTGAAGGCACTGAATCTGTCACATCTGCGAGTGGACGTGAAATTCGCTCAGCCGGACTACGAAGCGAAATTCCGGCAGGCAGCGCAGGAAGCGGCAGCAATTGGCGTGGGGCTGGAAGTGGCGCTGTTCCTGACCGATAACGCTGAAGCCGAACTAGCCACCTTCCGCCTGCTGCTGGAACAGCTTCAACCTCGAATATCGCGCTGGTCGGTGTTTCATCAAAAGGAAAAGTCCACGACGACCAAATGGGTAATGCTGGCGCGCGAACGGCTGGGGGAATGGGCGGAACGCGCTTCGGTTGGCGCGGGCACGGATGCCTTTTTCACCGAACTTAACCGCGAACGCCCGCCGGTCGAAGTCGCTGACTTCGTAACTTTTTCCAACAACGCGACGGTACACGCGGTAGACAACGCCTCAGTCACGGAAACGCTGCTGACGCAGGCGGAAACCGTCCGCAGCGCGAAAGCGTTCGCCAATGGCCTGCCGGTCGTCGTCAGCCCGATCACCTTCAGGATGCGCTGGAATCCCAACGCCACCGGCCCCGAACCGGCCACGCCTCCCGGCGAACTGCCGCCCCAGGTGGATGCGCGTCAGATGTCGCTGTTCGGCGCGGGCTGGACGGCGGGCAGCATCAAATACATGGCGGAGAGCGGCACGGCCTCGGTGACCTATTACGAAACCACCGGCTGGCGCGGCGTGATGGAAACCGCCAAAGGTTCGCCTGTGCCGGAGAAATTCCACTCCATTCCCGGTGGTGTGTTCCCGCTGTACCACATCTTTGCCGATATAGGCGAGTTCAAGGGTGGCGAAGCCGTTCGCAGCCAATCGAGCGATCTTCTGGCCGTTGATGGCCTGGCGCTGCGAAAAGGCAGCCAGACGCGCCTGCTGCTGGCGAACTTCACGCCGGATAAACAAACCGTGCTGATACCGGGACTGAGCGGGTCGTGGATACTCAAACTGCTGGACGAAACCAATGCCGAAGCGGCGATGTCCGACCCCGACGCTTACCGCGCTCAGGCCGGGCAGCAGCTTGAAGCCGGCGCGGACGGCCTGCGCCTGACCCTGCCGCCGTTCGCGGTTGTCAGGGTGGATGGGTAGGTAGGTTGGGCACTTTGCCCTCATCCTCCGTCCCCTTCCGCTCCGCGTCAGGGTGAAGGGGAGAGATATGGTTCTCTAAACGTCTTTAAGTCCCTCTCCATGAGGGAGCGGGATTTAGGGTGAGGGCAAAAAACGTTAACTGTAACCGAGGTAAATCATCTAATGACCCCCGCCGATGTTGTGCGCTGTACATATCTGATCGAGTCGCCGTTTCCGCCGGAACGGGCCGCTGACATCACCGCCGCCGCGCTGTCGTCCGGCACGTTTACGAAAGTACCCGGCGAAACCGAAGCACTGAAACAACGATTCTCGGCAGTAGTAGAGAAGGTTGAGGCGCTGGAAACCGTTGAACAGGCGGCTCTGCCTTACGGCGAAAGTCCGCTTCAAACGCCGCACTACCGCGCGCAGGTGATGGTCAGCGTGCCGCTGGAAGTCACCGGCATGGAACTGTCAACGCTGCTGGCGGTGGTGCTGGGCGGCGTGACCGAACTGCGCGAGTTATCCGGCCTGCGCCTGCTGGACATCGAACTGCCCGCCGCGTTTGGCGAGGCGCATCCCTGCCCGCAGTTCGGCGTCAACGGCACGCGCCGGCTGACCAACGTTTACGACCGTCCCATCATCGCTTCGATCATCAAACCGAATGTTGGCCTGCTGCCGGAACAAACCGCCGCGATGGTTCGCTCGCTGGCGGAAGCCGGTGTGGACTTCGTCAAAGATGACGAAAAGATGACCAATCCGCCGTATTCACCGCTGGCGCAGCGTATCGAAGCGGTGATGCGCGTCATCAACGATGTGGCGGATCGCACCGGCAAACGCACTATGTTTGCGTTTAACATCAGCAGCGACGACCCGGAAACCCTCATACGCAATCACGATTTAGTGCTGGCTGCGGGTGGCAGCTGCGTTATGGTGAACATCAATCACGTCGGCTACGCCGGCGTGCGTTATCTGCGCCGCCGCAGCCAGCTTCCGATTCATGCCCACCGCAATGGCTGGGGCATGATGACCCGCTGCCCGCTGCTGGGCATGGAATTTAACGCCTACAACAAATTGTGGCGGCTGGTCGGTGTTGACCACCTGCATGTGAACGGCATTCGCAACAAATACTGGGAAGCCGATGCGTCAGTGGTCAATGCCATCGGACAGTGTTTGACGCCGTTGTTCAGCCAGGAAGACCGGCTGCTGCCGGTGGTGGGTTCGGGCATGTGGGCGGGGCAACTGCCGGACACCTACCGGCTGACGCGAACAACCGACTTCATGTACATCGCCGGAGGGGGGATTCAGGGGCATCCCGGCGGCGCGGCGGCGGGTGTGTTATCGCTGAAGCAGGCATGGGAAGCCTCGGTACAGGGCATCACACTCGACGAATATGCCCGCGATCATGCCGAACTGCGGCAGGCATTAGAGAAGTTTGGCAAGAAAACGAAGGCGTAGGGGGGACGCGGCATGCCGCGTCCCTACAAAATGATATTCGCAAGAAAGGACATTCTCATGACTGACTTATTACTCACGTTTTACGGCGATGACTTTACCGGCTCAACCGATGTGATGGAGTCGCTCGAAATCGGCGGTGTGCCCACCGTGCTGTTCCTCGAACCGCCAACGCCGGAGCAGCTAACCGGGCGCTTTGCCAGCGTCCGCGCGGTCGGTGTCGCCGGGGTCAGCCGCACCATGACCCCCGCCGAGATGGACACAGAACTCATCCCTCGTTTCAAGGCGATTGCCAGCCTGGGCGCGCCGTTTTTTCATTACAAAATCTGCTCCACCTTCGACTCGTCGCCAACCATTGGCAGCATCGGCCACGCGATTGACATCGGCTTCGACATTTTTAAGCCGCCGGTTGTCCCATTAATCGTCGGCTCGCCGGCGCTGCGCCGCTATGTGGTGTTTGGCAACCTGTTCGCGCGCGTGGGCGAAGTCACCTACCGGCTGGATCGCCATCCGACGATGAGCAAACACCCGATCACGCCGATGAACGAAAGCGACCTGCGGCTGCATCTGGGCAAACAAACCTCGCGCTCGATGGGGCTGATTGACGTGTGGCACATGGAAAGATCGGACGCCGAGATTGACGCACGTTTCCAGCAGTTGATGAACGATGGCGCGCAAATCGTGCTGTTTGATACGCTCGACCAGCGGCATCTGGCGCACATCGGGCGTATTGTCTGGGGGCTGCGCGGCGACAAGCCGGTGTTTTTTGTCGGCTCATCCGGCGTTGAAAACGCGCTGACGATGCACTGGCAGGCGGTTGGCGTGGTCGAAAAACCGGAACCGCTCCAATCACCCGGAAAAGTGGATCAACTCGTTGTGGTTTCTGGCAGCGCCGCGCCACCGACCGCCGAACAGATTGATTATGCGCTGGAACGGGGTTTTGCCGGCATCCGGCTGGATTCCCCGTGTCTGGTTGATCCGGCTGCTGCCGACGCCGAACGCGAAAAAGCGATTCAGCAGGCGCTGACCATCCTGGGTAACGGCGGCAGCGTGCTGCTGTATTCGGCGCGCGGGCCGGAAGACCCGGCGATTGGAATGACAAAACAGTATATGCAGTCCATCGGCCTCGATCCGCAGACAGTGGGCAGCCGTTTGGGGACGCAGCAGGGGCTTATCCTGCGGGAACTGCTGGAACGCACCGGCCTGAAGCGGGCATGTGTGGCGGGGGGCGATACCTGTGGTTACGCCTCCAAACAACTGGGCATCTACGCGCTGGAAACAATTGTGCCGATTGCGCCCGGCGCGCCGCTGTGCCGCGCCAGTTCCAATCAGCCGCGTTTTGATGGTCTGCAAATTTCGCTGAAGGGCGGCCAGAACGGCGCAGCCGATTATTTCGTCAAAATCCTGAACGGCGGCGCTTAACCCGGACGGGTCAGCCTCATGCAGAGGCGTTCAACAGCGCGCCTCGGCGCGAACAGCCGACTACCACCGGGCAAAGGGGTAGGGTAACCAACAAGATTAATTTGATGGGCCGCCGGGGAGCGCACACAGGCGCTCCCCTACAGCGTTCAACCCGTGTGCGCTGATTTTGCACCAGGTGGCGATGCCTACGCTCGCCCCGCGCTTGCCCGCCGCCGCTTGTGGACGATGCCCCCATACGGTAACATCATCCGGCGGTGGGGTCTGCCGGGATATGTTATGCCGTGTCTCGACTGCACCCCAAGGTGGCACTTTACGAGGGAGACAGCCATTTTGACCCACGCGCTTATCACCGGCGGGGCCGGGTTCATCGGCAGCCATCTGGCGGAACGGCTGTTAGCGGACGGCCAGCAGGTGACGATCATGGACAATCTGAGTACCGGCCAGTTCCGTAACATTGTCCATCTCGAAGGTAATCCGCGCTTCCGGTATGCGATTGAGGATATTCGTAACATTCATGTGCTTGACCGGCTGGCAAGCGAGTGTGACGTGATTTACCATCTGGCTGCCGCTGTCGGGGTGGAGAAGATCATCAGTGCGCCGATTGAAACGATTGAAGTTAATATCGGCGGTACCGAAGTGGTCTTGCAGACCGCGCGGCGCTACCGCAAAAAAGTGCTGATCGCGTCCACGTCCGAGATTTACGGCAAGGGCGTGCGGTTTCCGTTTCATGAAGATGATGACCGGCTGATGGGGCCGACCACGCGCAGCCGGTGGAGCTACGCCGCCTCGAAGGCAATTGACGAATTTTTGGCCCTGGCATACCATAAAGAGGTTGGCCTGCCGGTGGTGATTATGCGGTTCTTTAACACCGTTGGCCCGCGCCAGACCGGGCAGTACGGCATGGTGCTGCCGCGCTTCGTGCGCTGGGCGCTGGCCGGCGCGCCGCTGGAAGTGTACGGCGATGGGCAGCAGTCGCGCTGTTTCTGCAACGTGCGGGATGTGGTGACGGCGATGGTTGATCTGGCGGCGGCGCCGCAGGCTGTCGGGCAGGTATTTAACATCGGCAGCCAGGAAGAAATCACTATCGGCGAACTGGCCGAGCGCGTCCGGCAGCGCACCGGCAGCCGGTCGGAAGTGCGCTACGTGCCCTACGATCAGGCTTACGAAGCGGGTTTTGAGGATTTTCGGCGGCGGGTGCCCAGCCTCGAAAAAATTCGGGCGGCGATTGAGTGGTCGCCGACGATCCCGCTTGATCAGACGATTGATGAAATTGTGGCTTATTACCGGGAGGAAACGAACGATGGCCGAAATCAGCCGTAAAGAACTGATCCTGGCGCTTATTCCGTCAGGCAGCGCGCCCCGCCTGTCCGGCGTTGACCTGAGCGCGCTGGATATGACGCGCCTGAATCTGGAAGGCGCGAACCTGCGCGGCGCGAATATGAAGGTTTCCACCTGCCGCGAAACGATTCTGCGTTCAACCAATATGACCGGCGTGGACTGCACGACGGCGCAGATGCCGTTTGCCGATTTTTTTGGCGCGACCCTGCTGGGAGCGAATTTCACCGGCGCGAACCTGCAAGGCGTGCGCCTGGAGAACGCCAATTTGCAGAACGCGGTGTTCAACGCGGCTAACCTGCTCAACGCCAATCTGAAAGGCGCGAATGTTAACGGCGTGAAGTTTGACGAAAATACAACCTGGCCGGATGGCAAACGCGGCAGCCAGAGCAACCCGGCGAATTATACAAAATGATATGCGGCCTTGCCCGTGTCTGTCGCGCCGGAAAACCAGGCCGGCTGCAACCGCCGGTCTGACAGCCTCGCATCTGTTTTGGGTTCCCCTGAGTGAAGATGGCCGGATGGCGGCCAGACGTTTTAACGTCTGGCGGCTTCAGTTATGCCTCTCGCTGCTGGCGCTGCTGATCCTGTCCGCCTGTAACGCGGTCAGCGTGCCGACGACCACGCCCGAGGCGACCCGCCGCGCGCTTACGGCGGCGACTCCCTCACCCCTGACGGCCAGCCCGCTGCCGGACGAGCCGACACCGACGCCGTTCATCTGGCCGACGCTGCCGCCCTCGCCCACGCCGGTCTGTCCTGACGCGCCGCGCACCCGCCTGATCGTACAGGAACGCGGGCGCGTGCTGCCGGACGACCCGCGTCCGGTGAACGTGCGCGAAGGGCCAGGCACCGATAGACCCGTCAAAGCGATTATGCCGGTGCTGTCGGTGTTTATGGTGCTGGAAGGGCCGGTCTGCAACGGCGGTTACAGTTGGTTCAGGATACGGTATGAGGCCGTTGAGGGCTGGATTGCCGAAGGCGACCGCACCAGTTACTACGTCGAGCCTTATCTGCCGGGCTGATCCACCTGTGAGGCGTACTGCGCCGTCAGGTAGCCGATGACCGGCAGCGCCAGCGGCGGCGCGATCAGCCAGCCAATACACGGGATGGCGAACACCAGCGCGAACAGCAGCGTCACAGCCAGCATAACGAGCACCCACACCAGGCTCACATCCAGCCGGCGGCGCACGGCATTAAACAGATCGCCGAACTGGAAGAACGTCACGCCGTTGTTTTCGTCGGCATAACGCGACAGGCCAAGCGCGAACATCGGCCACGTCAGCAGGTTGTACACCAGCAGCAGCGGCACACCGCAGCACAGCGTCCCCAGCGACAGGGCGCTGCCAAGCACTCCTTCCTGCCAGAAGTTAGAGGTAGCGGCTGTCAGGCAGGCGAGCGCGAGGTTTGGCAGGTTATACACCAGCAGCGCCGCCAGCACATGCCCGCCTTTGCTCATCTTGTCGCCGTAGTTTTCCCAGCGCGGCAGGGGAAAGCGGTGGTGATTGTTCAGGTTACGAATCAGATCAACCAGATAACCGATCAGTGCCGCCCAGGCGACCAGACCAACCAGCAGCAGCGGCAGCGTAATGACCCCCACGAAACTCAGCGCCGCCGCCGTCACCAGCTTGCCGCTAATCTCCGGGTCTTCAAAGGCGTATGAAAAGGCGCGACCAATCTTCACACTCTCTCCTCCTGGGCTGCGGTAGGGGATTATGCCTGAGGGCAGCCTTTTCGACAAGGTGAGTATGGACGCGCGACAGACAAAAAAAGCCGGGGCGTACCCCGGCAGGAAGGTTCGTCAGGTGGGGACTGCCGCCGTGTAGAGCGCGGCCTTCAGCGCGTCAGCATCGGCGAACGGGCCGTCCGTATGCTGGACAATGCCGCTGCGCAGCCGCAGTTCGCTGCTTTCGTCTATCGCCTGTGCCTGGTCGCGGTCGCGGTAAAAGTACTCGCGGGAGAGCCGCACCCGGTTTTCCACCCGCTCGCGGATCGCGTTGACTTTTTCCGGCGTGGTGACGATCAGAAAATCTTCGGTGTTCAGGTGACCGATGAAATCATCCTCGCTGCCATGCTCCCGCACCGCGCCGCGTATCATCAGCGTTACGGCGCGCAGCACATCGTCCGCCGCGACGAAGCCATACGCCTCGCGGAACTTCACGATGCCGGCCAGCGACAGCAGCAGCGCCGCCCAGGGGGTATCACTGAGCAGCAGGCCATTCAGACGCTCCAGCGCCAGATCGTTTTCCGGCAGTTCGGTGACCGGGTTTGACAGGTTGGGACGGCTGGCGCGGGCAATCGCGTTCCGCACGCGCAGGCGCAGTTCCTGAATGTCAAACGGTTTGGTGATGTAATCCACCACACCCAGTTCCAGACCTTGCAGTTTGTCCACCCGGTCGCGTTTTTCCGTCAGGAAGATGATCGGCACGTCCATCGTGCGGCGCTGCGACCGGAGCTGGCGGCACACTTCATAGCCGTCAATATCCGGCAGGCGGATGTCCAGCATAATCAGGTGAAGGGTCTCCTGGCTGCTCACCTCCAGCGCGTCTTTGCCCCATGAGGCCGTGAAGGTGTCATATCCCAGCGCGCGGAAGTACGAACTGAGCATTTCGGCCAGGTCAAGATCATCTTCAACGATCAGGAGTCTGTGTTTGTCACTCACGAACCCCACTCCCTATGGGTGTTTTGTGGATGGTAAAGACGCAGGTTTCACTGCCGCAGGCGCGGCATGAGGTTTCCATCACATAATATTCGTCGCCGTTGGAAATCCAGCGCATACATTCCTGCAAGTTGCCGGCCAGCGCATGACACACGGGTTTTTCCGCCGTTCGCCCCCAGGCCATCGGGCTGTTGTGGACGATGAAACGATAGGCCTGCGCGTCTTCCTCAAACGACGACTGCTGATCGGAAAAACTGGAATAAACGTTTGCCAGCGCCATCAGCCCCAGGCGACAGCGAGCATCGCGGGGGAGGGCGCGAAAGGCCGGGTCGTTCATACCGGCCAGCGCGCCGAACGACCGCATTCCGTGAGCGAAGCTGGCGCGGCCAATCCGCAGCGCCATCCCCCGCCCGCCGCGCTCCCCGTACATTTCTTCGAGCGCGACCTGAATGGCGGCCATCGCGGCGAAATCAAATTCTCCCGCCAGGTTATCGCCCGGCGGACGACCAATATAGGCCTCCAGCCCGGCCAGACCGAGGACGACGTTCAGGCCGCTCTGGCCCATCACATCTTCCATCGCCTGAAAGTAAAACCGGGCGATGCGATTGGGATAATACAGCCCACTGGGTGCGCGCACGGGTGTTGTCACATGGGTTAC
>JARKOK010000114.1 GCA_029975765.1 Aggregatilineales bacterium
TCCTATCGGACGGCGATCCTTCAGGAAATCATTCCCGGCGCGAATCTGCCGCAGCAGGCTGTCAATGGACTGCTGCAAATACTCCAGTGTAACCTCGGTGCGGTGCTCGTGGGCGGCCAGCATCCGCGCATGAAGCGCCGCTTCCCGCACAAACGCGCCCGGCTGGTCAATCAGTTCGGGAATGACGACCGTATGTTCGTCTTTCCACTGGTCAGCCATGTAATACCGCAGCATTTGCTCGGCGTGGTGGTCATCCTGAATGGTCGGAATGACAAAAATCCGGTCGAGCCGCCCCGGCCGTTTGGCGATCCGTTCATCAATCACCTCCGGGTAATTGGTCGTTGCCAGCAGCAGCGCCCCTTCCGGGTTGTTGGGCGACTCCACCCCATCCAGCACGTTCAGAATCCGCGCCTTGTCATCACCTTGCAGATAGGCGTCCAGTTCCTCAACGATCAGCAGCACCGGATACCGCGCCGCCGTCACCGCTTGCAGCGCGCGCTGAATCTTTTCAAACGATGCGCCGTCACGGTCGGAACCGGACACGTACACGACGATGCGCCCCTGGTTGATCGCCAGTTTCGCCATCGCCGCGCACAGCATCGTCTTGCCCGTACCCGGCACGCCGGCCAGCAGCAGCTTGCGGAACGGTGCAAGTTTCAACTGCCGGTAGATATGAACGCCCTTCGTGAAGAAGGCTTCCATGTCCTCCAGCAGATCATCTTTCAGGTCATCCGGCAGGATTACATCGTCCCAGTCCACCGTCGGGTCAAAAAAAGCGTCCGTTCCGCCGATGATATACACATCACGGCGGCGGCGAATCCGGGGACGCACGGCCCGCGCGCAGGCAAATTCAAACGCGGCCCAGGTTTCCAGCTTGCCCGTTGGCACTAAAGCGACAGCGGTTAAGTCCTGTACATCGTCGTCAAAATACGAACTGGCATAAACGACTTCAAACGGGTCTTCGCCCTCGACCGAGAATTTGAAGATGTAAGCGCCGGCGGTGGCGGTCAGCACCATCTTTTTCCCGCGAGAGCCGTAATCACTGATCGGCACGATGACCGGACAGTGCAGCGGTTCTACGCCGTCAAAGCGTGCTTTGCCCCGCAGCTTACGCCCCGCCCGCACCTGATTCTGCGCGATCATGTTGCTGCATTCTGCTGACGCCCAGATGGTGGTGTACGCGCGGCCCGGCCAACGCTTCTCCCAGACCTCACGCGCCCACTGCACCAGACGTTCATACTGCATAAATGAATCCCCTCGAACTCGTATCACCCAGGCTTGCGGCAGTTGCTGGCCGGACTGGGGGATGAGGTTCATTATAAAAATCTTTGACCAAAACCGAAAGGGTGCTTGCCGGATTAATCATTTCTCGTCACAATCATCCTCTGTGCCGGGGTCGCGCGGGACGATGCCCCAGCACTGGCTTAACCGGAATGAGACAGCCCATGACCACTGCTTACGTTACGCACCCCAATTATGTGAACCACGACCTGCCCGGCCACCCGGAACACGCCGGACGAATTCGTGCCGTCTGGCAGGAACTTGACCAGGCTGGACTGAGCGCCCGCATGACGCGGCTGGAGCCGTTTCCCGCCGCCGAAGAACTTATCGAAGCTGTCCACAGCCGCGATTATCTTAGCACGCTGCGCCAGATTGATCGCCTGACACAGCCGGTCATGCACCTGAATCCCGACACCTATATCAATCCCAATGGTTACACTACCGCGCGGCTGTCCGCCGGCGGCGTGGTACGTGCCGTCGAAGAAGTCCTGAGCGGGCGCGCGGACAACGCGCTGGCTGCCGTTCGCCCGCCCGGCCACCACGCCATGCCGGGTTACAGTATGGGCTTCTGCATCCTGGGCAACGTGCCGATTGCGGCGCTTTACGCGCAGCGTGAGTACGATATTGAGCGCATCCTGATCGTGGATTTCGACGTGCATCATGGCAACGGCACGGAAGCCATGTTCTATGATGACCCCAGCATCCTGTTTATCTCCACTCACCAGTTTCCATTTTACCCTGGCACCGGCGCGTTAAAGGATACAGGAGTGGATGCCGGACGGGGTTACACCATCAACGTGCCGCTGTCCGCCGGACATGGCGATCACAACTACGCCGCCATCTTTGAGCAGGTGGTATGGCCCGCCGCCGAACGCTTTCAGCCCGAACTGATACTGGTATCCGCCGGTTTCGATGCCCACTGGACGGATCCGCTGGCCGGGATGCGTCTCAGCCTCACCGGCTATGCCCATCTTACCCGCGAACTCATCCGTATCGCCGCCCAGTTTTGCGGGGGAAAGATCGTGTTTGTGATGGAAGGCGGTTACAATCTGGTGGCGCTCAGTCACGGTATGCGAAATATTGCCCACGCGCTGCTGGGCGACCCGGACGTGAGCGACCCGCTTGGCCCACCGCGTGATGGCCGCGCCGAACCGGACATCACTTCACTGCTGCTCATGCTGCGCACAATACACGAACTCGACTAGATCAGGCTTCATCGTCCTCAGAGGGTCGTATCTTGGCTGATGCGCGCTGATCTTTGGTAAAAATCCGTATCACCGCCAGAATACACCAGATCAGGACTGCCGAGGCCAGCGCCAGGAACCACGCGCCCACACCGACCGCCATACCGATGGCCGCCGTTGCCCAGATACTCGCTGCCGTCGTGAGATGGTGAACGCTGCTTTTGCGCTGGAGAATCGTGCCCGCGCCCAGGAACCCGATGCCGCTCACAATCTGCGCGGCAATTCGGGCCGGGTCGCCCAGCGGGAAGGCATGTTCCGAGATCAGCGTAAACAGGCACGCCCCCATACTCACCAGCATATGGGTACGCAGCCCGGCGGGCTGGTCATGCCGTTCCCGGTCAAGCCCAATAACCATACCCAGGAACGCCGCAATCACCAGATAAAAGGTAAGCTCGGCCTGTTGATATAAAGACATAGAAAACATCCCTCGGTAGGGGCGAACCGGCGGTTCGCCTCTACGTACAGACACTCTATAAGACTTACCGGTTGCGCCCGTACTTCTCGTGGCTGGACACCCAGTCCGACGATGAAATCGCCGCGCCCAGCGACAGTTCACCCGCCAGCGCCACCCCGGCGACAATCTCCGCCAGCTTGTTCACCTTACCCTTGCCGTAACACCCCAGCACTTCCAGACACTCACGCTGGGTTGGCAGCCCCGTGCCGCCGCCGTAGGTCGCCACGATCAGCGACGGGATGGTGAGTGATACGTACAGATCACCTTCATCTGTCAGTTCGGTATAGATAATCCCGGCGGACGACTCGGCGACGTTCGCCACATCCTGCCCGGTAGCGATGAACATAGCGGTAATCGCGTTGGGCGAATGCGCCCCGTTGTTATTCGCGCCGGACAGGAACGCGCCAACATTCGCCACTGATGAATGGTAATGCAGGCTTGCCGGCTCCACCCGCATGTGCTGGAGCAGCACGCTGCGTTTGACCACCAGTTCCGCCGTTACCCGCTTGCCACGTGTTCGCATGACATTCACATGGGATGCCTTCTTGTCGGTAGCGAAGTTCGACTCCAGATAAAAATGTTTGATGGTATCCTTCGCCTCATAGTGATCCAGCATCCAACTGCACGCGCCAAACGTCGCTCGACCGACCATGTTCTGCCCGGCAGCATCGCCGGTCGAATAGTTAAAACGCAGATAGACGAACTTGTTCGACTGGTAGGCGTCAATATATTGCAGTCTGGCAACGTGGGAGGTGGCCTCAGCCTCGTAGCGGATTTTATCCATATTGGCTTCCACCCACTTGACGAACTCCCGCCCGGCGCGCGCGTCCTCCATCACAAACACCGGCGCGCGCTGCATCGCGTCTCCGATGACCGTACACTTCACACCGCCGCACAGATTCACCACTTTAATGCCACGATTGTACGAGGCAACCAGCGTGCCTTCCGACGTTGCCAGCGGGATGAGGAAATCACCCTGCGCCTGTTCGCCGTTGATCCGAATCGGCCCGGCAAACCCCAGCGGAATCTGTGCTACACCGGTGAAATGTTCCACATTTCCCTTCGCGGCATGGGGGTCAAACGAAAACTGGCTGACGTGTTCCAGCTTTGCGCCGGTGAAGTCCTCGACAAATCGCTGCCGTTCGCGGATCACATCCAGTTCGTAATCGTCGCGTTCGCTGCGCGGCAGCCGCACCAGATGATCATCCGCCTCGGTGATCGCGTCTTCGACCTTCAGCACCAGTTCGCCAAACGGAATCGCCTCGAAAGCGATTTCAATTTCATGTTTGCCGGACGGCAGGTGTTCGCCGTGTACGTATACATCCAGCGTTTTACGCAGCGGAAAATCCACCGGGTTGTCCGGCGTAATCTGATCCGGTCGCAGAATGCTGCCCTCACCCAGATCAATGCTGACCTGCGCTAACGGAATCTCATGCCCGCGAATCCTGATCCCGTTCAGCCGGGCAAATCCGGCATCGCTCAGGCGGTTCTTGATCGAAAAACGGATGCCGCCATCCACGTTCTTAAGACTGCCAAAAGTATAAAGCTGTTTCAGTATCAAACTCGGAATGGTTACGCTGGGCGTGGACATGGCGCAAAATCCTCTCACAATAATACTCGGTTTTATGGCATAGATTACACGCCTTGCCACGCCGCCGCAAACCGAAAAACGTAGGGGAGGGTCTGAGACCCTCCCCTGTCGCCAATCTCTGGTTGCCGTCCGCCTAGCTGCTCTTTTCAATTCCCTCGCGCAGCGTAGCGATCTGCGAAACGTGCGCCCGCAGCGCGGCGCTTTGCGCGGCATACCGCTGGGCCAGCACTTCCAGCCGGCTGAAGATCGGCGTGAGCACCTGCTTGCCGTACTGTGTCAGCCGTCCGCGTTCCTTCGCCGTCAGGTCATGCAGCGCGTCGTGGTACGATTTTTCGATGTGGTCAATCTGCGAGTGCAGTTCATTCCTGGCATCGCGGGACACCCGCCGGTAATACCGCAGCGCCAGCAAACTGCCGCCCACTGCCACCGGCGCGCCGATCACAAATGCCAGGGTCGCGGTCGCGTAAATCACCGTCGCGCCGATCACACCGCCGGGGGCCGCCACTGCCAGAATCGTCAGAATCAACCCCACAACCGCCGCCGTCGCGCTGGCGGTAAAGGCATTCATGTTGAGGCGGAACATCTCCTGAATGTCTGCCGCGACCTTGCCGGTCGAATACGAGCGCAGTTCTGCCTCGGCAATCTTGATCGCTTCTTCCAGGCTTTCACGCTGTTCGGCATAAATGCCGGAGTCCAGGCCGCTCAATTCCTGCTGCATCAGGTCGCGCAGTTGGTTCAGGCGGTCAATCACCCCACGCCAGTAGGCGCGGCTGTTGTCAATCACCGCGTTGATATATCCGCCGGTCGCCTCGTTGATGTCCCGCAGCGCCCGCCCGATCACCACTTCCTGAAACTCAGCTTGCAGCGTTTCGCGCTTGGGCACGCGGCCAATTTTGCTGACCGACAGATTGCTGTCAATGAAGGCGATGCCGCGCTGGCGCATCCCTTCAAACACGCTGTCAATTTCGGCGCGGGCGCTCTTCAACTGCGCTTCCAGCCCTAACGACTGCCGTTCAAGCTCCTGCTCGACCTCGCGCACTTTAGCCCTGTCCGCGCTCACCAGATCGGCCTTACGCTGTACCTCATCCTGATACTGCTTGATCAGCCGTTCGCCCAGATCAAGCTGCGCCAGCAGTTTTTGTTTGGCGGGCGGCGCTTCGCTGAATACGCCGCGCAGATGCGCTCGCACCGCCTCAAGGCCGCCGGGGTCGCCCACCACCTGACCACCGCGCGCGGCGGTCAGCGCCTCTTTAGCCGATACCATAAACAGCAGCGGGCGCATATCCAGCAGTTCTTCCACCTGCCGCTCAATGAACCGCCGGACTTCAGTCTGCTCACGCGGCTGCAGCAGGTCAATCTGGTTCACCACCAGGATCACCTTTTTGCCATAGTTTTTCGCCAGTTCCAGATACAGCCGTTCGGTTTCGGCAAAGGCGCGTTTGGCCGACACAACGAAGATGACCAGATCGCTGCGATGGAGAAACGACTTGGCAATTCGTTCATGTTTCTGGAATACCGACCCTGCGCCAGGGGTATCCACCAGCGCCACGCCCGGCGCGCCGGTGTTTGGATGTGTCCATTCACGGATGCCATCTTCGCGTACTACCGGCGTGCGGTCAAACTTTTCGCCATACCGGATGAGTTCGATCACTTCCGTCGTCGGCGTAATGCCCATTGGCAGCAGGGTATCCCCCAGCAGACCGTTAATAAAGGTGGACTTCCCGGCATTAAACTCACCGATGATGACCACCAGAAAGAACATATCGCGCAGGTCTTGCGCCACATCCAGCAGGCGGCGGCGGTCTTCCTGGGCGTTCTCACCCATCTCCGCCAGGGTCGCGCCGATGTCCGTCAGCAGGCGAATCTCCGATTCGCGCAAAGCAGCTAAGGTTCCGTCAAGGGTGCTCAAATTGATCCTCACAAGGGTAAACGTTTGCGTCCCAGAGCGGTCAGGTCGCTTTCGATTTTGACCATCTCCTGCTGCGCGGCCTGAAGCTGGGACAGTTGTTCGCTCTGAATCTGGGTCTGGGCTTCGATCAGGCGCGTAAGCGGCAGTATCGCGTCCCGGCGCAGGCGCATCCCGTACTCGATCTGTTTATCCGCCGCGTTCGTCAGCGTCTCAATGTAACGTGATTGCAGTTTCAGCATCCGGTTGGTGTACGCCGACTCCAGCAGCCGTCCCCGCAGGGGCATAAACAGCAGCCCCAGCAGCGCGAGGCCAACCGCCACAATCACGGCGATCAGCGCACCCTGATTTTCCGGCAAAAACAGGCTGCCGCCAGCCGCCAGCAGCACAAAAATGATGATGATCATGATAATGGCCTCAAACGCCGCCAGGTACATCAGCGCATTGCGGAGCGTTTGTTCCAGCCGGTCGGTCTCAACCTGCTTCGCCTCGTCTTCCAGTTCATCCAGCGCCGGGCGTACTTCCTGCAAGGCCGTGCGGTCGTACTTCTGCGGCGGCTGCACGCTGCCGATCACCTTACCCTGAATGGCCGACGGCAGCGCATCAATCTCGCGGCGGGCGTACTTCACCAGATCATCAATATCCTGAATATCCTTACCTTCCAGGCGCGGCGCGAGTTTGCCCACCACCCCCGGCAGTTCCTGAATCGGCTCGAACGCCTTGCGTCGTTCAAACGCATTCCTGATGTACGAATGACCGCTGCCGCGCCGCAGCAGACCCGCCAGCCCTACCAGTTCTAGCAGGCCGCGCCATACCGAGGCAAACGCCTGCCCCAGCCGGAAGATGTCCTGTATCGCCTCGCTGCCGCGCATGGCTGCCGCGCCAAATTTATCGCTCACTTCGGCGTTCGTCTCGCGGACGATCTTTTCCTGTTCGCGCTTCTGCGCGCCCAACTGCTGCTCGATATTGCTGGCGATGCCCTGATAGCTGTCCAGCGCCGCTTGATTCGCACGTACCGATGCCAGCGCCGTCTGGTTGACATTCTGCGCGATTTGCAGCGGAGTTTGCAGTTTTTGCCGCAGCCGCGCTACATCATTCAACTGATCGTCTACATATTCCTCAATCCGGCTCAGGCCGCTGGCTTTCCACGCCATCTTGTCCAGCTCGTCATCACGGTGCGCCGCCAGCCCCTGCCGGGCGGATACCAGCCACACATCCGGCTTGTACCCCATCACAGTCTGGCTCTGGTCAAGCACGTACTCGCGCACGGTTTCGGCCTCTTCGGCGGACAGCAGATCAGCCTGATTAATGACGATGATGACCTTCTTGCCATACTCTTTCAGCGTTTGCAGGTATTCAACGTTGCGCGCGGTCATCGCCTGGGTCGCCAGCATCACCAGCAGCACCACGTCGGCGCGATGCAGAAACTTGCGGGTCGTCTCTTCGTGTTTCTTGAAGATGGATTCAAGGCCGGGTGTGTCCACCAGGCTCACTTTTTGCAGCAGCGGTGACGGATAGAATACCGTGTCCACTTCCCCGGCGGAACTCATGCGCTCCGGGTGCTCGCCCCAGCGCAGGATGCTGATGCGGTCGGTGGTTGGCACCGGCCCGACGGCCAGCAAATCCGGCTGGCCGAGCAGCGCGTTCAGGATGCTGGACTTGCCGGAACTGAACGGCCCAACCAGTACCACCAGAAACGGATGATCCGCATGAAATAGCGCGTCACGCATCTGCCCCAGCCGGTCATCCGGCAGGTTATCCACCTTCGGCAGCACCTCCAGCAGATGTGTGATCAGTTCATATTCGCGGCGGCGGATTGCTTCATAATCCAGCGCCAGTTTCGTTTCAACATTTTCGATTGCCAAATTCATACCCTACGGCTGGCAAGCCGCGCCAGCGGTTATTTGTTATACTGTGCGTAAAGAGCATACCGCGCCTTGCCGGAGTGTACAATAGTCTCAATTAAAACCGTGTTTGTGCTGAACGGGGAGAAATAAGTACCTTATGCCAACCGAACGACCTAACGCCGCTCGCAGTGACCGTGAACTCCAGTTCATTCTGGCACTCGACCGCGCGCGCGATACGCTGAACGACGAAGGCGACCCGCAGTTGATGTTTGAAGCCATCGCTGATCTGCTCAGGACGACGCTGCAAGCCGAAGGCTGCGCAATTATGCTGGTGGCCGAAACCAGCGATGATATTGAGTGCCTTGCCAGTCCCGGCCTCCCCGACGCGATTGCCATCGAACTGTGCCGGCAGGCAATGGAACTCGCTGCGCCCGCCCCGGTACCTGACGCGCGCTGGCTGTTTTCATTGGGGATGCAGATCGTGCTGGATGATTTCCCGATGGGCGGCATCGCCCTGGTACGAGACTCGCGTCCCTTCACGGCGGATGAGATCATGCTGCTGGCGCTGGCGGAAAGCCAGATTGACTCGGCGGCTGTCCAGGCGCGTATGGTCTGGAAGCTGGTGCAGCGCAATCGTGAACTGGAAGCCATCTACGAGATTGACCGCCTGCGCGACCGCACCGCCAACGAGAGCGAATTAATCAACGGCTTCACCGCCGTTCTGCTGCGGCGTTTTGAAGCCGAAGTCTGTCTGGTGATGCTGTCCCATACCGACACCGGCGAGATGGTCGTACGCAGCGTGGTCAACAAGGAAGAACTGCCCCCTCAGGCGCTTGATGCCATTCGCCACCACGTCAGCGATATCACCATTCCACAGGTTATCCCCACGCCGGACGGTGTAAACAACCTGCATCTGCTGGCGGCGCCTTTTATTGTGGCCGGGGCGCGGTTGGGCGCGGTTGTGGTGGGGCGCAGACAGACCTTTTCAATCGGCGACCACCGGACGCTGCACGCCATGATGTCTCAGATGGATTCGGCGGTAGTCTTCAGCCGCCTGTACCAGCAGCTTTCCCAGCGCAAGCGTGAACTGGAAACCATCTACCGTATTGATCGTATCCGCGACCGGGAAAAAGACTTCGATGCCATGCTTCAGGCCGTCCTGAACGAACTGTGCGAGGCGGTGTCCAGTGAAATCGGCTTCATTATGTTATATAAAACCGGCACGCATGAAGAACTGGAACTGCGCTCCTCGGCAGTTGACGGGCAGGTGACCAGTCCTGAGTTCCAGGCCGTTATCCAGCGCCTTGCCCATGAAGCCATTGACCGGGGTGAACTAGTCTATTATAACGACCAGCCCGGCCCGGTTCGCTCGATGATAGCTGTCCCGCTCATCCTCAATGAACGTATTATCGGCGTGTTTGGTGCGCTCAACAGCCTCCATGCGCGCGGCTTTGACAGCGACGACCGCCGTATCCTGGCGGCGATTACCAGCCAGGCGGACACCGCTATTTTTGAACGTCTCGAACAGCGCCGGATGCGGGCGCTCCTCAGCCGGTCGGTTGATCCGAAAGTGCTGGAACACCTCTTGCAGCGTGCCGACACCAGCCTGCTTGATGGTGAGCGGGTGGTCCTGAGCGTGCTGTTCGCCGACCTGCGCGGCTCAACCGAATGGGCGGAACGCACCAGACCGGAAGAACTGGTATCCACACTCAACGCTTTCCTGGGACGTATGACCGATGTAATCTTCAAATATGGCGGTACGCTGGACAAGTTCGTTGGGGACGAAGTGATCGGCCTGTTCGGCACGCCGGTACTGATGGACGACCACGCCTACCGCGCCGCCGGGGCTGCAATGGAAATGCAGGTGATACACGAAGAACTGCAAGCGCAGATGGCCGCGCAGGGGCGCGAACTGCCGATGATGGGTATCGGCGTCAGTTCCGGCGAAGCGATTGCCGGCGAGTTCGGCCACCCGATTCGCAGTGAGTTTACGGCGCTGGGGCGCATCGTCAACCTGGGATCGCGCTTGTGCAGCATCGCCGGCGGCGGCCAGGTACTCATCAGCGAAAACACGTATCATATGGTAGATAATCTCGTCGAAGTGGCCGAACTTGAATCGGTATCACTCAAAGGTATCCACAGCCCGCAGCGGGTTTACCGCCTGCTCAACCTGCGCGCTGGCCTGCCACAGTAAATCATGCTCAACGATTCCATCCAGTATCACAACGGCGCGCTGTACTGCGACTCCGTTCCGGTAAGCGAAATTGCCGCCCACGCGGGCACACCGGTTTATATCTACAGCCTCCGCCGCGCGCTCGATAACCTGCGGCGGCTGCAATCTGCTTTCGCTGCCTTGCGGCCACACATCCACTACAGCGCCAAAGCGAATGCTAATCTGGCTGTGCTGCGGGCGCTGGTCAGGGCTGGCGCGGGCATGGACGCCGTGAGCGGTGGTGAAATCTACCGCGCGTTACACGCCGGCGCAGCGCCGGAAAATATCGTCTTTGCCGGCGTCGGCAAAACGCCGGACGAACTGCGTTACGCGCTGGAACAGGATGTCGGCTGGTTTAACGTCGAAAATGTGGGCGAACTGCGGCTGTTAAATGACCTCGCCGCGAGTATGGGGCGAACGGCACAGATCGCGCTGCGCCTGAACCCGGACGTAGCCGCCAGCACCCACCGCCACATTGCAACCGGACATGGCGGCGCGAAGTTTGGCCTGTCCATCGGTGCGGCGCGGGACCTGCTGGCGCACCAGTCCGATTATCCGTGTATCCGTTTTAGCGCGATCCACCTCCATATCGGCAGCCAACTGCACGATACGCAGGCTACCCGAAGCGCGGTGAAGCTGGCGCTGGAGGTGATCGCCCCCTACCCAGACCTTCGCACGGTGAATATCGGCGGCGGCCTGCCGGTCGCCTACACGCCGGATGACCCGATCCCCAACTGGGAAGACTTTGCCGCCGCGCTCACACCGCTGCTGAAGGATTATACTGTCCTGCTCGAACCGGGACGTTCGATTATCGCGGACGCCGGTCTGCTGGTGGTATCCGTGCTGTACGTTAAGCAGCAGGCCGGGCAAACATTCGTGATTACGGACGGCAGCATGACCGAACTGCTGCGCCCGGCGCTGTATGAGGCTTATCACGAAATTGTGCCGGTAAAATCCCCTCCCGTACCCGGAGCGCGAAGTCTTCTGGAGGTCGCATCCGACAGGATACATATCGTCGGCCCGGTGTGCGAAACGACCGACGTGCTGGGCCGCGACCGCCATCTGCCCGGCGTGCAGCCCGGCGACCAACTCGCCATCCTGACCGCCGGAGCCTATGGGTTGGTCATGGCGAACAACTACAACCAGCGCCCACGACCGCCGGAGGTCGTCGTTCACGAGGACGGCCAGACTTGGCATATAGCCCGCCGCCGCGAAACCTGGGCAGACCTGGCACAGTTTGAAGTGTAATCGGCTGCTGCGTGGCGCTTCACCCTTTACGCTCAGAACAGCCATGCGGGATTATCAAACCCGGCGTATTCCTGTATCGCGCCAAAGATATGCTGGACGATTTCCGTGCGATGGACACGTAAATCACACACGCCGTTTGCAAGACGGTTATTGCGGGAATCACTCCCTGCCTTAATATACGTCTTCTTAACACAGGAAGTTGGTAAGTTCAGTAAATCACACCAAAAACGTTCAATCCGACTGATTTCCTGTTCATCATAAGTATGACAATGTATACGCAACGCCACCTCATGATCTTGGATATGAAACTCTTCCCTAAGAAACCGTGTAAAGAACATAATCATATTGGCATCGGAATTTGTAAAATAGACTCCATTACGTCCTTTTGCGCCTTCCGCCCAATAAAGCATACAGCCTGCCAGATGAAGCGCACAGTTCTGTCTGGCTCGTTCGCGCCCGGCCTGCTGGTATGCCTGGCGCACCTTTAACCCCCGCTCCCGGTTGACTTCTGATCCCCGATTGTGTAGTCCGAACTGGCTACGGCGCTTATGCAATCTGCCTCGTTGCTCATCGTCCAGTTTGATATCACGTACCCATATGCTAACTGAACTTTTTGCTACACCCAATCGTGCCACAATCTCATTAATTGATAGTCCTTCTTGTCGTAACCGGCGAGCTTCTTGTTGAAGTTTGCGTTTAGCTTGCATCGTCTTGACTACCTGTTAGATAGAAAGAAAGTCAAATGCTGGATTATTATATCGAACCTCCAAGTTAGATGTACAATAACTACGCAAATGGTTCGAGTTCGAGAGAACAAAAAAAACTCCTTGTTCAGGAGTTTTTACTATTTTTCAATATATTTGGTGATGGGAGAACTCGAATCTCCGACCTCGCCATTATGAGTGGCACGCTCTGACCAGCTGAGCTACATCACCGTTTCAGTAGCGGGGGTAGGACTCGAACCTACGACCTCCGGGTTATGCTTACTGCCAATACTTTCGTATCCTGCTGATGCAGTTTGCAGTCTGGACTATACCTTCACCCTATAGCGATTCTGCTACTTAGGTGCCTGCCAACTAGTCTCTCCACCTTCCTTCAATTTAGATTGAAGGCTTGGCTCGGGATTACCCTACCACCGGCTTCCCCGAATTTGACAGGTTAACACGCAGGAGTTTCCCCCTGCGCCGCCCATGCAAGATTAACTTGTTAAGTGCAGCGTTTTGGTAGTGATTTCGCAATCATCCACACTGCGTTAATCTTACGAGATTGAGCCCGACGAGCTACCACTGCTCTACCCCGCAATATGCTGCGTAGTTTAGCAGTGTCATCCCCCTGCGTCAATGGTGAGTTTGAGAGCAGATTTAGAAAGCCATGCTGCTCTACCTGCGCTGACCTTCATCCCCATTAATGCAGAAACAATGAACCTTCTGCCCTACCGCACCACATACGCAAATTTAACGAACACAGCCTATGCTGTATATGTCTGAAATGAGCTAAAGGACGACCAGATTTGGGACTGTTCCTGCAAGAAATACTCCTGAGCAACTTCATGGTGATTGTGGTGACTATCATCATGGTGGTCATCATCAGCGTGTGGGCTTTCCGGCAGCGTGAATACGCGGGCTACCTGCTGGGCTGGCTGGCCGGTATTTTCCTGATGCTTCTGCTGACTACGCTCACACCGCCCGCGCCGGTATCCGACCCTAACCTGCCACCTGCGCCGCCGCCTAGCCTCTCGTTTTTAGGGCTGCTGTTTCCATCAGTCGTCGGGCTGGTGTTGGGCTTCGGCGCGCTGATCCTCACGCGGCTGGGCGCGGCCAGCGACTCGCGCGTAGGGCGGGCGCTTACGGTCGCCCTATTAATGAGTTTTACGCTGGCCGCCGGTTACATCATATTGCTGACCACCGCTGCGCTGCGTGCCTCTCTGGCAATTTTCGCGCTGGCGTTTGCTATCGGCGCGCTCATCAACTTCATCCTCACCCGCAGCACCTTCCGCCCGCCGCTGCCAGGCCGGTTTGAACCGTAACTGCCCCTACCGACATACTCGCTTTTCCGCTATAATTCCACATTCGCGCTCGAACTAATGTTCCGAAAGCGAGGCCGCTCTATGCCACCTTTTCAGGTCGTATCCGAGTTTCAACCCACTGGCGACCAGCCGCAGGCGATCAAGGAACTGGTCGAAGGCATTAATCAGGGACTTGAACATCA
>JARKOK010000569.1 GCA_029975765.1 Aggregatilineales bacterium
TGGAACGTACCATCTTCCGGTTTCACGATCACCGGACGGCCGTACACCATTTTCACCATTTCAGGATAGCTCACCCAGAACGGCGCGAGGATAATCACTTCATCCTGTGGATCAATGATCGAAACCAGTACGTTATACAGGGACTGTTTCGCCCCGGACGAGGCAATTACATTGTCCGGCGAAACGAGCCAGCCATAATTTTCTTCCGTATAGCGAATAATGGCTTTTTTGAGCGACGGCGTGCCATCCGTTGGAACATACTTCACGTCGCCGGCGGTCAGCTTGGCAGCGGAACTGAGAACGGCGGTGATCGGGACTTTATTTTTAGGCTCTCCGCCGCCCAGGTGAATCACCGACTGCCCCTGGTCGGCCAGCAGCTTGGCCCGCTCATTGAGCCTGAGAGTGGCCGATTCTCCAATACTGCGTGCTAAGTGGCTGATGCTCATAGGCCGGCTAACGCCTCCCTTAAAAACTAAATTTTACTGTTGGGCAGCACGACGCTGCATGGATATAACGATTGTAATCTCTCTTGATATTTGAAACTGCCGGTCATCTTCAGATCAGGGAACATGTCAGGCAAAAAGGATGCCGATTGTCATACTCGCCGGCTTCTTCACCTGTGAGCCATGACTGAGGGTAAATCAGATTGTTGCGGGGGTAGGAGTTAATCTGTCTGCGGCACAGCCCTTATCAGCCCATCCGAGTAATGCTGCTGGATCAGGTGGCCGGGCGGCACGATCAGAAATTCCGACTCATCCCATTCTCCATTAAGCAGCAGTTTCAGCAGGCGGGCATCGCCCTGCTTGCGCTCGAACAGCCAGCCTTCCTTTTCCGCCTTATTACATGCCATCTGCTCGTACTGGTCACCCCCACCCAATCCCATATCAATGAATGCTGCGCGGGTGTAATGCTGCGACCACTTCCGCAGTTCCTCGATCAGCATATCGGCAGTTTCCTGTCCGAACTTCTCGACATACTTTTCATATTCGGCAGCTTCGGCCTCAATGTTGGCCGCTCCCAGCGCCACCGTATTCCCTGCCGGCAGCCGCTCCATATAATCCACACTGTACCAGTACGTGCCGGGGTGTTCGTCGAACTCGGCCTGATACCGCTCGCGCGAGCCGAGATACAGGGTGATGCAGTCATGCGCGCGCGGGATGACCAGCGGAGTATGCCGCGCCGCCAGCCCGACGGTCGAATCGCCGCACAACCCGTAGCCCAGCAGAATCGCATCACACTCGTCCGGCTGTATCTCATCAACGGCTTCCTGCAATACGGTGTGCAGATTCTTCGGGCGGTTGTGTAAGCCCTGCTTGAACAGCCGCATCGTAATGGTGTGCGGGCTGGCAGCGGCGGCGGCGTACAGACTGCGCGCCAGAGCTTCACAGGTCAGAGCAATATAATGGCTCATCATGGTTTTCCTGAAATAATCATCGTGAACTTATCGTATCTCTTCGACCGCCCAGTGATCACCCATCGCGCGGCGGCCTTTCGCCAGCCCTTCCCCTTCCGAAATCTGGCGCATCAGATCGGGACGCTCCAGCGCAGCCGGATTCAGCTTTACACCCAGCCCGGGGCCATCCGGCATATTCAGATGGCCGTCCTTGACGACGGGCGAGAAATCACTCAATACCGGGAAATACGTTTTATAGAATGCCCGCACCGACTCAACAAAATACAGGTTCGGAATGTGCGCGCCGAGATGCATACAGGCCGCATGACAGATTGGCCCGGCTACGTTATGCAGTACCAGCGGCAGGCCGTAGGCTTCGGCCATCGCCGCGATCTTGCGCGTTTCGGCGATACCGCCGTTCCACACCGGATCGGTCATCAGAATCGGCGCGACGTGTTTTTCCATCCACTCCCGAAGCTGCCAGCGGGTCATCAGCAGTTCTGAACCAATGATCGGAATTGACGTGCGCCCGGCTACCAGCTTGATTTCGTCAGCATAAACCGCTGGCAGCACATCCTCCAGAAACAGGATATTGTACGGTTCCAGCGCCCGCGCGATGCGCTCGATGCTGGCGCGATTCCAGCGGAAATGACACTCGATGCCGATTTCCATGCCATCACCAACCGCCTCTCGAATCTGGCGCACCGGCGTCAAACCTTTTTCGATGTCCGCCGCGCTGATGTACTGCCCGAACGAGCCTTCGCTGAACGGATCAAACGGCCAGATTTTCAGCGCGCGGATACCATCATCGAGCAGACTGCGCGCCAGCGCGCCAGCGTCGGTGTGCCAGGCGTCGTAATCCGGCACTTCCGGCGTACCGATACAGGTGTTGTAGGTGGGGATGCGCGTTCGGGTTCTGCCGCCGAGCAGATGGTACAGCGGCGCGTTATACACCTTACCCATGATGTCCCACAGCGCCACCTCGAAGGCCGACAGCGCGCGGGTTTCCGCTCCGGCATAGCCGTGATACATGATGTTATCCATCACGAAACGCCACAGCCCTTCGATGTCGAGCGGGTCCTGCCCCAGCACCAGCGGCGCAATCGTGCCATGCAGCGCGCCCTTCGCGCCGGGGATTTTGTCCACCGTTTCACCCAACCCGACAATTCCCGTATCGGTATGCACCCGCACCACCAGCAGACGCGGGTAGGCCGTCCATTGCAGCGTTTCAATCGCGGTGATCTTCACGGTAGTCCCCTAAATATCAATGTATTCAACCTGTGTCGTTGGCTCAGGGACAGGTAACCCATCTTCTTGCAGCCCTTCAAGATGGATTTGAATTGCCTGCTGCATATCCTGTACAAGTTCTTCAAGCGTATCTGCGGCGACGACACAACCGGGCAGATCAGGGACATAGGCTGAATAGTTTCCGGTTTCTCCTTCGATGACAATTGCATAACGCATCACGGCACCTCTTTGAGTCCTGCCTGTTTCAATATGCTATCAAGTGTTTTCGGATGCAAGTCCATTGAAGGTTTTCCTGCAATTGTCACCCGACCTTTTTTCGTCGGATGCTTATACTGGCGATGACTGCCCTTCATTTTAACCAGATACCAGCCATCTTCTTCCAGTCGCTTAATGATTTCACGCACTTTTACCGGCATCGTCCTATACCACTCGGACAGTGTTTTTCAGCGTCCCAATGCCGTCAATCGTAACGTCTATCTCATCACCGGCGTGCAGCGTAAAGTCGTTCGGCGGCACGGTGCCCGTACCGGTCATCAGCAGCACGCCATCGGGGAACGCCAGGCAGCGTCCCAGATAGCTGACCAGTTCATCCACCCGGCGGTGAATGCGGTTGGTCTGTACTTCGCCGGCAAACATCACCTGCCCGCCGCGCGTAATCTGGACGCGAATCAGCGCCTCCGGCCATGTTTCGACACGCCCCAGCACAATCTGCGGCCCCAGCGCGCACGACGCCGTATAGACCTTCGCCTGCGGCAGATACAGCGGATTTTCGCCCTCGATGTCACGGCTGCTCATATCGTTGCCTACCGTCAGGCCAACCACTTCCAGCGCCGGGTTGATGACCAGCGTTAGTTCCGGTTCGGGTACATTCCAGGTGGCATCATGCCGGATGCCCACTTCTCCCCGGTGGCCGATAACCCACCCACCCCGCGCCTTAAAAAACAGCTCAGGGCGTTCGGCAGCGTAGACGCGGGCATAGACATCGCCACCGTCCTGCGCTTCTTCCTGTCGCGCGGTGCGGCTGCGTTCGTAGGTCACACCTGCGGCCCACACATCCTGCGCGTCCACCGGCGGCAGCAGATACCATCCCCCAGCCGGCGCATTCGCCAGTTCTGTAAACCCGTAGCTGCGTGTGGCAGATGATGCCGCTGCACGCACTTCTTCAATCGCTGCCTCGACGCGCCCGACGCTGCTTTTCAGCCACGCCCCCACCGATGGCACGCTTTCGGTCACGTCATAGACGGTGTCATCCAGCCGCACCCCAATTCGTTCACCCAGCGCCGGATCGGCAAAACGCAGTAAAGCGATCATGATAAACTCCAGACAATATGATTGTTACTATTCCGTGATGTTCGCAGCCGGCCGCGTTTCGTCAGGCGGTCAAGATTACCGAGCATTCCGTAGCTGAAATCCTGTACCGCCCCCGGCGGCCAGCCGCCCAACCCCATGCCCAGGGTGTCAATCGCTTCCCGCAGCGTGAACGCCTGCTCCCGCGCCAGATCGAGCAGCTTACCTTCAACATGCAGGCAGAAATTTTTACTTTCACGCACGAATTCCAGCACGTCCGCGCCGCGCTGTAACGGCCAGTGCGCCGAGGCCAGCAGATCAATATCCATCGCCATCAGCCGTTCCTGGGTGCTGATGTAGGTATCCACATAACAGTAAGTCGGCGGCATAGCGGGCGACCAGTCCTCATTGGGGATATGCGTCCACATCGTCGCCTCGCCGGAGATCAGCGTCCTGCTGCGCGAGTCGTAGACCGCCAGATGCCCCCAGGTATGCCCCGGCGTATGCACCGCTTCCACCACCCAGTCACGGCTCAGGCGGAAGGTTACACCGCCTTCCAGTGTCATATCAACCGGACAGCAGGCCAAATCCCGGCGAATACCGGCTTTGCCTTCATCACCGTAGCCGATACCGTGATCGGCCTCGAACTGCGAGTAGCGCCCCTGAATCAAGGCCTCAGCACTCTCAATCCAGGGACGATCCAGATTATGACACATCAGTAACGTGCCGGGCGCGGCCTGTTTGATCGGCAGGTTGCCGCCCTGATGGTCAACGTCGGAGTGGGTAATCAGGGTATAGGTCAGCCGCGCCGGGTCGAAGCCGATACGCTCCATATACGGCAGAATATCCTGCGACGGGTTATGGGCGCAGCCAGTGTCAACCAGCATCGCGGCCTGATCACCCACCAGAAGGTAACAGAACACCATGCGCGTGCCGCCGAACAAACACTTGATCTGATGAATACCGGGGGCGATTTCCATAACTTATATCTCCAGAACCGATTCTTTCGCATCGGCGTGGTCAGCGGGCGCATCCTGCGGCTGTTCGCCCTTCACGCCCAGACCGCCGTCAACCTCATAATTCGCGCCGGTCACAAAACTCGATTCGTCGGACGCAAGGAATACAAAGACACTGGCAACTTCCTCTATCGTACCCACTCGCCCAATCGGGTGCATATCGTCAAACGCCTTACGAATCAAGTCGGGATTGGACTGAGCCGCCACGAAGTGATGCAGCATGGGGGAGTCAATCGTGCCGGGCGCAACCGAGTTCACCCGAATGCCCAACCGCGCGTAATCAGTAGACATCGCTCGCGCCAGCGCCGCGAGGCCGCCCTTGGTCATGGAATAAGCCGCAATGCCGGGCAGACCCAGAATGCCGGTTACACTCGACATATGGATGATGCTGCCTTTACGAACCTGCAACATGCCCGGTATCACCGCGCGGCTGACGAGGTACGTGCCGCGCAGATTTACGGATACACAGCGGTCGAAATCCGCCGGGCTGGTTTCATGTAAGCGGCCTGACGGCATCACCGCCGCGTTGTTCACCAGCACCGTGATCGTGCCAAAAGCCGCAGTGAGGCTGTCCACCGCTGCCTGTACCGCTGCCTCATCAGAAATATCACATGGCAGCGCCAGCGCCGCACCCCCCGCCGCCTGAATCTCGTCTACCACTGCCTGGCACATCGCCGGGTTGATGTCCAGCACACCCACTTTTGCGCCTTCTGCCGCGAAGCGCAGCGCTATGCCCCGGCCAATCCCCCCACCCGCGCCCGTCACCAGCGCGACTTTTCCTTCCAGCCGCCGCAAATTCATACAACGATGCCTCCTGTGTCAGCTTGTTATAAATCACAGATCATTGGAACATAATATCGTGTACCTGTCGCTTCGCTTCTACGCCGTCAGCGCATCCTTCGTCAGCCGTTCGTCCACTGTGCGCCAGATACCCAGCGGATTCGTATCCTTCAGCGCGTCCGGCAGCAGCGCGTCCGGCATGTTCTGGAACGCGACCGGGCGCATAAAACGTTTGATCGCCGTCATGCCGACCGATGTAGTGGCGGGCGCGGTCGTTGCCGGATACGGCCCGCCGTGCTGCATGGCGTACACCACTTCCACACCGGTTGGGAAACCATTCCAGATCAGCCGCCCGACCTTTTCCCGCAGAATGGTGTAAATAGCAGCGGCCTCATCGAGTTCGCTGTCGTCCGCGTGAACGGTGGCGGTCAGGTTGCCGTGCAGCGTTTCCAGCGTTGCCCGCAGATCGTCAGCCGAGGCACAGGCGACGAACAGCGTCACCGGACCGAAATGTTCCGCCTGAAGTTGTTCGTCCGCACGAAAGGCCGCCGAGTCCGTCAGCAGTACGGTATGGGCATAACCACAGGCCGGGCCATCCAGCGCCGTCCCGCCGGCGAGCGCCGCCACACGCGGGTGTTTTAGCGTGCCCGCGACCGCGTTTACCAGCCCACGCTGAATCTGTGGATTCAGCAGCACCCCTGGCTGCGCGGCCTGCATCTTCGCCGTAACACTTTCGATGAACTGGCGCGTGCTGTCGCCTTCAACAACAAACACCAGCCCCGGATTGGTGCAGAACTGCCCCGTACCCAGCGTCACCGACGCCGCCAATCCTTCCGCCAGCGCATCACCGCGCGCGGCAATTGCGCCGGGCAGAATGACCACCGGGTTGATACTGCCCATTTCGGCATAGACCGGGATCGGCACCGGACGCGCCGCCGCTGTATCAAAGATCGCCCGCCCCGCCCGCAGCGAGCCGGTAAAACCCACTGCCGCCACGCCAGAATGCCTGACCAGCATCTGACCAACTTCCACCTGATCACCCTGAATCAGCGAAAACGTGCCTGCCGGGAAACCCTGCGCCGTCACGGCGCGGTTCACTGCCAGCGCGACTAATTCCGAGGTGGTGGGATGACCGGGATGCGCTTTAAGTATGACCGGACAGCCGGCGGCCAGCGCCGACGCGGTATCCCCTCCGGCCACGCTGAACGCCAGCGGGAAATTGCTGGCAGCGAACACCGCCACCGGCCCAATCGGAAACAACATCCGGCGAATGGAGGGACGCGGCGCGGGCTGGCGCTCCGGCTGCGCGGTATCAATTATCGCTTCGACATATGAGCCTTCACGCAGCAGTGCCGCAAATTTCCGCAGTTGGCCGGTCGTGCGCCCGCGCTCACCTGTCAGACGCGGCAGGCCGAGGCCGGTTTCTTCATCAGCGGTCGCCAGCAGCCGGTCACCCAGGGCTTCGATTTCCGCCGCGATTGTATCCAGCAGTGCCGCCAGTCTGGCGGCGGGGTATGACCGCAGTTCGGCATAAGCCACCTGCGCGGCCTGCACGGCGCGGTCTACGTCGGCTGCCGTCGCATTCACAAACGGCACGCCGCCTGTTGTGCCCGTGCGTGGATTTACAGCATAAAACGTGGCCTGCCCGTCGCGGCTGCTGTGCCCGGCAATCCAACTGCCGCCGGTAAGGGTCTCTGCCATGCGCTGCTCCTTAAAAAATCATGAAATCAGGTATTCAGGCTGCAACTGCCAGGACATCGGATGGCTGATCACATGCCGATGCACCATCGCCACGCCGCCCATCACGGCAGCGTCAGCGGTGTAAGTCGCTGTTGAGAATTTTACCTGCTCCCACACCTGCCGGAAAGCGCGCCGTTCGATTTCATCAAGGATAGCAGGCGTCATCCATTCGTGCGCTACACTCAACGTACCGCCCAGAATGACATGCTCTGGATTGAGGGTGTTCACCAGGTTCGCCAGCCCGATGCCCAGCCACCGCGCGGTTTCTTCCAGCGCCACCCGCGCGACCGTATCACCATTTTTGGCCGCGTCCACGATCAAGGACATGGTAAGCTGATCCTGATACTGCGACAGGGCTGAACGGCTGCCGCCGGCTATCGCCGCCCGCACGCGCCGGAACAGTGCCGTCTGGGTAGCCTGAGTCTCCCAGCAGCCATGATTGCCACACCGGCACAGCAGCCCGCCGGGGTCAACGGTCATGTGGCCGAACTCCCCTGCCAGGCCGCTAACACCGGTCAGCAGTTGGCCGTCAATCACAATGCCGCCGCCCAACCCGACGCCGGAACTGACATACAGCAGCAGGCGGCTTTTACGCCCGGCGCCAAAGTAACTTTCACCCAATGCCGCCATATTGGCCTCGTTCACCACCACCACCGGTACATCGAAACGCGCTTGCAGGCGTTCGCGCGCGGGCAGATCGCGCCAGTCGAGATTTGGCGCGACCAGCAGCCGGCCAGTCCGCATATCCACCAGCCCTGGCAGGCCGACAGCCACGCCAAAAATCGGACGGTCACGGCGGCGTGCCTGAAGATACACATCTGCCAGCAGTTCACAGAAGTACTCAAAGGTTTCTTCCTGGGTGGCTTCATTCCGCCGGTTTTCGTAGCGGCGCGCAATGATCTCAAAGGCGAAATTCGACGCGATGACTGAAATAAAATCCACGCCGATTTCCGCGCTGATGATGTACCCGGCATCCGGGTTCAGTTGTAAGTTAATCGCCGGTCGCCCGATTTCGGCCAGCGACTCGTCCACCCCCAGTTCGCGGACGTAGGCCGAGGCAATCAGGTCTTTTACCATATTGGACACACTGGCTTTGTTCAGGCCGGTGCGCGCCGCCAGGGCCGCGCGGGAAATGGGCGCGCGCTGGCGCAGGGTATCCAGAATCAGCGTGACGTTCATCTCACGCATGGTGGTGTGATCTATTGAACTGCGGCGGCGCATGGTCATTAACCTGTATTTTAGTTTATAACATCAACAAATTTACTCCAGTGTAGCCGGATTCGCTTTCTGCCGTCAAGTTCCCCTTAAATAACTTGACAGCAGGGGGAAAATCGTATATTTGTTATCATCATTGAAGCATTCAGTGTCCCTCGATTATGATACTTGTCGCGCTTTCAGCATGACATTCATCAGATAGCAGCTTTTTGAGAAGGGGATACACTAGTGTAGAGATTTAGTTTGTATATTAAATTTACTAAATAGACTGCGCAGGCTGGCCTGCGTCCCTTGATTGTGGAGCCACTATGACCACTACCGCCAAATCATCCGAAACCCCGGCATCGCGCTCTGCCTTGTCTTCCTTACGCCGTCTGTTTCAGATACGTGAGATCGGCGTACTGTTCGCCTTCATCATCCTCATTATTGTGATGTCCGTCTCCAGCCCGTCGTTTCTGACCGAGCTGAACGTCTTTAACGTCCTGCGCGGCATGTCCACTATCGGCATCATGTCCATCGGCATGACAATGGTGATTGTCACGGCTGGCATTGACCTGTCGGTCGGTTCCATCCTGGCGGCCTCCTCGATCATGACCGCGCGCCTGATCTTCACCGAAGTCACCGATCCCTGGATCGGTTTCATACTGGGTCTGGGCTTTGGCGGCGTGCTGGGCTTGATTAACGGTCTGGTCATTACCCGCCTGAAAGTCAATCCGTTTATCACCACGCTGGGTATGCTCACCGTCGCGCGGGGCATCACTTATCTGCTGGCCTCCGGTTTACAGGGTACGGTCGCCAGCAATGTACCAATGCGACACGAAGGTATATCCTTCCTGGGCAACGGCTATGTACTGCAAGATACCTTCCTCAAACGCGGCATCCCGTTCCCTGTGATTTTGATGTTTGTGCTGGTCATCATCTTCAGCCTGTTCCTCCGCTATACCGTATTGGGTCGTCAGATTTACGCCGTCGGCAGCAACGAAGCGGCGGCGCGGCTGTCCGGCGTACCGGCAGACCGTGTGAAGTTGTTTGTCTATACGCTCACTGGTGTGTTATGCGCGCTGGCCGGTATCATGACCGCCGGCCTACTGCGAACTGCCGCGACCAACGCCGGCACCGGCACGGAACTGGACGTGATCGCTGCCGTCGTCATCGGCGGTGCCAGCCTGACAGGCGGCGAAGGCTCCATCTTCGGCGCGATTATCGGTGCGGCCATCATCGCTGTTGTTCAAAATGCATTTGTGCTGCTCAAAATTCCCAGCTACGCCCAGCAGATAACGATTGGTGTGGTCATCATCGCTGCCGTCGCCGCCGATCGCTGGCGCCGCCGCAATCGTTAGTCTCTGTTCGGGCCGCTTACCACGGACGGATTCAACGGGAGAGGAGGTTATCCACTGCATATCTTAACCGGGCGATTTCCCTTGAAATATTGGTTAGGCCACTACCATCAGGAGATTTTATGAAACACCTAAGACTCTTACTGACCCTTCTCATTCTGCTAACCACCTTCGGCGTCACACTGGCGCAGGACGCGCTGACCCCGGACAGCCCGGAGTGGTTCGCGTCGCAGTGCCAGCCGGAAGACGAGAGCACGGTGAAGCCGGTTGACCAGATGCCCGCCGAACCGCTGAAGATCGCGGTACTAGGGCTGGAGAACAACCCGTTCTGGATCCCGGTC
>JARKOK010000126.1 GCA_029975765.1 Aggregatilineales bacterium
GACGGCGCGCGGGAAATCACGCTGGAATATCTGCTGTCCGGCTTAAGCTGGACGCCGCGTTACGATATGACCCTGAATGGCGACCCGGCGGAAACCGCCGACTTTTACTTCTTCGCTGAACTCACCAACTCGGCGCTGAAACTGGACGGTGTGACCACCCATCTGATCGCCGGGCAGGTGGATACCTCGCAGCCGGTGAATGCACGGTCTTCGGTGACGATGAACCAGTACATCGCCGGTTATGATGAAGGCAGTGTGTCGTCCGGCGAAGTGGGCGCGGCGACCATTCAGTACATCTACGAGCCGGGCACGATCACCAGCCAGCCGGGCGAAACGTTCTACCAGGAACTGCTGGGCGCGACGCTGCCCACGCGGCGCGTGCTGCTGTGGAACGCCGCCAGTGACCAGCAGGTAACGGTGATCTACAAACTGCGGAACGAGTCGGCCCTGCCGCTGGCGGAAGGCGTCGTCCGTAATTATCAGAATGCCATCTTCATCGGCAGCGATTTTATGGAGACCACCCCCATCGGCAGCGAGGGCAGCATCACCGTTGGTAAATTGCAGGATGTGCGCGTGAACCGCAGCGAAAGCCAGACCTCGCTGGCCGGGGTATTTTACAACTACAAATACGTGGTGGAACTGACGCTGGAAAACTTCAGCGCGCAGCCGGTCACACTGGAAGTGGTGGACTACCAGCGCCCCAACGCCGAAAGCCTGAGCTTCTCCGCCGAACCCCGACGGGAAACCGGCAACCTGCTGCGTTGGGATGTCACGCTGGCTCCCGGCGAAAAACAGATTATCCGCTACGAGTTCCAGACGAAGTAACCCCTTTCGCCGGTACGCTTCCAGCTACGGGGACTGTTTACGCAGTCCCCGTTTTTTTTCCTTCCGTCACTTCCTCATAATTTCTTAATGTGATTTCTTGCGTCATGTCTGGCTTTCGTTTAGAATTCCCTACAGGCTGAATATTGGGTTTCAGAAGATTATTTTTAGGAAAGTAGTAATGGAACATGGCCTGCCGAAGCTGCACGTTCATGACGTTTCGCTGAGTTTTGGAGGTATACGCGCCCTATCTGACATCAGCTTCTCGGTTCGACCGGGAGAAATTCTGGCGATCATCGGCCCCAATGGGGCTGGCAAAACGAGTCTGGTTAACAGCATCACCGGCTTTTACCACCCCCAACAAGGCTCGATCATCTTTCAAGGCCAGGACATCACCGCTAAACCACCGTACCAGCGCGCCAAACTTGGCATCTCGCGCACGTTTCAGAACATCGCTCTCTACACCAACATGACCACACTCGATAACCTGATGGCGGCGCGGCATATTCACATGCGGTCGAATCTGCTGACCGGCGCGCTGTTCTGGGGTCCGGCGCGGCGTGAGGAAATCGAACACCGTCAGATTGTTGAAGCCATCATTGATTTCCTCGAAATGGAGGCGATTCGTAAAACCATCGTCGGCAACCTGAGCTACGGCCTGCGGAAGCGCGTCGAACTGGGGCGGGCGCTGGCCTGCGAACCGACGCTGCTGCTGCTGGACGAGCCGATGGCCGGGATGAACGTCGAGGAAAAAGAGGATATGGCGCGGTTTATCCTCGACATTCACGAACAGCAGCAGATGACCATCGTCCTGATCGAACACGATATGGGACTGGT
>JARKOK010000163.1 GCA_029975765.1 Aggregatilineales bacterium
CGAACTGGTACGGCACAAACATCAGGTGGTGGTGCAGGCCGGCGCGGGCGCGGGCAGCGCCTTCAGCGACGAGGAATACGTAAAAGCCGGCGCGACGATTGCCCATGCCGCCGATGAAGTCTGGAACCGGGCGGAAATGATCGTCAAGGTCAAGGACCCGACGCTGGAAGAATACCGTTTCCTGCGGGACGATCTGCTGCTGTTTGCCTATCTGCACCTTGCCATTGACGAGCGCCTGACGCGCACGCTGATTGACAGCGGCATTATGGCGCTGGCCTATGAGACGGTCGAAGACGCGCAGGGACGCCTGCCCCTGTTACAGCCCATGAGCGAGGTGGCGGGGCGCATGGCAACGCAGATCGCGGCGCAGTATCTCGAAAAGCCGCAGGGTGGGCGCGGCCTCCTGATGGGCGGCATCCCCGGCGTGAAACCGGCGCACGTTGTCATTCTGGGCGCGGGAACGGTTGGCACGCACGCCGCGATGATCGCGCTCGGCATGGGCGCGCGGGTCACGCTGCTGGATGTGAATCTGGATCGCCTGCGGTATCTGGACGAGGTGATGAGCGTCCGGGGGCGGCTGACCACTTTAGCCTCGAACGAAACCAATATCGCGGACGCGATCACCACCGCCGACGCCGTGATCGGCGCGGTGCTGATCACCGGCGCGCGCGCGCCGCGCCTGATTACGCGCGACATGCTGCCGACTATGCCCAGAGGCAGCGTGATTGTGGATGTGTCGGTGGATCAGGGCGGCTGTGTGGAAACCACGCGCCCGACCACCCACAGCAACCCGACTTACTTTGTCGAAGGGGTGCTGCACTACGGCGTTGCCAATATGCCCGGAGCCGTCCCGCGCACGTCCAGCTTTGGGCTGGCGAACGCGACGCTGCGGTATATTCTGAAAGTGGCGGATGTGGGGTTGAGCGCCGCGCTGCGGGGTGACGCGGGGCTGGCGAAGGGGCTGCATGTTTGCAAAGGTAAGGTTACGTATCCCCGCGTGGCCGAGGCGTTTAATCTGCCGCTGGTCGAGCCAGAACGGGCGCTGGCGTAAATCCGGCAGGGCGGGCCTCAGACCCGCCCCCAGCAATGAAATACCATTCCAACCGGGGCGAACCAACGGTTCGCCCCGGTTGCTGTCTGTTACTGGCTGGCGGTGGCTTCCGGTGTGGCTTCCTCCGTCGGTTCCGGCAGCGCCACGATGGATACCGCGACTTCCTGGGTGGCCGTCTGGTTGGCGGCGTTCTTCGCCGTCAGCTCGAACGTCAGCGTGCCGGCAGCGTCCGCCGGAATGGAGTACGGCACCGAGCCGGTCAGCGGGGTGGATTCCTGCGGCGGCGCCAGCGTCGTATCATCCTTCAGGCTGATGGTGACGCCGGTCGCGCCGGTGACCTGCCACGACAGCGTGATGGTGCTGCCCGGCGAGGCCGGGTTCGGGCTGGCGGTGAAGGCGACGATCTGCGGCGCCTGGGAGGTGTCACCCGGCGTGGCGGTTGGGACGACAGCGCCCGCAATCGGCACGGTGATTTCGCGGGTGTCAATGGTGGCGTTGGTGGCGAGATTCACCAGCCGCAGTTGCAGCCGGACGCTGGTGGCGCTGCCGCCGGGGGCCAGCGGGGCGACCACACCCAGCCCGGATGACGGCACAATCGGCACCTGGCGCGGCAGTTCCACGTTCACGATCCGGTTGTCCGACAGAACCTGCTCAAACACCAGATTCGTATTCGCCGGGCGGTTCTGTACTTCCCAGGCCACCGGAATCCGCGCTGTGCGGTTGGTCAGCGCGGCGGCATCCACGCTGGCGGCGGTGGTGGTGAAACTCCTGATATTGTTGCTGGTTGGCTGCTCGGTGATCGCCAGTTCAATCTGCTTCTCGGCGTAGACGGTTCCATTCGCCACATCGAACAGGCGCAGGCGCAGCGTGATCTTGTTGGTGCTGGCGTTCTGCGGTGGCACGGGTGATACCACGCCGCTGCCGGACGACGCGACATATGGGTTCTGGCGCGGCAGTTCGACGTTGACCGATGTACCGTTTTCCAGCACCTGCTCGAACACCAGATTCGCTGTGTTCGGGCGGTTGATGACTTCCCACGATACCGGCACGCGCCCGGTGCGGTTGGTCAGGGCGGCGCGGTCAATGGACAGCGCGGTCGTCGTGAAGCTGATGATCGCCGGCGTGCTGGCATCCACGATGGACACCGTCGCCTCTTTGGTGGCGTACACGTTGCTGGAACGAATGTCAATCAGCCGCACGCGCAGCTTGATCTCGGTCGGGTTGTCGCCGCCGGGTGGGATCGGCGCGACCACGCCGTTGCCGGATGAGGCGACGTAGGGGTTCTGGCGCGGCAGTTCGACATTGACCACGCGGCCATCGGCCAGCACCTGCTCGAACACCAGATTCGAATTGTCCGGGCGGTTCTCCGCTGCCCATGACACCGGCACCCGCGCCGTGCGCGCCTGAAGCGCCTGGGAGGTCACGGTGGTCGCGCCCAGCGCGAAGGTATTAATCGCTGGCGCCGGGCCAGAGGACGTATCCAGCGTCAGGGTCAGCTCGCGCTGATCCAGCGTGGTCTGCGTCCGCAGGTCAATCAGGCGCACGCGCACCTTGATCGAGGTCGGATTCTGGCCGCCGGGCGGTACGGGCGCGACCACGCCGTTGCCGGACGAGGCGACATAGGGGTTCTGGCGCGGCAGTTCCACGTTCACGGCGGTGTTGTCGGCGAGTACCTGCTCAAATACCAGATTCGAATTGTCCGGGCGATTCTGCACCGCCCACGACACCGGCACGCGCGCCGTGCGGTTTTGCAGCGCCGTCGCGTTAACGCTGGTCGCGGTCGAGGTGAAGGCGGTGATCGTTGGTTTTGGTTCCGGCGCATCGCCGATGGGCAGCGTCAGGTCACGCTGCGCCAGCGTATTCTGTGTCAGCAGATCAATCAACCGCACGCGCAGGCTGACCTGAGTGGCCGTGCCGCCCGGCGGGAAGGGCGCGACGACGCCGATGCCCGATGACGCGACCCAGGGGTTATCACGCGGCAGTTCAACGTTGACCACGCGGCCATCGGCCAGCACCTGTTCGAATACCAGGTTGGCCGTGCTGGGGCGGTTGGTCGTCGTCCACGACACGGGAATCCGCGCCGTGCGCTGCGCCAACTGGGTTTTATCCACCAGCGTGCTGGTCGTGGTGAAGGCGGTCACGGCAGGCGCGCCCGCCTGAGTTTGCTGCGGCGGCGCGGCCAGGGCCGCCCACCCCGGTAGGAGTATGCCTACCAACACAATCAGAATAATTGCTTTTTTCATGCGGCTCTCCCATGCCATTGTGTGCGAGGACACCGGTATCGGCGGCCATCATCCAACCCAGTATTACACCTCATCTTAGCATAAAAACTAAGTTTCAGTGTTTTTGCAGAACAGGCAACCATAATCACGATGATTTAAGCATTCCTGAGCAAACTTGGCAAGATTTCTATTATTATTAAACACCTTCTGCCGCTATCCGGTCTACGGCTTACGGGCGGTCGTCTGACGCTTCCGCAGCGCCTTCGTTATTTTTCCGTTGGTGATAGAATCGTTCCCACTCCTGCCGGAAATCCGGCGCCACCACATCCGGCGCGGACGCGGCCAGCGCGGGCGTCTGGTAGGGCGTCAGGTCTTCCAGCGCCTTCTGCACGAAGTACACCATTTCCGCCGCCTGTAACGTCGCCGTCAGCCGGTGCCATGTCCAGGACAGCGCGTACAGCGCCACCGCCAGCAGCGTAATCAGCCAGGTGGGCCAGGGGGCGAATACCATAATCGAAGTGATGAAGGATGGGATGAAAAAGATGTCGAGGAAGTAGACCAGCCGCATCCGGGCGTACAGTTCCAGGCGGGTTGCGCCGTCGCCCGCGTCCGAAAAACGCCCCAGCAGGACAGCAGCAATCGTCGTGCGCCCGCGCCGCCAGGGAATCCGGCTGCTGCTGGTCAGGCGGAAACCATCCAGCGCCGGCTGTAAGTAATAGCGGCGGCCTTCAGTGAACAGATTACGCAGGTGCAGGCGCTGCTGACTGGGTTTGGCCGCCACCGCCAGCGCCTGCATACACTCCACCGGCGCGGCCTGAACCATCAGCGCCGCCGGGGAATGGACATACCACACGATACCCAGGAGGCGCTGGCCGAAACCCATCAGGTCGCCCGATCTGCGATCACCACCAACCGTTCCCGATAGACGTTCTGCCAGAAATCATAATCGCCACAGGTGATCAGTGTCAACTGATCGGTGGTTGTGGG
>JARKOK010000174.1 GCA_029975765.1 Aggregatilineales bacterium
TATTCTACCAGACCCTGACCCTTTTCACGCGGGAGATACATCATAGTGGGAACGCTCCTTTCATAATTCGATACTGTTATCCTAGCATGACTTCTTTTTTACAGTCAATCACCCAAGCCTTAAGGATTCAGGTTCAAACAAATTTTTAACATCAGAATTGGCGCTTTTTCCGCCGGATGCGCCGTGATACCTCGCATTTGTGAAGTTTGTAAATGGTTGGAAACCTAAAAAAGCCCTAGCTTTCGTAAAGAAATAGGTGGTACTTCACTCCTAATTAAGCCTTCCTTTAGGACTATGGGACTACCTGCCCTGATTGTTTTCCATAAAACGTAAATGTATCGTATGGGCAGGCTGAAGTAGGCATGTGATCTTTATGGTTAGCGAGGGATGTTTTAATGATACGAGCACTGAGGGTACGACTTTGGCGCATTCGTCTTGCGGTTTTCGTGCTGGTTATGCTGGTCGTCGGGTGGGGACTGCGCGCGTATGTTGTCGCCGCGCAGAGCGCACCGCCAGGTTACTGTGCTGATTCGCAGCATGACCCAACAAAGTGGCATCCGGCGGTTGATCCGGTGACCGGCTGTTTCTACGGCCACGAGCATGGGGACAATCCCAACCCCGCCGGCAGCCCGTTCGCGCCGCTGGTTTTCAGCGGTGACGAAGCCACACCGAATGAAAATCATCACAAACATAACGGGTACAAGGTGTTTTACATCCACCGCAGCAATCCGAATAACCGCCAGCCGACGAGCGATCCGTGTGACGATGTGCGGGTGCGGATTCATATGGATGTGACGCCGTTCGAGCGTACCGGCCAGTACCACAGCTTTGAGGCGGCGGTGGCGCACTGCGCCAACGGCCAGATGGATGTTTCGTACATTCAGGGCTGGGTGGATTTTGGGACGGTTCTGCGTGTGTCTACCCGCGAAGGCGGCGACCCCGGCATCCGCCCGATGAAATTCGCGCCCAGCGGCAACGACTATGCGTCGAACGGCCTGAATATCTGGGAAGTCTGGTATGGCCGTTCCGGTGTTGGCCTCGATATGGGCTGGCTGATGGGTGAAGTGCCAACGCTCTCCCACGATGGCGCCGACCCACAGAATCCCGCTACCTGGAACTGGACGGGTGGTACGGGCCGCGTCCGTAAAATCGAAAACTTCAACTTCTACGGCTGGCGTGAAACCCGGCGCGGTGAATTCTGGACTGATCCGTTTGGCCGGTCGGTGGATCCCAACAGCGCGGCCTGCCGGGACGCGACCACCCAGTGTATGCGCCAGTATATTTCGCCGCTGTTTGGCCGGGGAAGCGCCGATCAGATCATCTTTAATCTGCAATACAACTTCACGAATGATGTTACCGGCGTGCGCTTCCCGGATACTTTCCCGGCAGCCGGGGCGCATCTGCCCTGGGGTCATTCAACGCAGCCGACACCGACGCCCGTAGTGGCACAGCCCACTCCGACGCCAGTCGTCTCACAGCCGAGTCCGACGCCAGTGGTGTCGCAGCCCAGCCCGACACCGGTCGTCAATCCGACCGAGCCAACGGTGCGCGTGGATGTGGCCCCGGCCAGCGCCAGCCCCGGCGAACCGGTGCAGGTGGCGGTCAATGTGGTGAATGTCACCAATCTCTACGGCCTCCAGGCCACCTGCACGGTTGACCCGAATGTGCTGGTTGGCACGCAGGCGTCAGAGGGGGATGTGTTCACCATCAACGACAGTATCGCGGTGAATAAAGGTTTCAACCCGGCAGACGGAAGCTGGCTGGTAGCGAGCAGCCGCCGCAAACCGCACCCGGCTTTCAGCGGCAGCGGCGTGGCTTTCAAACTCAATTACACCGTACAGAACGCGGGCAGCAGCCCGGTGAACTGCGAGGTCATTGGGTCGGATGCGAATGGTAACAACCTGCCGCTGACGGTCATCAATGCCAGCTTCAACGGCGCGCCGCCGCCGCCAACCGTCGTGCCGACGACCGTGCCCACCGACCTGCCGCCCGCGACGGAAGTGCCGCCGACGCTGCCACCGCCGCCGACCGAACCGCCCGCGCCGGACCTGGCGACCATCTCTGGCACGCTGTCGTACCAGAATCGCCCGGACAATGCCGGCATCACCGTGCAGCTGCGTGACACGAACCATACGGTTCTGGCGGAGGTTGTGACCAGCGCCAACGGAGCGTTCAGCTTCACCGATGTTCCGGTCGGTGCCTACAGCATCCGGGCGGGCGCGCCGTTACACCTCAGTTGGGTGCAGCCGGTAACGGTCGAAACCGGCGGACAGGTCGTTGATCTGGGCGCATACACGCTGCTGGCGGGCGACACCAACGACGACGGCGTGATTGATCTGACCGATGCCGGGTTGATCGGCGCGAACTTCGGCCTGGCCGTGCCGCCAGCGCCAAACAGTGCCGACCTGAACGGCGACGTAGCTGTGGACATCCGTGATCTGGCGCTGGTCGGCGGCAACTTCGACCTGACCGGCCCAGGGGCGCATGACTAAATGACAGGGGTTGGGGCGGTCAGTTATGGCCGCCCCAACGGAGAACAGCGATGGGGTTTCCGGCGGGGTGCGCCCCGCCTTACAGCGTGCAGACGCGATAGGTGAGAGAGACAATGAAAACCAAAGTTTTCACAGCAGTTCTCATTGTGGTCAGCCTGCTCTGGGCGTTTTCGGTTGGCGCGCAAAGCGATGAGCCGCGCGTGTGGCTGACCACCAGCGCCGAGCAGGCCAACGCCGGTGACGAAGTGATCGTCATGGTTCATATCAGCGGCGCGGTGGAAGTCTACGGCGGCAGTTTTAAACTGACGTATGACCCACAGGCGTTCGAAGTGGTTTTAATTGACAGCGCGGCGGTACAGCCGGGCAGTTTCTTCGGTGTCGCGCCCAGCTTTCCGCTGGCGAACAAGGCCGAAGCCGGGGTGATTGACTACGCCATGACGCTGGTGCAGCCCGCCGAACCGGTCAGCGGTGATGGCGTGCTGGGTACAATCACGCTGCGTGCGCTTCAGGCGGCGGCGGTTACGGTAACACCGGTGGAAGCCAGCCTGGTATCGCCGCAGTTCACCGAGATTGACGGGCGCAAGGTCGCGCAGCAGATGAATAAGATCACGCCGGAACTGGCACAGACCACTGTTACCGAGATTGTGGCGCCGCTGCCAGCCGAAAGTAACGGCGCCACAGCTTCGGTGGCAACGGCTTCGGTTGCCGGGGCGCTGGCCGCTCAGGCGCCCGCTCCCGGCCAACTGGAGTTCCTGCCTGTGCCGGTCATCGCCAGCCCGCCGACCAGCAGCCCGGCCTTTATTTTCGCGGCGCTGCTGTTCATGATGGGAATGGGGATGCTGGTGGTCAGCGTGGGGCTGTATACCCGGATGCGAAGCACCAACCTGTTATTAGGCGAATGAGCCTGGTGGAGCGTCTTATGTTCAGAGTACCCGGTTATCTGCTGCTGGCGCTGGCAGGGTTGGTTTTGATTGCAGCCAGCATTCTCTCGATTTTGACGGTTGACGCGCAGACGGATGATCCGCTGCTGTCATCGGTGGAGGCACTGCTGGCCGCTCAGGGATACAGCCTATCGCCGGAAATGCTGGCAACCGCCCAGGCGCTGCTCCAGCAAATGCCGGTGGAAGCGGTTGTCGCCACGCTGGTAGCAAGCGAGGCAAATCCGATTGTTCAGCCGCCGCCGGTCGAACCGCCGCCGATGGAGGTGCCAGTCCAGCCAACGATGGAAGTGGTGGAAGCAGTGATACCGCCGACGGTTGAGATCGTTCAGCCGCCGGTCGAACCGCCGCCGGCAGATGTGCCAGTCCAGCCGGCGATGGAAGTGGTGATACCGCCAACGGTTGAGATCGTTCAGCCGCCGGTCGAGCAGCCGGTGGAGGTGACAGTCGAACCAACGGCGGTGGTGGTGGAACCGGTGATACTGCCAACCAGTGAGGTGGTTCAGGTCTTACCGGGTGATGTATCGCTGCAACCGGCAGCCGAGTCGGATAAATCGCGGCGGCGTGGGAACAGAGACTCTCAGCCGTCCCATGCCAACGCGCTGGCTTCTCAGCCGATGGCGGCGCCGGTTCAGCCAACAGCCGCTCCTAACGGCGAGATGGTACAGCCGCAGCAGCCTGCCGCTGTGCCGCCGCAGCCGACGGCGGCGATACCTGAACCAACCGTGCTACCGGGCGACGGTATAACGGTGCAGCCAACGACGCAGGTGGATGTGCTGCCCACCGCCGCGCTGGTCTCGCCGATGCCAGTAGGCCGTATTTCGGGCAGCGCGCTGCGTGCCGAGGCCGCTGGCGGCGCGGTGGAATTGCGGCTGACACGTCCCGACGGTACGGTATTAACCCTGCCGACCGGCGCGGACGGTTTGTTCGCCTTCGCCAATATGCCCCCCGGGACGTATATGCTGGAGGCGGCTGCCGCCGGTTTCCTCTCAGGCCGGGCGGCATTTACGCTGGCCGCCGGGCAAGACCTGGTGCTGCCGGCGCTGCTGCTGCCGGCGGGCGATACCAACGGCGACAGCCTGATTGATCTGACCGATGCCGTACTGCTGGCCGCTAACTTCGACGCGCCGCCCCCCGTACCGGGGGCTGATCTCAACGGGGATGGCTGGATTGATGTGCGCGACCTGGTACTGCTGGGGAACGCGTTTGGTCTGGCCGGGCCGCTGCCTTGGGGGTAAGTCAGTCTGACGCAGGCACGGACGGGTGATGGCCTGTCCGTGCCTTTTTCTTCACAAAACGGGCCTCGATTCCTGACAAACGTCATGCCCATTCCTGCATGAACGTTTTTGACAAGCCTTTAACCGCGTCTTAAAATGGAACTTGCAGCCTTTCCAGCCGGATTCAACCGCTGTTCACCTCGGTTGTTGCGTGTTAATCCTTTCGCGGACAGGTACTGAAATCAATGGGAATCCTGTGGGGGCACGGTACGCCGTGCCTCTACTTTACAGGCAAATATTAGGAGGCCTTTGATGAAAGAGTATACGACCGACAAAATAAGGAATGTTGCCCTGGTGGGGCATCAGGGCGCCGGTAAGACGACACTCGTAGAAGCCCTGCTCTACAATACCGGCGCCATCAATCGTATCGGCAGGGTAGAGGAGAAGAACACGGTTTCCGACTGGGACGAGGATGAAAAAGAACGCGGCCTGTCGCTGTCCACCTCGCTCGTACCGGTCGAGTTTGAAGATCACAAAATCAATGTCCTGGACGCACCCGGCATGACCGACTTTCAGGGCGAGATTAAAAACGCCATTCGCGTGGCGGACTCTGTCTTTGTGGTGGTGGACGCGGTGGCCGGCGTGGAAGTCGGCACGGAACTGGTCTGGGAATATGCCGAAGCCTACCAGCAGCCGATCATTGTTACCATCAACAAGATGGATCGGGAAAACGCCAACTTCGAGCGCGCGCTGGAAAGCCTGCGCACCTCGTTCCCCGGTTACAAATTTATCCCGGTAATGCTGCCCATCGGCCAGCAGGCGGATTTTAAGGGCGTGGTCAATCTGCTGACCATGAAAGCCTACTACGACGCTGGCAAGGACCGCGCCGATATGCCGGCTGACATGCAGGCCTGGGCGGAAGAAGCCCGCACCGTGCTGGTCGAAGCCGCCGCCGAAGCCGATGATGTGCTGATTGAGAAGTATTTCGAGGAAGGCACGCTCTCCGACGAAGAAATCCGTGAGGGGATGCGGAAGGCCGCCCGTGATTCTGACCTGAAAACCGTGCCGGTGTTTGTTACCTCCGGCGCGAAGAACGTGGGCACCATCCCACTGCTGGAGGCGCTGTGTGTGTACGTGCAGCCGCCGTCAGGCCGCCGCGTGCAGGTCGAAAAACCCAACGGTGAACGCGAGTTCCTGATGCCGCCGCAGCAGGACGATGGCCCGCTGGCCGCTTACGTCTTTAAGACGACGACTGACCGCTTTGTTGGTACGCTGAATTACTTCCGGGTTTTCTCCGGTTCGGTACGCTCCGATGGCCGGTACTTCAACAGCACACGCGGCGTTGAGGAACGCTTTAACGCGCTGATGGTCATGCGCGGCAAGGAACAACTGCCGGTCTCGATGCTGCATGTGGGCGATATTGGTGTGGTTGCCAAGCTGGCTGAAACCAAAACGGGTGACAGCTTCAGCGACAGGGCCGCCGGTCTTCAGATTACCAAACCCGAATTCCCGGAACCGCTGTATGCCATCGCGGTCATCCCGCGCACCCAGGCCGACAGCGCCAAGATCGGTACGATGCTCACGTCGCTGTCGCAGGCCGACCCGACGCTGCGCTGGCGGCAGGACCCGGATGTAAAACAGACCATCGTGGAAGGCATGGGCGAGGCGCATGTCAATCTGGCGATCAGCCGGGCGCAGCGCCTGGGCGTGGGTATGGATACCGAAATGCCCAAAGTGCCGTATAAGGAAACGATCACCAAACAGTATTCCGACTACTATCGCCACAAGAAACAGACGGGCGGCGCGGGGCAGTTCGCGGAGGTGCATCTGCGGCTGGAACCCAACCCTGGCAACGGCTTCGAGTACCAGACCGCTATCGTCGGCGGTGTGATCTCGCAGAGTTTCCTGCCTTCGATTGAGAAGGGTATCAACTCGGTGCTGGGTGAGGGCGTGATCGCCGGTTATCCCATCGTGGATGTGAAAGCGGTGGTATTTGACGGCAAGGAACACCCGGTGGACTCGAAGGACATCGCGTTCCAGATTGCCGGGCGCGAAGCCTTCAAGAAGGTGTTCGCGGACGCCAACCCGGTGCTGCTGGAGCCGATCATGGAAGTGAAGATCACTGTGCCGGAAAGCATGATGGGTGACATCATGAGCGATCTGAACACCCGGCGCGGGCGTGTACTGGGCATGGACACCGAAGGCCACAAGAGCGTGGTCACGGCGCTGGTGCCGCTGGCGGAGATGATGCGCTACGGCAACGAACTGCGTTCAATCACCGGCGCGCGCGGCATTTACACCATGAAGTTTGACCACTACGAAACCGTGCCGACACACCTGGCGCAGCAGATTATGGCCGCGCACAAGGCGGAGCAGGAAGCGTAGTTCGCGGCGCTGATTAATCGTATGCTTTATGTAGGAGAGGGTTTCTGACCCTCTCCTATGTTTTGTTATATAATTATGTGGGCGCATAAACTATTGCGATACATTTTAACCCCTCCCCCGTATACGAAGAGGGACTTAGATGCAGCGAGATTGGGTATTTCACCCTTTCTCCGTATACGGGGATAGGTTCGGGGACAGGGGTTTATCGGGTTCCGACAAGATAGAATAATGCATACCCCTCAGATAATTAAAACCTCCGAGGTTTGCCATGCTCGCGCAAAACCTGCCGTCGTTCCCCAGGCCGTTCATTGGCCGAGAACAAGAACTGACGGAGTTGGTGAATTTATTCGCGAACCCGGACTGTCGCCTGTTGACGCTCACCGGTCCCGGCGGCATCGGCAAAACGCGCCTGGCGCTGGAAGTGGCAAAATCGTTACATAAGCATTTCAGCGACGGTATCTGCTTTGTCCCCCTCCAATCCGTTACGTCATCGGATTTCATCATTCCCGCCATCGCTGAGGCGCTGCATTCTACATTTCAGGGTACACTCGACCCCAAACAGCAGATTCTTGGCTATCTGCGTGAAAAACACCTGCTGCTCCTGCTGGATAACTTCGAGCATTTGATGGAAGGCGTTGATCTGCTGCCTGAGATTCTGGAGATTGCGCGGAATGTCAAGATTCTGGTCACATCGCGGGAGCGGCTGCACCTGCGTGAAGAATGGTTATTCGATGTGGACGGGCTGACCTACCCCGACAACATACGAATCAGGGGATGGCATGACTTCACCGCCGTGCAGCTTTTCCTGCACAGTGCCCGTCGTGACGGCTATGCGCCTACGGAGGCCGATACCGCTCCGATTGTTCATATCTGCCAGATGGTGGAAGGGATTCCGCTGGCGATAGAACTGGCTGCTGCCTGGGTACGGGTTATGCCCTGCGCGGAAATTGCCCGTGAAGTCGCGCACAGCCTGGATATCCTGACAACTACCATTCATAACGTGCCCGAAAAACACCGCAGTATGCGCGCTGCTTTCGAGCGATCCTGGGATTTGCTGACTGATGAAGAGCAGGCGGTTTTCAGGAAGGTATCGGTGTTTCGCGGTGGGTTCACGCGCGAGGGGGCGGAGCAGGTGGCCGGGGCTACGCTGGCGATACTGGCCTCGCTGGTGGACAAGTCGCTGGTGCAGGTAAATGCCAGCGGACGCTACGATCTGCACGAACTGCTGCGCCAGTATGCGGCGGCCAAACTGCGCGACGCGGGTGAGGAGAACATCCTCATTCAGCGTCACGGCGATTATTTCCTCTACCTGGCGGAAAGGGCTGAGTTCCATGCCTTTGGCCGCGAGCAAGTCACCTGGTTTGACCGGATTGAAGCCGATCTGGATAATCTGCGTGTAGCGCTCACCCGGTTGGAAGAAGATGTGACGGGGCTGCGGCTGGCCGCCGCCCTGGGCTGGTTTTTTAGCGAGCGAACCTATTGGAACGAGGGGCTTGACTGGTTGCAGCGCCTGCTTACTGCCAACCCGGCTGCCCCAGTTTCCCTGCGCGCGAAGGCGCTCCACAGCGCAGGGGCGCTTGCCGGCCTGCTTGAGGATGAGCCGCACACCCGTACACTGTGCGAGCAGGCGCTTGCTCTGGCACGCACGGTGGACGACCGCTGGAATATCGCCTGGGCGCTCGGCCATCTGGGGAATTACATCATCAGTGATGCCGATGAATCGGCGGCACTTCTGGAGGAAAGTCTGGCGCTGTTTCGAGAACTCGGCGATACAATGGGCATTGCTCACATCCTCTGTCGGCGAGCCTGGAAAGCGATCCAGGAGCAGCGGGATTACGCCTACGGGCGCGTGCTGCTTGAGGAGGCGGCGATCCTCACCCATGAAGCAGGCGACCTGGTTCTCACCGCCTGGATACAGTATTTTATGGGATTGATCGCCTGTCTCCAGGATAATGATCTTCTGCAAGCCAGGATTTGTTTCGAGAGCAGCATGTTACTGTTCAGCGAGGCGCGCTGCCCATTTCACGAACCTGTCATTTTATTGGCTGATGTTGAGCAGGCGATGGGGAATGCAGCCCGTGCCCAACGGCTGTATGAGGAAAGTCTGACTTGGCTGCGGCAAAATATCATCATCCACCCCTATTTGTCCTGGGTGGTGGCCGGGCTGGTGAGCGTCGCCATATCCCTCGGACAGCCTGAGCGGGCAGCCCGATTGTTAGGGGCCGCAAACCGGATTGGCCTGGATGCAAAACGCAACTCGCCGGATGTCAACAACTTTGGATCGGGCGTGGCAGCGGTCGCAGCGGTACGCGATCAGCTTGGCGAGACCGCCTTTGCTGAGGCCTGGGCGGCGGGAAATGTTATGACGCCGGCGCAGATCATCGCCTACGCGCTGCAAGGTCGAACCACAACCGTTGCCCTGAGCGCCATCGAACATGCCAATCACCCGGACACCCTCCATCCTGCCAGCCAATCGCTGCCCGAACCCCTCAACGCGCGCGAGCTTGAGGTGCTGTCCCTCGTCGCCAGCGGCCTGTCCAACCGCGAAATCGCCGAGCAGTTGTTCGTCACGGTGAACACAGTGAAGTGGTATCTCAAGGGCATTTTCGGCAAACTCCAGGTTGCCAACCGCATCCAGGCTGTCGCTCGCGCGCAGGCGCTGGGGCTGTTATCTCCCAAATGACCGGGCTGTAGGGGCGGGTTTGTAAACCCGCCCCTACAATTGTCTATTTCATCGTCGTTTCATAGGTGATGCCAGGGAAACTGACGTTTTCCGCCAGCAGCGCGGCGTGCGCGTCCTTATCACCCTTCAGTTCATCCAGCAGGAACGCCGTGGTGAAGTGATTCAGCAGGTCATGCGCCCG
>JARKOK010000184.1 GCA_029975765.1 Aggregatilineales bacterium
TTGTCAGCGCGTTAATGTATTTAATACACTGACAGCGTATAATCGGCGCACTCGGTAATTTTCCTGCCTAATCAGCCTGAAACGTCGCCTTTTTGCTCAGTTTACGTCATAATCCAGGCACTGAATGAGTTGCCTTGCTACCTGGAGAGCAAGGCTTTGTCTCTGTAACCTATGATGCTAATGGTACAAGATCGCAAAGAGCAGTTACGTGCTCAACTGATACACAAAGCCCAGGAACAAGGGGCTATCACATACGATGACATTCTGGCCGTCATCCCGGAGGCCGAGCGTGATCTGAATCTGCTGGACGACATCATGGACAGCCTGGCTGATGCCGGCGTTGATGTGATATCAACTGACCAGCTCAGCACACAGTTTCCCGAAGAACTGCCACCCGGCACCGAAGTCGAACTGCCGGACGAGGAGGATACGGACGCGCTGCTTGCCGAATTGGGTGATGATCTGGTAGATGATGCCGGTTATCAGCAGGCGCTGGATACCGACGATGTCGTTGGGCTGTACCTCAAGGAAGCGGGGCGCGTGCCGCTGCTGACTGCCGAGGAGGAAGTTTCGCTTGCCAAACGCATGGAGGCCGGCAAACTGGCCCAGGATCAACTGGACGAGTATGGCAGTTCGTTGAATGAGGATGATATTGACGAGCTGTATCGCCTCATTAACGATGGTGAAATGGCCCAGGAACATCTGGTGCGTGCCAACGCGCGTCTGGTTATCAGCGTGGCGAAGAAATACATTGGCCGGGGTGTACCGTTCCTGGATTTGATTCAGGAAGGGAACATCGGCCTGATTCGTGCCACCAACAAATTTGAATACCAGCGCGGCCATAAGTTCAGCACCTATGCGACCTGGTGGATTCGCCAGGCGGTCAGCCGCGCAGTAGCCGACCAGGGCCGCACGATCCGCGTGCCGGTGCATATGGGTGACCAGTTGAACCGGATGCGCCGCGTCCAGCTTAATCTGATTCAGGAATTGGGGCGCGAGCCTTCGATTGACGAACTGGCGGAAGGCATGGAAACCACGCCGGACAAGATCGAGAATCTGCTGGAGATCGCCCGGCATCCCGTCAGTCTGGAAACCCCGATTGATGAGGAAGGCGACTCCACCTTTGGCGATTTTGTCGAGGATGTCAGCAGTCCGGCCCCTTCGGAAGAAGTGGCGACCCACCTGCTGCATGAGCAGTTGGAGCGGGCGCTGAACCGCCTGCCTACCCGCGAAGCGCAGATTTTGCGCCTGCGTTACGGGCTGGAAGATGGCCGGGTGTATACTCTGGAAGAGGTAGGCCAGACCATCGGCGTCACCCGCGAACGGGTGCGCCAGTTGGAAGCCCAGGCGCTCAACCGCTTGCGCCAATCTTCGGCTCACGTTATCCTTCGGGATTATCTGTACGAGGAGTAGCGCCTTGCCCGTTAAAGGTTCGCGCGGCCCCTGGCTGTGGCCGTTAGGACTCGCCGCCATCGGCGTCGTTTTGCTGCTGCATAACTTTCTCCTGCTGGAGAATTTTAATGTAATGACGCTGTGGCCGCTGCTGCTGGTAGTCGCTGGAGCGGCTATTCTGCTGCGCGGCGATCTGACGCTGGGCGGCGAAGCGCGCACCTTTGGCATCACACGCGGCAGCGTTGAGTCCGCCACGCTGGAAATCAATGCCGGCGAAATTGATGTGGCCGTGCGCGCCTTGCAGCGTGAAGGCCGGTTAATCGCCGGGCAGTTTGCGGCCAACTCCCGCCCTGCCATGCGCGTGAACGACGCCCATACCTATCTGAAACTTGACCGTGCCGCTACGCCCTGGTATTCGCTGGCGGACTGGGAAATGGCAGTCGCGGGTGATCTGCCCTGGCGCATTCTGGTAAGCACTCATCTGGGCGGGGTCAATCTCGATCTGTCCGGGCTGATTGTGCAGGAAGTCATCGTTGGCACAGGCTTCGGTGACATCCGCGTGACTGCCCCGCGCGAGGCGCTGGGTGAATTACACCTGCACTCCACGCTTGGCAGTATTCATTGGATAACCCCCGTTGGCTGCCGCGCGCGGGTGACGGTTCGCGCCGGTCGGCTGTTTCGCATCCACGCCGACGAACGCCGCTACGAGCAGCCCGAACCCGGTATTTATCTGTCACTGGATGCTGACGACCAATCCCCGCTGGTTGAAATCACCCTGCATGGCACCTTCGGGGACGCTTATTTAACCTGAAGGTGAGCCATGTCAACGTCGTTAGGTATTGTCATCCGGGACGCCCTGGAAACTGATCTTGCGGCTTGCTTGCAGCTTGATCACACCTACGAAACCGATACCGTCTGGCAGATGAGTGTCAGCGAAGAACCGGGCGACTGGCACATTGCCTTCAAGACGCAGCGCCTGCCCCGCACCCTGGACACCGATTACCCGGCTGATGAGCGCCGTTTGCGGCTGGCGCTGCCACCTGACGAGTGTTTTCTGGTCGTCGCCAGTAAGGACAGCCAGGACATACTCGCCTATCTGACGCTGCGCGCTGACCCGGTTTATCGCACCGCGCTGATTCAGGACGTGGTGGTATCTCGCCCCTACCGGCGGCGGCGGATTGGTACGCGGCTGGTCAATGTGGCGCGCCAGTGGGCGAAGGAACGCGGGCTGACTCAGTTCACAATCGAAACTTCCACCCGGAACTACCCCGGTATCGCCTTCTGTAAAGCAGCCGGTTTTACCTTCTGCGGCTTCAACGATCAGTATTTCCCAAACCAGGACATCGCGGTTTTCTTCGGCCAATCCCTCCGTTGAGGTTCGACAATGGATGATGTGCTGGTAGTTCTGCTGCGCTCCCTGAACGAAACGCTGACGGCGGCGATTGTCGTCGTGTCCGCTTCCATGCTGCTCTACAATCTGACGCGCCATCTCCGCAACCGCGTGGCGCGCACATCGGCGATTGTGCTGGCGTGTGTCACCGTCGTTTATACCGGCGATGTATTCGTATCGCTGGGGCCGGGACGGCAAACCCTGGATGCGATCCTTCGCTTTCAGTGGATTGGTATCGCGCTGATGCCGGCAGCCATGTTTCACCTCTCCGATGCGCTGCTGGCGACCACCGGCCTGCCATCGCGCGGTCGCCGCCGGCGTGTCGCCCGGATGCTGTATCTGATCGGCGCGATGATCATCATTCTGGCAGCTTTCAGCAACGTGCTGATGCAGCCGCTGATCCGCACCCGATCGGTGGTTATCACCGCCGGGCCGGTCTTTCCCATTTATTTCGCTTATTTTGCTATTGCCACCACCGTCGCGCTTATTAATGTCCAGCGTGCCCGTCAGCGATGCCTGACACGGGATACACGCCGCCGCATGGGCTACCTGCAACTGGCGCTGGTCACACCTGCGTTTGGCATCTTTCCCTATTCGGTCGTACTGGGGCAAAGCGAAACCGACACCGTAGCCATGCTGTTTCTGGTCAACGCCAGCAACCTCGTGATTATCCTGATGCTGCTGTTTCTGTCGTATCCGCTTTCATTTTTTGGCACACAGGTGCCCGACCGCGTGGTAAAAGCTGATCTACTGCGTTTTATGCTGCGCGGCCCGGCGACCGGTCTGCTGGCGCTGGTCATCATCATTTTTATGACCCCCGCCATCCGTATTCTGGGACTGCCCGGCGACAGCCTGATGCCCTTTGCCGTCGTCGCGGTGGTGCTGCTGTGGCAGTGGTTGGTGGCGCTGGCCTTACCCTGGCTGGAAAAACACCTGATTTATTCGGATGAAGATGGTGACCAGCTTGCCAAACTCCAGAATCTAAGTGAACGCCTGCTGACTCGCGCCGACTTACAACAGTTGCTCGATGCGATTGTGGGCGCGATTTGTGATTACCTTCAGGTCAGCACGGCCTTCGTGGTTTCGCTGATGGACAGCGGTACGGAGATTGTCGCGGCCACTGGCCCTACCCGACCGGATGCCCAATGGTTAGAGGATGAACGCCCCTCCCTGCTGGCCGCCCTGGTTGCCACCGATGACCAGCCGCTACATCAATGGCATTCATACTGGGTCATTCCGCTGTACAGCAAACGCGGCTTGAGTGACGAAGGCGATCGGATGCTCATTGGTTTTATGGGCATTCAGGCGCGCGCCGCCGAAATCAATCTCACGACTGACGAGCGGCAGACGTTTCAATCCCTGGCGCGCCGCGCCGCCGAAACACTGGACGATATGCGTCTGCAAGCCGAAATTTATGCCGCCCTGGAAGGACTGCTGCCGCAGATCAACGTCACCCGCACTCGCGCTGCTGATGTCGAATACCGGCACGGACGCGAAGCGCAGCCCCTCCTTGAAAATGGCGCATTCGACCGCGAGCAGTTTGTCGAACAGGTACGCGCCGCGCTGCGCCATTACTGGGGTGGCCCCGGTTTGAGCAGCAGCCGCCTGCTGGAACTGAACATCGTACAAAACGCGATGGGTGATAATGCGAACAATGCGGCCCGCGCCCTGCGTGCCGTGTTGCTCAGCGCCATCGAAAAGCAGCGACCGGCGGGCGAACGTAAGCTCCTCAGCCCCGAATGGACAATCTATAATATACTTGAACAGCGTTTTATTGAAAAACATAAAGTGCGCGATGTTGCGATCCGTCTGGCCCTCAGCGAACCAGATTTGTACCGAAAACAGCGTATTGCCATCGAAGCGGTGGCCGATACGCTGATAGAAATGGAATATACGCGTACAAAAGCATGATGGATGTCAAGGTTCATTTCATAGACTCAGTGTTATAATTTCCGAGGGAAATAGGTTCTAACCCTACATCTCATCACCAATTAGTGTTATTTCAAGGGGAAGCGGATGACGACCACCAACATTCACCGGCAGGATACAACACCACTGCCACCACAGCTTGACGAGGGTTACTGGTCTGCGTTGCTAAGTGAAGGAGAATACACCGACGCAGCGCCGCACCCCGCCGAAGCCGAAGACGGAGTCACGGACTTCGTTGATTTACCCTATCACACCAACGGGCATCATACCAGCGGCAGCGAGACCGATGCCGACTGGGACGAAATGCAGCGTATTATGGATAATGACGAGGTGATTGAACTGCCCGTCGTCGGTTACAATCGGGGAGGTCTGCTTGTCGAATGGCGCAGCCTGCACGGCTTCGTCCCGGCCAGCCAGCTTACTGAATTCCCGGTAACCGCGAACAGCCTCGTTCGCCGCAAGGCGCTGATCGCCTGGATCGGCCACAAGCTGCAACTCCGGGTAATTGAACTGAACGCCGAACAAAACCGGTTGATCCTGTCGGAGCGCGCGGCTCACGTTCTGCCAGGGGAACGGGCTGAAATTCTGCGCCGCCTGAAGCCAGGCGACTGTGTTTCAGGTTCGATCACCAATCTGTGCGACTTTGGCGCTTTTGTTGACCTGGGTGGGCTGGAAGGTTTAATCCATATCAGCGAGTTGAGTTGGGGACGTGTCGGCCACCCCGCCGACATCCTCCAGCGCGGGCAGATGGTCAGCGTGCATGTCCTTGAAGTTGACCGCGACGCGGGCCGGGTGGCGCTCAGCCTCAAGCGTCTGCACCCCGACCCCTGGAAAACGGTGGGCGAGCGTTATCGCGTTGGCGAAACCGTCGTTGGTGTGATTACCAACGTCGTAGACTTTGGCGCTTTCGCCTGTATCGAAGAAGGTCTGGAAGGTCTGATTCACGTGTCTGAACTGGCGGAAGGCCATTTCCTGCACCCGCGTAATGTCGTGAATGAAGGCCAGCGTGTCGAAGCCCGTATCCTCAGCATTGACAGTCAGGCGCGCCGTCTGGGCTTAAGCCTGCGGCCTAATCAGTAAACCACCATCGTCTCTTCTTCAGATGAAATTTTAGGGATACGCTGAGCGTATCCCTGTTCGTTAGGCGCAGCGGCCATTGTTCGGCCTGCTTGCAGCAAACCAACTAAAGCGCGACTATAATAGAACCATTGTTTCCGAAGCGTATTGTGAATGAGGTCTATGGCGCAGCAGAAATCGGCTGGCAAACCGCCAGACAATAACAAAAAACCAGCGAAGCCCGCGCCACCGCCGCCGGTTAAACAGTACACCGTCAAACCCGAATTCTGGGATACACTGTTTGACAGCCTGCCGCCCTGGGGCGACGAAATCGCCGCGATTGTGCTGATCGTCTTTGGTATCGTGTCGTTCCTGTCGCTGTTCAACCTGGCATCCGATGCCACCATTGCCAACGCCTGGTCGAACGCGCTGACCAGCCTCTTCGGTTATGGCAGCATCGTCGTGTCCATCGGCATTTTTGCCCTGGGTGTTTTCATTCTGCTGCCCAAGCTGAATGTAACCGTCAAATTCCCCGCCCGGCGGGTGCTGGCGCTGGAAATCGCTTTTCTGGCGCTGCTGGCGCTGCTGCACCTGTATTCGGGCGACCCGGAACTACGCGCCATTGCCCGCGCCGGTCGGGGCGGCGGGTATACAGGCTGGGCGCTGAGTTCCGCAGTCAGCGGACTGCTCGGCTCAACCACAGCCATCATCTTCTACGGCCTGATCTTTGTCATCAGCATTGGTGTCGTCCTGGGGATGCGCCGCGCCCACATTCAGAAAGCCCTTACGTGGGCGATCCGGCGGCTCGATCTGCTCGCCGAACGACTGGCGCAGCCGCCCAAACCTCGCCGGCAGCGACCACCGGCCAGCCCACCGCTGCCGGAAAATCCGCTCGAACCACCTGCTCCGCCCACTCGTCGGGCGACCAGCAGCATGATCGTGCGTATTCGTATCAATCCGGCGGATTTACCACCTTCGCTGCGCCCCGACTCAGCCGCCCCGCCGGTCGTGAAAGACCGCCCCGCTCTGGGCGAGGAGGTTTTCAAACCATCATCCGGCGCGGACGACCTCAACCTCAATTTCAATGCGATTGGCACGCTCAAAGGCAAGAAAGTTAAAGGCGTCCAGCAGGTTGAGCGTCCCGATGGACGGGTGAAACGGTTCTTCACCGTTGCCGATATGAAAGAGGTGAAACGCGCTGTCAAGCGTGACCCGAATTTACCCTCGCTGGATTTACTGCGCGATATCGAGCTGAATATGCCCGATGAGCAGGAAATCAACACCAACGTCGTCCTGATCGAAAACACGCTGCTGGAATTCGATATTGACGTGGATGTCGTGGATGTAAAGGTCGGGCCAACGGTTACGCAGTTCGCCGTGCAACCGTTCCGGGAAACCACGACGGAAGAAGGTGAAACCGTCCTGCAGCGCACCCGTGTCAGCAAAATCGCCTCGCTGTCCAGCGACCTGGCGCTGGCGCTGTCCGCCAAACGCCTGCGTATCGAAGCGCCTGTCCCCGGCCACAGTTACGTCGGGATTGAAGTCCCGAACCGCAATCCCAGCGTCGTCGCGCTGCGTTCGGTCTACGAGAGCAAAACCTTCCAGGATCAACTGGCAAAAGCCAAATCCCCGCTGTTTATTCCGCTGGGGCGGGATGTGTCCGGCGCGCCGATGGCGGTTGATCTGGCGCAGATGCCGCATCTGCTGATCGCCGGAACAACGGGTTCTGGCAAATCCGTCTGTATCGCCGCCATGACCGCCGCGCTGGTGCTGAACAACACACCCGACAAAATCAAGCTGATTATGCTCGACCCCAAGATGGTGGAACTCAGCCGCTTCAACGGCCTGCCGCACCTGATGGGGCCGGTCGAAACTGATCAGGAACGGATCATCGGTGTGCTGCGCTGGTGTACCCGCGAAATGGATCGGCGCTATAAGCTGCTGGAAGAATACGCCGCCCGCAATATTGACATTTATAATTCGCGCCTCAGCCGCCGGCAGAAGGACGAATACCTGCCCTACATCGTCATCCTGGTAGACGAAGTGGGCGATCTGATGCTCTCCCGCCCGGAAGAAACGGAAAAGACGATCACGCGGCTGGCGCAGATGGCGCGCGCGGTGGGGATGCACCTCGTGGTTGCCACCCAGCGCCCCAGCGTGGATGTCATCACCGGCCTGATTAAAGCCAACTTCCCCTCGCGCATCTCGTTCGCCGTCGCGTCCAGCGTGGACTCACGGGTGATTCTCGATGGCGTGGGCGCGGAAAACCTGCTCGGTAAGGGTGACATGCTGTATCTGGCGTCCGATGCTGCCGGACCGCGCCGTTTGCAGGGCTGCTACGTATCGGACGATGAAGTGCGCGCCATCGTCAACCACTGGAAAACGTGGCAGGAAAACCAGGTGGCGCAGGGTAAGACCGAAGAAATTTCCATCGGCCCGTGGGAGCGGGGACTCACCCGGCGTGAATTCCTCTCCGAAACCGACCCGATGTTGGAAAAAGCGATTGAACTGGTGATCGCGGAAGGTGAAGCCTCCGCCTCGCTGATTCAGCGGCGGCTCGGCCTGGGCTATCCGCGCGCCGCCCGAGTGATGGATTTGCTGTTTGAACTGGGTGTGGTGGGCGAAGCCGAAGCCGGAGGCCGCACCCGTAAAGTGCTGATTAAACCCGGTCAGGACCCCTTCAAAGAGATCATGGAAAAGCGCGCGAAGGGGAAATAACGAATAAAGGTTCAGTCCGTTTTCTTGTGGACGATGTACCAGAGATCGTCAGTGATGTAATGGTAGTTTTCGTAGACTATATTCTGCTCGATCACGATTGAGCCATAATCGTCATCATCTTCACCTTGCCAGGACACCTCACCCTTGAGGATATAACCCCAAGGTTTCAGAAAATCTCCAATTAAACAAAATAACCACTCCACATAAAAATAGAATTTTTCCCCGCCATCCCATTCGAGGTATTTGCCATCTTCGCTGGGTATCCATTGGCAGCATAGGCTAGGTTGATTTTGGGGTGGATGATTGTGATCTGCAACGAATCACATGATATTAGCGGAATCATGCCAACGAAATATTCTCCGTCTTCACCAGGAGGCAGCGCGCTACTGCCTCTCGCCTTGGATCGGGCAGCGATGCGATTTTGTCCACTATTCCACTTCACATGACGTATTGTACAAAAGGCCTTCAGATAACCGGTTTTAGAGGTTTGCCCAGTTCAAACCGGCCTTCAAAAATAGTTGTATAGCCCGTTGAATCTTCCCCCGCTGACAAAGATTTATTAAGCGACAGTAGTAGGGGCGATTCGCGAATCGCCCCTACAAAAACTCACACCTATTGGACTTACGCCACCGGCGCGATGCACTCCGGCACATCGTTGCCGGGGCGGTTCACCATCTTCGACACTTCGTAGGCCCGCATCAGCGACGAGTCGTAGGGTTTCAGCAGCCCTTGCAGCACGTCTACCGGTTCTTCATCCGGCGACAGCCACAGGCCGTAATCCTCTTTATGCAGGATGACCGGCATCCGGTTGTGTATCGGCTTCATAAACTCATTGGCGTCGGTTGTGATGATCGTGCAGCTTCGCACAGTTTCACCTTCCGGGCTGCGCCACACTTCCCACAAACCGGCCAACCCGAACACCGCCTGATCCTCCAGATGAATGAACAGCGGCGTCTTTTTGCCATCGCGTTCCTGCCACTCGTAAAAACCATCGGATGGCAGAATGCAGCGCCGCCGTTTGAAAGCCGAACGGAACGACGGCTTCTCCGCCACCGAATCCGCGCGCGCGTTAATCATGCGGCTGCCAATCGAGGCTTCCTTCGCCCACGATGGAATCAGTCCCCATTTGTAAAAGGTGAGTTCGCGCGGGTTATCGTTGCTGATAACAGCGACCGGTTGGGTCGGCGCGATATTGTAACGCGGTGGTACATCGGGTGCGCTGGTCAGATCAAACTGCTGTTGAATCGCTTCCGGGTTCGCCGTTAAAACAAATCGTCCGCACATCACACCCATCCTTAATCAGCTAAAATAAACAGGGACACGCCGAGGCGTGTCCCTATATTATACCACAGATTTAGAACAAATTATCGCTTTTTCGGCGGTTTACCCAGTTCGGAAATCTGCCGTACCAGTCCCAGTCCAGCCAGCGCCAGCGTCACCAGTTCACCGGTAGACGGTGATCGAGGCTGCGCTTTATCACCACCTTTATATTCCTCTTCGGCAGCGCGGGCATACAGATAGGACGTGATCAGGCCAAACAATGCGCCGGCCAGTATACCCCCGATATAAACCTTCGTCTTCCAATCCGGCGGGGAC
>JARKOK010000573.1 GCA_029975765.1 Aggregatilineales bacterium
ACTTTATCATACCCGTGCGTGCGAACACCGTAGCGGTGATTCGGCATATTGACCCACATATACGGGCGCAGACCTTCTTTTTTCATTTGACGGGTAATGGTCGAAAAAGTCGGGTGCTCGCTGCCTGTCCAGCGCGTCAAACGAACATGGGCTTGATTGATATTCATGCAAACTCCCTTACGATGTGTTCTAGTGCAGGTTTACCCCTGGCATAGACCTGACAAACTATTTACTAACCATAGTCGGTCAAGGCTTGCTCAACACCAGGCGGGCATTTTACCTCAATCCAATTTGTTTATGCAACATCCAACATGGTTCGTGAACCAGGCGCAGTGTACCGCGATGGTCAACATAGCGCCAGCGGCCTTCGTCTTCGGCAAATATCCGATAGCCTAACCGTTCATACAGGCGTCGGGCGGCGGGATTGTCCTTGGCAACCGAGATCGTGGCCGAGACATACCCGCGTTCCTGAAGGATAAGCTCGGCTTCCTGAAGCAGATGGGTGCCGATCCCCTGTCCCCGGAACATCTCCATTACACGGAACGAGTACAGATAGGCACGCCGCTCCAGGCTGGCATCCGGCTCAATAAACTGGATAAAGATGTGACCGACCGGAAAACCATTACAGTCGGCCACCAGTATCAGGCGGCGGCCAAGCTGCTGTTCGCGGAAGGCACGCCGGAACAGATTGCGGTAATGGATATACTGGCCGTACCATTCCAGTTTGGGCAGATCATCGCGCGTGGCCGGACGCAGGGTGATGGAAAGCGGAACAATGATCGTTGGCTGTTCAAGCGCGGTCATGGCATTCAGCCTCCTCATTCAACAACTGGCGCAGCAAACGCTGCTCGTCGGCATCGGTGGGTGTTTCACCGTCCAGTCGGGCATCGCGCAGGCGTTTCAGTACCAGACTGTAACATGGCCCTGGCGGAACGCCCATCGCGCGCAGCGTGTGGCCGTTGGTAACCGGCTGTATCCCGCGCCATTCGGTTGCATACCGCCGGATGCGGTCACTGATCAGGGGGTTGTCCGTCAGCAGCCAGGCGGTAAGCAGCGCCATATCGGTATAAGGTTTCAGCCGGTCAGCGATCTGGCTGGGACGCAGGTCTGGCTCAGCCAGATCATCATCCTGATGCACTAACCGGGAGGTGCCTAGCAGTGCCAGCGCGATCTGGCGGCTGAACAGCAGGCGCTCGGTCACGCTGGGGAGTTTTAGCGGGTGAATGTTCGCCGCGATAATGTACCAGTACCAGTGCGTCAGGCTGAAATCAGCAGGCTGCCAGGGCAGTTCCTTAAGGTGGCGCGCCGCCTGAAACTGGGCGGCGATACTCGAAGGCAGAACAAAGGCCGGCTGAATGGCGGCCAGCGCCCCGCGCGCCTGTAATTCCAGCAGTCCTTTTTCAGGTTCGGTTTCCTGCAGCAGCAGAGTCAGTTCGTTCCGCACGCGTTCACCCGTGATACGACCCAGCATCGGCAGCGCCCCGGCGATCAATTCGGCAGTACGCGGCTCAATGGTAAACCCTAATCGCTGCTCAAAGCGCACAGCGCGCAGGATACGGGTAGGGTCATCCACGAAGCTCAGGCTGTGCAGTACCCGCACCAGTCGCGCCTGCAAATCATTCAGGCCGCTGTAATAGTCCAGAATACGCCCATGGGCGGCAGCAGGACTGAGCTGGACGGCCATCGCGTTGATCGTAAAATCGCGGCGTTGTAAATCCAGTTTCACCGAACTGTTGTAAACGGTGGGCAGGGCGGTGGGGTGCTCATAGAATTCGTTGCGTGAAGTGGCGAAATCAATATGATCGGGCAGCAGGCGCGCTTCCAGTCCGAGGGCTGCTGCCACCTGTTCATCCAGTTTCCATTTGGCGGTGCCAAACGGGCGGAAACTGCTGACGCGCCCGCCGTACCGGGCGCACAGCGCCTCGGCCAGATCAATGGCGCTGCCTTCTGCGACCAGATCAATGTCCAGATTGCGGCGATAAAGCAGGACATCCCGCACGATTCCGCCAACCAGATACAGACTGATACTGGCGGCCTGCGCGTGACCGGCAACGGTATTGATGAGCGCGGCAACTGTCTTGCCTAACACACCCTCCAACTGCTGCCCGGAAACGACCTTCTCCGGTACAGCTGCCGGCGGATGTGACCGCGCCCAGTGGTTGATGAGATCGGTGCGGGTGACAATACCGAGTAATGTGCCGGCGTCATTGACGACTGGAATCTGCCCCCAGCCGCTTTCGACCATCCGTTGTTCGAGTGTCAGCACCGAATCCTCCGGGCGCAGTGTGACCGTCCCGGCGGACATAAGATCGCGGGCGGTGAGACCCGTTAAGCCATGTTCGACGGCGCGATCCATCTCGCGGCGGGTAAGCAGTCCGACGACCTGACCGTTCTCAACGACCGGGTAACCTTCGTGACCAATTCGCCGCAGCCGCCGGATCACGTCGCTGACACGCTGAGCCGCGTCTATCGTATGCAGCCCAAAGGACATAAGATCAGCCACGCGGGTCGTTGGCAGAATATATTCCGCTATCGTTTGCCAGAGCAGCGCAACCGTTTCATCCAGCTTTTTGTCATGAACTGTCGCGGCGGCAGCGCGGTTGTGTCCTCCGCCGCCGAAGCGCCGGGCGACCGCCCCCACATCCAGCGCATCCACTATTGAGCGTCCGACTAACTGCACGCTGGCAGGCATGGCAACGACAACGAATAGCGCCGATGGATCCAGCGTATCGCGCAGGCGGTGGGCTACGCTGCTGATTTGCGTCACGTAATGATCTACCGAGGCGGCGCAGACCGTCACGGTGCAGCCTTCCAGTGTGCGGCTTTCTGCTGCCCTGACCAGACTATCATAGAGTGACTGCTGTTCTTCGTTTAACGGCGGGAACAGGAAACGCCGGATGGTATCGAGCGAGGCATGGTTTTCCAGCAGCCAGGTCGCGGCGCGCAGGTCACGCGGGGTAGTAGTACCATACAGCAGCGACCCCGTATCCTCATAGATGCCCAGCGCCAGCAGGGTTGTCTCCAGCGGCGTGAGTGGAATGTTTTGTGCCTGAATCTGTTCAACCAGCAGGGTTGTAGTCGCACCCACCTGCTCGTAGGTGAAAGTCTGGTCCGGTTGCAATTCCCGCGCGAGGGGGTGGTGGTCAATCAGGTGCATGGGTGTGTTGGGGGGTAGGCCGCGCAGTTGGATTGGGCGCTGCGTGTCCACAACAATCAGCCGGTGGGCCGAGCCGGCGCGGGCATCCCGCTGGGCGACAAATGGCAGCGCGGACTGGTAGAGCGTTATAAAGTGTGCCACATTCTGATTGATGCGCTCTGGCAGAACCGGCACCGCATTGGGATAGAGTTTTGATGCCGCCAGCAGCGCGGCAACAGCATCGAAATCGGCGTTTTCGTGCGTGACGATGAGTTCCATAACCCGCAACGTTCCCGCCTGACCGGGTGGCTTTTCCCTGTAGGTGTCAGGCATTTGCTTATTATAGCGGATGATCGTCGGAATAACTGTTAACGACGCGCCAGCGGCCAACCGGTCGGGGTAAAGGAGATCGTCAGCCCTTCGACCGCAAGATAGCTGATGGGCAGCGTATAGAGAGGCATGACATTGGCCGCGCCGATGCGGGTTTCCCAATCCGCACGGTCATCATCGTTGGGCAAGCTGATCAGCGCCAGATGTGCCCTGCCGGTTTCCAGTGCGGCGGCTGCATCTGTGGTGCGCTCGCGGTGAACGTCAATGCTGAGAGTTTGCAGCAGGGTGCCAAGCTGCGCTGCGCCGGGTGTGCCATCATGAAGCAGTTTCAGATCGAAGCCATCCGGCCAGCCGGCGTTTGCCAGGGCAGCCCGCAGTACAGACTGCGGTACGGGGTCGGATGGTGCGCTGGCTGTGCCGGGCAGGTTCAGAGCCAGCAGCAGGGTGCGAGGCTGCACCGCCTGACGCAGCACGTTAACTACCGCAGGATCGTCGGTGGGTGCGAGGGCTGGATTGATGAGGAGTACGATGTGCTGCTCCACCGGCGACCGTATGCCACCCGGCAGGTCCCCATAGGCGGCGATCAGATCGTAGCGGCGGCCCAGGTCGGCAGGGTCAACCGGCGTGGTCAGCGTTTCGACGTGGGCGGATTGTTCGAGCAGCGCGAGGTCGGTGACGAAACCGGTTGTGTTGGCGGCCAGCGCATAACGAATCACGCCATCGGGCAGCGCGACCGGCGCAGCGACAGGCGTGAAGGTAACAAGCGGCGCAGTCGTCGGCGTGGCGGGAATATCCACCGGAAACGGTGTTGGCTCAGGCCCGCAAGCTGTCAGACAGGCCGTGACGGCCAGAAGACCAAATAAGCAGCGCATGACTTCGCCGGCTTAACCGGCTTCAGGCAGCCAGGGGCCGACCAGCCCACGCTGAAACATACTGGTGGAAGTGGCCGCATTAAAGAAACTGAGAATCGAAAAAGCCACCGCCGCCGAACGGTCGTCCCGCCCGCGCAGCATGGTGTACAGGCCGGGCATGATGATGACCAACCATGACATATAGATGAAATAGACGGCGGTTCGGGCCACGCGCCAGCCCTGAAGCAGCATCACGAATCCGAGAAGCGTGACCACGCCCGCCAGAATCGCGCTGGTTGCCACCGCCCCCCAGAAGCTGCCGGAAATAGACTGGCTGCGGGCGGCCATCGCTGCCGCCCAGATACCCAAAATCAGTGAATACAGGATGTGCATGTTGAACAGAATTGCGTGGAGATCGTTAAGTCCCATTATTGACTACTTTGGATTTCGGGAGCGTGAAAACAAACGTCGCGCCATCGTTAGGTTTGCTTTTGACGCCGATGCGGCCACCATGTCCTTCGATGATCGCTTTGGCAATCGCCAGCCCCAGCCCGGTTCCAGGATACCGCCGCGCGGTGCCGCCGTCCACCTGATAAAAGCGCCGGAAAATTTTCTGCTGCTCGGCGGGTTCAATGCCGATGCCATAGTCGCGCACCGTCACCTGTACCATCGCGCCGTCAGTATCCTGCACGGCTACTTCCACTTTCTGGCCGGATGCGCCGAATTTTAGCGCGTTATCCAGGATTTTTTCAAAAGCTTCGCTGACGGCCTGCGGATCAACGAGAACGGGCGGCAGCGTGGCGGGCAGCGTCATAACCATTTCGACGCTGGCGGCGCTGGCCTGTGGCTCATATCGCTGTACCACTGTCTGCACGATTGAGCGTAAATCAGTAGACTCGCAGGAAAAGGTCTGATTATCCAATGCCTGCACCGAAACAATATCGGCTACCAGATCGGCCAGTTTTTGCGCTTTGTGGGTGATTTCGGTCAGTGCCTCTTCCTGCTCACGGTTTACCGTCCCAAACGTGCCATCGGCCAGCAGTCCGGCATAACCCAGTACCGAAATCAACGGCGTGCGCAGTTCGTGCGAGACATTCTGGATAAATTCATCTTTGGCTTTGTCGGCCTCTTGCAGTTCACGATAGGCGCTTTCCAGCGCGCGGGCGCGGCTTTCGAGTGAATAGTACAGACGCGCGTTTTCGGTCGCGCTGCTGACCACATTCGCGATGCCCTGCGCGAGATGCACTTCGTCAGAGTCAAACAGACGATCATCACGATCCACCAGTTTGATAACGCCAACTGCCGTACCATGCTCAATCAACGGCACAATCAGGCAGGAGCGCCCGCCGCGCAGGCGAATCCAGTCCGCTTCAGCCTGATCACCATTGAGCGTATCCAGGGTAATCACTTTTACGCGTTTTTCGCTGATGACCGTTTGCATCGTCGGGTACTGCTCGATGGGAAACACCAGTTTGGGGCGCTGCGTCCACTCGGCAAAACCCTGCTCGCGCACGATCAGCGTGAAATCATCACCCGGCTGCCAGAGCCGCAGCGCGACCCAGCAGGTTTTGCAGACGGTCATGAGCTGCCGAACCAGATCACTGAGCGCGGCTTCGGTTGCGGTTGCCAGTGTGGTGCCATCGGGCAGTTCGCTGTGCCACACCTGAACAATCGCACTGACCTGGCTGACGTCTTTGTCAGTATACGGTTTGTTTCCGTTGCCATCAGTGCTGTAAAGATCGGCCAGTCCCACAATTTTGCCGCTGACCCATAACGGCACGACCAGCATGTTTGCCATGCCGGTTGCTTCCAGGCTGGCCCGCTGTTCGGCGTCCAGTTCGCCTTCGTGCAGCGAGGCGATCACCGGCAGACCGGAAGTCAGGGCAGCCCGATTCAGCGGCTCTTGAGCCAAAGGTTGGCGGGGGGCATCGTCCAGCGACCAGGCAATATCATACACCTCGGCCAGGGCTTCCAGACGATTCTTGGAAGCGTTCCACGCCATGATGACGCAGCGCGCCACGTCCAGCCCTTCCGCGACACTGCGGACGATGCTTTCCAGCACCTGTGTAAATTGCAGCGTGGAGGAGGCGGCGCTGCCCGCGTTGAGAAGCATTCCCAGTTCACGAACGCGCCGCTGCGATTCATCGAATAATCGCGCGTTCACGACCGAGATGGCTGCCGTGCCAGCCATACTTTCCAGCAGGCGCAGGTCGGTTTCATCAAAAGACTGGTTGTCGAGTTTATTGACAACCTCGATCACGCCGATGACGCGCTCGGCATTGATGAGCGGCACGGCTATTAGCGAATGAGTTTGCAGGCCGGTTTGTTTGTCAACGTTGCGGTAATAACGCGGGTCCTGCGTAATGTCTTCGACTAACTGCGGGCGTGCCTCGCGCGCAACCCATCCGGCCACACCCTGGCCGACCGGCACGCGCACACCCTGGATGATGTCCGCCCCGGAACCGACCGCCGCCACGCCGATCAGTTCCCCCGCATTATCTTTGTTGAGTAGAAACAGCGACGCCCCCTGCGCTTCCACTACTTCGACGGCTGCCTTGAGAATGTTTTGCAGGGTTTCGTGCAGCGATAGATTAGAAGCGATGACATGCGCGGCGCGGTTCAGGGCTTGCAGGTGGTTCGTCTGGCGTTCTAGTTCCTGTTCGCGGCTCTTCTGCTGCGTCATGTCGGTGAGAACGATCACCTGATTGTTGCTGTCGGCCTGAGCGCGCGACCGGGTGAGCCACACCGGAATCACTCGATTCTCGCGGGTAATCAGGCGTTGGTCAAACTTCATGGTGGCGATGCCTTCCCGCAGCAGCCCGACCATCACTTCGGTACGGTCTTCCGGGTGGAACAGTTCACCGACCGTCCGGCCTTCCAGATACCCTCTGGCGTAGTTTGTCATCCGCAGCAGGCGGCGGTTAACGTACCTGATCGTTCCTTTGCCATCAATAACCACCAGACCGTCGCTCATCGTATCCAGGATCATTTCGCGGAACGACTGCTCGCGCTCCATCTCGCGCTCACGCTGCGTCAGGTTGGTGATCAACCGGGAATAATCCAGCGCAATCGCGGCCTGGCTGCCAATCGAAGCCAGCACCTGCTGCGCGCGTGGCAGTTCCATCGTATGCGGGTGCAGACTGCCCAGCACCATCACGCCGGAAGTCTTGCCGGCGGCGGTCAGCGGCACAATGCTGAGATATGCCAGCCGCAGGTCAAGCGCCGCGTCGAAGACCGGGCGGGTTGCCAGCGTGTTCTTCAGGCGTTCGACGGGCAGGTTAATCAGCATCTGGCGGGTGACAAACGCCGCGCACAGGGGGTTGTCTGCATCCTGCACGGCAAAATGCGGGGGCGATTGACTGCCGCTGATGCCTACTAAAAAGTCGTTTTCCGCGCGCGAGCCGCTGGTGCTGACCAGAATGCGACTCTTCAATGTCTGGTCGTCGCTGTCAAACGCCAGCAGCCAGACCAGATTTGACTGCAAGATCATCATGGCGGAATGGGCGACTTCTTCCAGCAACCGCTGCACATCTACCGGCGACTGGGGGGTAGTCGCCAATGCGGTTTCGATACGGTGAACCAGATCATTCAGATTAATCGGTTTGGTGATGTAATCAATCGCTCCGGCCATCATGCCTTCGGAGCGCGCGTCGCCGGGGTTTTTCGCCGTTACCAGAATGACCGGAATGCCTGCGGTTTTCGGGTTGGCTTTCAAGCGGCGGCAGGTTTCGATACCGTCCATTTTGGGCATCATGACATCAAGCAGGATCAGATCAGGTTGTTGGTCTTCGGCTGCCTGAAGCGCCTGAAGGCTGTTGGTGACACCGGTCGTGTGGAACTGGTGGCTGTCCAGCCAGTCTTTCAAAAGCTGTACGGTATCCGGGATGTCATCTACAATCAGAATATGCCCGCGCGGTCTGTCGCCATTAGTCATTTTGACGTGCCTGTTTTACTGTCGGCCTACCAACCATATGACGATTATAGAGTAGAGAAATAACAACCGCCAAACGCGCTCATGCGTGCTCATCAATTTTCAGGTTATAGTTGGTTCAGGATGGGTTTGCACTAAGAAAAAAGTCGGGGGTAGCGCCCCGACTTCCTATCATTTCATGCACCGGTGTGTCAGGTGAGCAGCACCTGCTGTACCAGCGCCGACACCAACCAGACGGCGACTGTCAGATTGGCGATAAGCAGCCCCTGGATTTGCAGCCCGCCGCTGATTTCAACGGCCTGCCCGCCGCGCATATCGGTCTGGGGGCGGAAGAACATGCTGACTGCCGCGCTGACGAGCAGCACCAGCCCCAGCCACAGGGGAAAAACGCCCTGCACAATGGCCGCCAGCAGGCACACCCCCGCCAGCCCAATCGAGAGATACATGACCCGGCGCGTATTGCTTTCCCCCAGAATGATGGCTGTATTATACAGACCTGCCGCTTTGTCCATCTCAAAGTCACGCAGCTGGTTGTAAAGCTGGCCGTAAACCGAGATGAGGGTGACGCTGGCCGCCACAAACCAGACGATGCCGGGCTGAGTGTGGTAGGTGAAATATCCGGCCAGCAGCAGCAGGCCGCTTAACATCAGCGAATGGGAAACCACATCGGTGACCGGCCAGGCTTTCAGCCGTACCGGACGCCAGGAATAAAAATGGGACAGCAGCAGCGTCGAAATGCCGATCAGCAGCGCCCATACACCCCCCAGCGCGTACAGGATCAGCGTCAGCGCCGCGACAACACGGCAGGCCGCGTAACCGATACGCACGCCAATTTCACCGGTCGAAATCGGATTGCGGGCGGCACGGTCAGGGTCGCGGGCATCATCGGGGGCATCCTCGATGTCGTTAATCATAAACGCATAGGCAACAGCAAGGATATTCGCGGCCATGACGGCCAGCAGCCGCCAGTCTAGCAGAATACCATGCGGACGAGTCGCCATTAACGCGCCCAAGATGGTTAACGGAATCACAAACGGCACGTATTCTTTCCACCGCGTCAGCCGGATGAGACCGCGCAACTGCGCTCCAATCGGTGTTGTACTCAAGGTTGCTCCTCCTGGTCGTTTTCGGCCACGTAAAAGATAACACAGAACCGGATGATTCGTCGCGTTTTGGGCGTCGGTCAAACGCGGGTTGGCAATTTGAGACGCTCACGGTAAGATGCAGGCCATGCCACGTCTATACGCTTTCATCATCCTGTTTCTACTGGCGTCCTGCGCGTTCACCCGTGCGGATGAACGTCCACTGCCAACGGTGATCGCATCACCCTTACCGCCGACTACGCCGGTGCCAACCCTTGACCGGCAGCTGCGGGAAGTCGCAACGGCGCTTCCCAGCGCCACGCCGTCGGTCTGTGCGGAAACGGTCGGACAGCCCGCTTCACAACACAAGGTATCGGCAGCCATAGATTATCTGAACCGGCAGGTGGTGGTGCGCCAGCGCGTGGATTATATCAACCGCACCGGCGGCGGCCTATCCCAGATTATGCTGAACGTGAAACCAAACACGTGGCCGCATATTTTTCGACTGGACAGCGTACAACTTGGCGGCGAGGACGCGGCGTTTTCACTAAAGGCGCAGCGGCTGCTGGTTGAGCTGAATCCGATGATCGAGCCGGATTGTACGGCGGCGATTGACCTCACCTTCACCCTGGCCGTCCCACCGATTGATCCGTCCGGCCCGGATGCTTTTCGCGGTTATCTGGGTTACAGCCCCCGCCAGATGAATCTGGGACACTGGCTGGCGGCGGTCGCGCCCCGGCTTGACGAGGAATGGGTGTCCCACGATGATACGCGCATTGGTGAGCAGGACGTACTGGATGAAGCGGACTGGGACGTGACGATCCAGGTGACCAACGCGCCGGAAACGCTGCGCGTGGCCGCCCCCGGTGTCATTGTGGAGAACCGTCCGGGGAGCTGGCATTTTATGCTGAAGCAAGCGCGAGACTTTAGCCTGAGCCTGAGCGACAGTTTTGAAGTGATCAGCCAGCGCACGCAGTCGGGCGTGAAGGTGGAACTGTACAGCTTTGCCGACGCCATAATTCCGGCAGGCACGGGTGTGATTGACGGCGCGGCGTTTGCGCTGGACTCGGCAGTGAAGAGCGTGGATGTATACGGAGATCTGTTCGGCGCGTATCCGTATGAGCGGCTGGTGATCGTGCAGGGGGATTTCCCCGACGGCATGGAATTCAGCGGGATTGTATTCGTCGGCGGCGAGTACTTCCGCTCGTTTAACGGACCAACTTCGTACCTCATGATTATCACCGTGCATGAAATCTCGCACCAGTGGTGGTACAGCCAGGTTGGGAACGATCAGGCGCTGCATCCCTGGCTGGATGAGGCGCTGGCGACGTACAGCGAATACGTGTTTGTCGAACAATATTATCCCGCCTTAAAGGACTGGTGGTGGGAGTTTCGGGTGAACCGTCTCGCGCCGGAGGGCTACGTAGACAGCAGCGTATACGAGTTTTCGTCGCGGCGGGCGTACATTAATGCCGTGTACCTGCGCGGCACGCGGCTGCTGCACGACCTGCGTGATGATCTGGGCACGGACGCCTTTTTCGACTGGCTGCGGCGTTATGCGGATGCTGGCAGCGGGCGGCTGATGCAGCCTGACCAGCTCTGGGAACTGCTGACACCGGAACAGATGCAGGCGACCCAGGCCACGCGCAAACGCTATTTGCGCCAGACGGAAATCGCATCCCGCGCCAACGAAGCGCCGTAACGGTTGGTTCAGGCCATCTGGCGTGACTTCACCCATTTACGGATGAGGTTATTCGCCCAACGATTGTCAGACCGCCCACCGCTGGTCGCGTCCGATAACGGTTAGGATGAGCGCAAGGCGGCTTTCCACTGTTCCGGCACGCGGTCGGTGCAGGCGATGGCCTGCGCGCCGAGGAAGGTCGCCAGGCTGGCGATGGTGTCAGCGATAGCCGGGGCGGCAGCGGCGGGCGCGCCGGGTTCGGCATAAACGGCATTGATCTGAAGCACACCCTGTTTACGGTTCATGAGCGGGTCAATCCGACCGATGAGCCGGTCGCCATGCAGGATGGGCAGGACGAAATAACCGTACTTCCGTTTGTTCTGCGGGACGTATATCTCTATCCGGTACTCAAAGTCAAACATCAATTCGGTGCGGGCGCGGTCGGCAATCAGGTTATCAAAGGGCGAGAGCAGCGTGGTGCGCGGCTGCCAGCCGCCATTTTGCAGATGTTCCAACTGCGGCAGATCGTCCGTATGGAGATACCACACACCCGGCCATGATGCACCATCACCGGCGATGCTGACACGCTGAAGGCGGCCTTCAGCTTCGAGTTCGTCCAGCACGGCAGGCAGTTCGTCGTAGCGGTTACGCGTAAAATGTTGTTTGATGTGGTTGGCGCGGGCGACACCCAGCGCGCGCACCGCCCGCAGGACGGAACGGCGCACGACTTCCCGGCGCGGCAGCGTGTCACGCGGGGTCCAGTCCGGCAGGCAGCGTTCAGCCAGGTCCCAGTAGCGAGTCTGTCCCCGGCGTTCCTTCACCAGTATCCTGCCGCGCAGCCAGAGAAAATCCAACATGCGGCTGACGTTGCGGCCACTCGTCCAGCCGGTGGATGCCCAACCGGAGGCCGATTTATCCTCAAACTCTTTCGAGGACAGCGGGCCGCGGCGCGCCAGTTCGTCCAGGATATGGTCATGGAACGCGCGGTTTTCCTGCATCCAGACCTGCGAGCGCCCCGACCAGGTGGGATCGCCGCTGCTGTAACGGTGCATCAGGTCATAATGAATGGGAAAATCCTCAGTCAGCACCAGCGAGGCGGCGTGCGCCCAGTATTCAAACAGATGGCGCTCGTGCCAGAGCAGGCGGTCGAGATGCGCCGGGTCGTAACTGCCGAAGCGGCTCCACAAGACCAGCAGGTGACTGCGGGCGACGGCGCTAGTGGGGTCAAGCTGAAGGCAGCCGAGGTCACGTATCACATCCAGCATAGTTTCAGCGGCACGCGGCGGGCCATCAAGGTGCTGGCGGCTGATGGCAAAACGGCGGGCAGCGGTCGGCGTGAGTGTGAGCAGCGGCATGGAAGAACCCTTCAGAATGAGACCGTTAAATACCGTTTGAAAAGCCCTCACCCCAAACCCCTCTCCCTCAGGGAGAGGGGCTTTAGTTAGCAGGCGTTTATCCCCTATTCCCGGATTGAGAGGGGTTTAAGACTGCTTTCTATCAGCAAAGTCGGCAAAGTTGGCGACGGCGGCACAGGGGGGGGAGGGGTGCCGAGCTTGCCAACATCGCCATTAAAACAGGCTAAGCTGCTGCGGCGGCTGGCGACCGTCCAGCAGGATGTAAGGCGCGGCCTGCTCCGGCGCCCGGATGCCGATGGCGCGCAGGTGAGCGAGGTCGGTCAGACGGCCACGCCGCCGCGCTTTTATAATCGCGTCCGCGCCTTTTGGCCCGATACCGGGGACGCGCAGCAGCGCAGCACGGTCGGCAAACATCAGGTCTACCGGCGTGGAGCGCAGATATTCATCCGCCCAGGCGCGTTTGGGATCAACATCCAGACGCAGGTTGCCCGCACCTTCAAACGGCAGTTCTTCGACACCCCAGCCGTAATCGCGCAGCAGAAAACTGGCCTGATACAGCCGCGTTTCACGCTGGGGCAGGGTGGGCGTCAGATTTTCAAAGGGGGTATCCTCGATAGGATTAAAGCCGGAATAATAGGCACGCGCCAGCCCGATCTGCCGGTAAAGCTTTTCACTGACGGAGAGCAGTTCCAGATCGGTATCCCCGACCGCGCCCACGACAAACTGCGTCACGATGCTGGCGCGCAGGCGGTGCTGGCGGCGAATCTGGTAGGCCCAGCGCAGGCGTTCCAGCAGTTCATCGGCCAGATTTTTGCCGGGGGCGAGGGCGCTCAAACGTTCCTGGGTCGGGCCTTCAAGATTAATCGAAACGCGGTCGGCCAACTGCATGGCGCGCAGGATTTGATCGTACTCGGCGCCGGGCATGATTTTGAGATGGACGTAACCCTGATAGTTATACCGGCGGCGAATGATCTCCGCCGCGTCAATGATTTTATCCTGGGTGGTAACGCCGCCCTTAA
>JARKOK010000191.1 GCA_029975765.1 Aggregatilineales bacterium
TGTTCGATTATGTTATACTAAATCTATATACCCATTGCGAGTCTAAACAGGTTGTAATACCGTGTTCCAAACGCCGGTTGACTTCCTCAATATTTTTGTTCGCGCCCCAGGTGACTTGCTGTATTTCCTGGCGATTGTCGCCATCTGCCTAACCAGCCTGTTGATGGCAGTCGGCGAGCGGCTTCGCAGCCCGAACAACCGCGTTGCCGGCCGTTATACACTGGCGGCGCTGGGGTCCGTGCTGGCGTGGGTAGTCATCATGTCGGGGGCGCTGTATGCCATCCTCAGCGATCAATCGGCTAACGCCATTCTGCTTCCGCTCGAACGGGCGGCGAATGTCGTCGTGATTCTGCTGGTCGGGTGGGCTTTCCTCACCGCCGATTATCCCGCGTGGGGACGACTGCCAAATACGATTGTCCTGCTGCTCCTGCTGGCAACCGTCAGCGGGTATGTTATCACCGGCAGCGAGTGGCCGGGGCTGGCCGGACAAACCGATTTCAACCTCAGCGTTTACGGTATCGCCTGGACGTTTATCCCGGTCGTTCTGGCTGTACTCGGCCTCATCCTGATCGTAACCTATTTTCATCTGATTACCGACGCGCCGCTGAAACTGGTGTTTTTTGCGCTGCTGCTGCTCGGTTATGGCAGCGCCCTGCTGTTGACTCTACAGGGTAACCTTCTCATCAGCGACATCGGTTTGATGCGCCTCACATTTCTGGCGGCGCTGCCGGTTCTGCCTGCCATCATTTATCGCATGGTGATCAACAGCTTACAGACTGAACTGGTGTATCAATCCACCGGCTACGTACCGCCGGTTGAGGCCGCGCCGGCAGACAGCGCCGCCCCGGTTCCCAGTATGCCAGAAAACGGTATTCTTTCCCCCCTGGCTCCCGCGCCGGTACTTTCACCTATTCAGCGTGATTCGGTGCAGCTTCTAAAAACTCTGGGGCTGATTCTTGAAGATGCGTCCCCGGCAGACATCCCGCAGCGAATTATTTCCGCCGGGCTGGAAGTCCTGAAAGCCGATGTTGGCGCGGTGCTGACTTTTCAGGATGCGAATTATGCCGACGTGGTGGCGGCTTACGACCGCATTCAGGAACGCCCGCTGAACGGAGTCGCCCTGAATCTTGACCATCAGCCGACGCTGGTCAATACCATTGAGCGCCGTTTGCAGCGCCCCTTATTCCCTGACCGCAATGCTGATGAACTTAATGACCTGTATAACCGTCTCGATCTGGATCACAGTGGCCCTACCTATTTCCAGCCGCTCATGCAGGGTAAGGAATTGGTTGCTGTATTGATGATCGGCCTACCCCACAGCGAACGGGAACTGGAAGAAACCGAACGCGAACTCTTAAAAGGCATCGGTATTATCTCCGGCAATCTGCTCTCGCTCAGCTTTGCCGCGCGTGATGCGCGCCTGAAAGCCGAAGAACGCGCGATTGAGGCGCTGGTTAAAGGTGTGCCGCTGGATGCGGTGCAGGACAGCGATGTGGCCGCTGCCCGGCAGGAAGTTCAGGCCAATCTCCAGCTTTCACGCGAGCAGGTGAAAGAACTCAGCCGCCAGGTGATGGAACTGAAAATTGAACTTGATCATGAGCGCAATCGTGTTTCCTCTCTCCTGGGGGATACCGAAGAAGGGCTGTCGGTTTCGCAGCGACTTATCGCGCTGAATGACGAGCAGCAGCGCCTGCGTGAGGAACGCGATCAGCTTTTCGCCCGCCTGCGTGAAGCCGAAACTGCTCTGGCCGGGGCGACCGCAGGCAGCAACGAAGCGGTGCTTAAGACGATGATTGAAGTGCTGCGCCGCGAGAAAGATGAACTTAATGCCCAGCGCGACCGGCTGCAAATGCAGCTTGAGGAAATGCGCCAGGGGAATCCAGCCGGTACACCCGCCGTCGTGCAGGAAATTGTCGAGCGCATGAGTCAGGAAAAAGCGCGCCTCGAAATTGAGCGCGAACAACTGCACGCCCGCGTGACGGACATCGAAAGCCAGCTTAAAGCGTTAGGCATCGAAAACGGCCCTTCGGGGCTGGTACAGTTGGTTAGCCAGTTAACCGAACAGCGTGTCATGCTGCAAACACGGCTGGAATCGCTGACACTCGAACGTGATGCGCTCCTGAACGAACGCAGACAACTGGAAGAGCGCATCACCCTGGAAAAAGAACGTGAAGCCCGCCTGGAAGCTCTGCAAAACGAGATTAAGCACCTGGCTGCCGACCGAGAGGTGGCGGTGAAAAGCCGCGATCAGATGCGCGCCGAACGTGACGAGGCACTGTCCAGGCATGATGCAGTTAAGCAGCAGCGCGCGCGGCTGCTGGCCGAAGCGGATGCCTTCCGCATGGAACTGGACGAAACTCGCCTATCGCAGAACGAACTAAGTGTGCAGTTGCAGCAGGTCAGTGACGAACGCAGCGAGCTGGCACGGCTGCGGGATCAACTGCTGGCCGAAAAACGCGCCTTAGAAACCGAACGCGATCAACTGCTCGCCCGCTTCGAAGGCGACCGTGACCGTTTGCAGCAGTTGGGGACGGATGGTGTTGGCTCATTAACCCGTATGATCGAAGACGTATCTGCCCAGCGCAGCCAGCTTGAACGCGAACTGAACGAAGCGCGTTCGGCCAGCGCTGCCCTGGAAGATCAACTGGCGACATACCAGACCCGGCTTGCCAGCATGGCCGAACCTGACCGGCGCAGCTACAGCCCTGACCTGATCCTGGGCATGGTGCAGGAACTCCGCACCCCCATGACCTCGATTGTGGGGTATATTGATCTGCTGCTGGATGAAGCCGCCGGCATCCTGGGCGAAATGCAGCGTAAATTTCTACAGCGTGTAGCGGCTAATGTCTCTCGCATGACATTTATGCTTGATGATCTGACCCGTATCGCGGCCCTTGACACAGACCGTTTCATTCTGACACCCGTGCTGATAGACGTGGTGGATATACTTGAAGAAGCGATCACCAACTCCACGCATCAGTTCCGTGAGAAAGGACTGACCGTCCATCTGAACCTGGACGACAGCGTGCCCCAGGTACGCGCCGACCGCGACGCCGTTACGCAGATCATCAATGAACTGCTGACCAATGCCTATCTGGCATCACCCACCGACAGCCAGATTTTCATCAGCGCGCACCGCCAGCAGGTCAAGTTATCCAGCAGCCAGCATTTTACCCAGCCCGCCGACAGCCTGCTGGTTTCGGTCGAAGACCGGGGGGGTGGCATTACTCAGGAAGACTTGCCACGTGTCTTTGCCCGCAAATATAAAGCCGAGAATCCCCTGATTGAAGGGTTGGGTGATACGGGTGTAGGTCTGTCTATCGCCAAAACGCTGGCCGAAGCGCACGGCGGCGCGCTCTGGCTGGAAACCCGTGAAAACGTCGGCAGCATTTTCTATTTCGCGCTGCCCATTGAACCTGTTGTGGAAACTGAAGGATAAACCATGCAGCGGGATGTTGGAAACGAAGTGATTGTTGCCATCGTTGCAGTTGGTGTTCTGGCATTTGTGATTATGTTCGCAATCATCCTGTCGCTGTCTGGCGCGGGTGGCGATGGGCCTGTCGCCACGCAGCAGGCCGGTGCTGCAACCACCCTTCCCCCTAGCGAAACACCTGAAGTGGCAGCCACCCTTGCACCGACTACGACCGAACTGCCGCCCACCGAGACTATCGTCTCCGCCACACCAGCGCCTTCGCTTGAACCCAGCGCCGTTGACACGCAGGTGGTCATCGTTGTGACGACGGTCGCGCCAACCGTTACCCTGCCTCCGCCCAGTGATACACCCAGTCCAACCAGCACCACCGTTCCGACGCTGACGGCGACCAGCACGCCCTCCCCATCTCCCACCCATACCCCAACGGCGACGTCAACATTTACACCCGTGCCAACCCTCACCCGCACCCCGCGTCCGACGGAAACATCCGGTATTCGCCCCACACCCACCGGTACGCGCACCGCAGAACCCGCTGTTGCCAGTGTGGTCTGCACGCCGCAGGCTGGCTGGTATGCCTATACCGTGCGCCAGGGTGAAACGCTTTCAATCATCGCCCGCGCAGTCAACAGCAGCGTCAGCGCCCTTCAGACCGCCAACTGTCTGGAAGATGCGAACCAGATTTACAGCGGTCAGATTATTTCTGTACCGCGTTTGCCAGTAAGCCCGCTGCCGTCTGCGCCTGCCTCGGCTGGCGGCCTGTCCGTCGAAGGTTGTACGGCGCTGACCACCCAGATTACCAATCCTGCGCCCGGTCAGCGGGTCAGCGGCATACTGGTGGTGCGCGGCACGGCGGCAGCGCAGAATTTCCAGTACTACAAACTTGAGGTTCGCCCGGATTTCGCCAGTATATTTAACTTCTACAGTCGCTCTGACAAACCGATTGAAAATGGCGTTTTAGGTACGATTGACCCGGCTGTTTTTGGCCCAGGAGTGTACTGGATCAAGCTGACGGTTATCAGCGACGTACACCAGCAACCCTGCGTTATCCCGGTGATCTTCCAATGATCTATCGCGGGATAGCCGGAAATCGGATACACTAACGCCGTTTGAAACGCAGCAACGGAGAGACTGATGGCGGTAAATAGACCTTCGCGCAGACGGCGGTTTGGGCGCTTTGTGTTGTTTCGCGCCGTGCCGGCGGTGCTCATTCTGGGAATTATCTGGTTTGGTTACGGCGCTGTGCGCGCCGTCGCGCGCCGTGTGAACGAACAAACCCTGGCTGACCAGCGCCATCCGGCTTACCAGCAGACCGCGACGGCCATTGCCCCGACGCTGACCACCCACACACCGACCAGCACCCCGACCAACACACCGAGCCTGACACCGACCAACACAGCCACCTGGACGGCAACCGCTACGGCTACGCCGACAGCCACCGCTACCCTCACCCCAACCAACACCGCAACGGCCACACCATCTGAAACACCAACCGCGACCAGCACGCCGCTGACGGTTGCCCAAGTGTTAGTCACCAATACGCCGCGCCAGCCCGTACTGCTGCCACCGAGCAACACACCGGCTGCTCCGACAGCCGAACCGACCGCGCACCCTAGCCCGACGCCTCTCCCACCACCGACCGTCGCCCTGCCAGCCACCAGTGATGCCGCGCCGCGCCCACTGCCAACGCTTATTCCGATCAGCACTGTCAATCCTAACGCTGCCGCTGCTGCCGGTACGGCTATTCCAACGATTGTCCCGACGCTTGACCGGCATGGCTACGATCTGTTCAATATCCTGCTGCTGGGTACGGACGGCGAACTGACCGGCGATAACTTCGACCGCACCGATACCATGATCGTGCTGTCCATCAACCGTACAACCAACACAGTGGCGATGCTCAGTCTCCCGCGTGACCTGTATGTCTACATTCCCGGCTGGACAATGCAGCGATTAAATCTCGCCTACACGCGCGGGGAAACGGTTGGCTGGACAGATGGCGGTTTCGGCCTGCTGCGCGAAACGCTGTTATATAATTTTGGCCTTAATGTGCACTATTATGCGTTGATCAACCTCAGCGGCTTCAAACAGATGATTGACACGCTCGATGGAGTGGACATCGCCGTAGACTGCGCCATCCAGGCTTACGCTCTCATCGAAGCGCCGCCGCCACCTGAAGCCATCCCGGACGCCGACAAGCTGTATACCCTGCCTGTTGGCTTTTACCACATGGACGGGGGCAGCGCGCTGTGGTATGCCCGCGCGCGGGGCAACGCGATTGAGTTTGACCGGGGCCGCCGCCAGCAGCAGATTTTGCGCGCGATCTGGCGTAAAGCGCGGGATACCGGCCTCCTGACTAAAGCGCCGGAACTGTGGGGGCAGGCCACCCAGGTGGTTAAAACTAACCTGTCATTTGAGGACATGCTGGGTTTGCTGCCAATCGCGCTGAGTCTGGATACCAGCCGCATGGAACAGTTCACCTTTACGCGCCTGTACCATACCACCCCCTGGCAGCCGCCCGATGGGTCTTTTGTGCAGCTTCCCAATTACGAACCTGTACGCGAGATGCTGAATGATTTCTACCAGCCGCCCACCAGCAATCAGGTGGTCGTCGAAGGGGCGCAGATTATGGTGTACAACGGTACAGCCAGTGCTGATTGGGATCGCGTTGTGGCCGAAAGCCTCGCCTGGGAGGGTTTCGGTGCGGTATCAGCCGGGCCAGCAGACAGCGCCGGTTACACCGACACGGTATTGATTGACTATACCGGGCGCACGAAGGGCAGCAGCCTGCAAGACCTGATACGCATTTTGCATGTGAAACCGGAGAACGTTCGCATCGAACCCGATCCGAACCGTGAGGCCGACTTCAAAGTCATCGTGGGCAGCAACTACAGCTCGTGCAGCGCGTTGGGCGTTGTGCCGGTGGAAAACAACCCGGAGGGATAGCCATGTCAAAGAAGATAATCATCCTGCTGCCGCTTCTGCTGGCCGCCTGTGCTATGGGCGACGTGAATAACGCCACCCCCCTGCCCCCCATCACGCTGATGCCACCTTCGGAAATCACCTTCCAGGGCGACTGCAACGTTACGCCCGTTCTCGAAGCCTGGTTGCAGCTCAGCACGCGGATGGCAGGTGAATATCTGGAGTTGTTCAACGAAGTCGTGGCTAAAACCAAAGCCGACATGTACGACGCCGTGTTTACCCTGGCAGCCCTGCGGGATACCGTCTACAAGATGGTAACGCCGGACTGCGCCGTAGACGCGCAGATCATCTTAAGTGACGCGATGAATACCGGCGTAACGGCCTTGCAGGCGTATGTCAATGGCGACCGTACCGACCTGGGCAGCGCCGTTACCGAAGTCACCGACCGGATTGAACAGGCTATCGTCATTCAGAATGAATTGATTCTGCGAATGGAAACCCAGATCCGGCAGGCATTGGGGACGGTCGCTCCCGGATAAAAACACAGAGGCGAACCGAGTAAGTTCGCCTCTGTTTATTCTACTGCTCAACTGGCGCTGGAATTAGTCTACCGTCGTCGGGTCAAACGCATCGCGCACGCCGTCACCGATGATATACAGGCACAGCACCGTCGTCACAATCAATACGCCGGGGATTATCACCAGATGCACGCCGCTGGTGAAAAATGTCTGAGCGTTGCTCAGCATATTGCCCCAGCTTGGCGTCGGCGGCTTCACCCCGAAACCGAGGAAGCTCAATGCGGATTCCACCAGAATCAGCACACCAATATCAATCGCCAGCGTAATAACCACAATGGAAAACAGGTTCGGCAGGATATGAACAAACATGATCCGCAGCGGTGACGCCCCGACCGCGCGCGCGCTGATGACATATTCCTGTTCCCGAATTGAAAGCGTCTGGCCGCGTACCAGACGGGTCGTGCCCGTCCACCCCAGCAGACCGAGTATCAGAACCAGCGCGAACGGCCCGCTCAGCGGTGATCCGGCCAGATTGGGATTTTGCAAAATAACGGCAGATACGATCAGGAGCAGGAACAGGGAGGGGATCGAGTTAATCGTCGTAATGACCCAGATCGTCAGATCATCCACCACCCCGCCGTAATAGCCGGTAATGATGCCCAGCGTCAGGCCGATGCCAATCGAGAG
>JARKOK010000195.1 GCA_029975765.1 Aggregatilineales bacterium
TACGATACGGACGCACCGACCAACGTGCCGGTGCTGCTCACCCCGGCCAACGGCGCCATTTTCACCGGGCCGCTGCCGCGCTTCACCTGGCGCGCGGTATCTGGCTTCACTCGCTACGAAATCCAGCTCATCACGACCGGCAACTTCACCAGTCCGCCCGCGCTCGGTTTCGTGGTCGCGTCCACCGGCTTCACCCCGCCTGGCCCGCTGATGTACACCGGCTATCGCTGGCGCGTGCGCGTGCTGGATGCGGCTGGCAACGGCGGCCCCTGGAGTGATCCGTTTGAACTGAAGGTCGTTTCGGCGGCGTCAGCGGTGCCGGTGCTCAACCGCTTCACCACCAACACACCGACCCTGACCTGGACGCCGATTAGCTGGGCGACAGCCTACGAGGTGCAGATCAGTTACAACAGCACCTTCACCAATCTGCTGCCCGCGATTGCGCCGATCACGCCGCCAACCACCAGCTACACGACTGCTCCGTTAGCCAACGGTACGTACTACTGGCGTGTCCGCGCCCGGCGGCAGGACAACACCACCTGGGGTGCGTGGTCTACCGGCGGAACGGGTTCGTTCCAGGTGGATGTGCCTTAATCCGGCCATCTACCACCCATGATCGTATCCGTAGGGGCGGGTTTCAAAACCCGCCCCTACCCGTTTACAGGCGAAACTACTGCCGGTTATAATCCTTCACCTGAGGGATAATCACTATGACCACCAAAACGATCAAACTTTTTGCCACTCTGCGCGACCTGACTGGCGCGAAACAGATCGAAGTCCCTTTCCATGATGGGGAAACCGTCCGCGAGTTACTGCAATCCATCTATCACACCCACCCCATACTGGCTGAAAAGATGCTGGACGAAGACGGTGAACTGACCGGCCTGGTGCATGTGCTGGTGGATGGCCGCAATGTGGAATGGCTTGGCGGATTGGATACACCCATCCGGGAAAGCGACACGCTGATCTTTCTGCCCCCGGCAGCGGGCGGCTGAATGCGCATCGAAATGGAGTTGCGCAACCTGCCCGCGCCGCAAATCATAAGCTATTTGCTGGAAGCGGGTGGCACACAAACCGGCGAACGGCAGGCGGCAGGTGACGGATGGACGGCAGAACTGGTGTCACTGCCACCGGCTGAATATCGTGTGATGAGCATCCCACGTGACCGGCTGGTGCTGGAAGGGGAGACTGAGGCGGTCGAACGGCTGTATGCCTTTATGCGCCGCAAGACCCTGCGGGGCGGGGGTTAAACAAAAACAGGGGACACGCCCGGCGGCCTGTCCCCTGTTCCCCCTGAATATTAGAGGATTTCCAGTTCCTTCAGCTTGGCCTCTGGCACGACGCCGTTTTCCCAGCCGCGCAGCGCATAATATTCTTCCAGCATCAGGTCGAGTTCACACACATGCCCCAACGAACCCGGCTTGGTGCTAGGCTCCTTGAGGAAACGTTCCGGTAGTTTGTCGCTGCCCGGTTTCTCACCGGCCAGCATGTTGTAATACCGTTCCAGGTTGTAAATCCGTTCGCCGGTCTTCATCACATCATCTGCCGTGAAGTTCTCGATCCCCACGATCGCAGCGTACTGCGCGGCATATTCATCCGCGCCTTCGGCAAACGCGCTGAATTTGCACAGATCGAGCGAGTCACTGAAGGCGTGAATGTCCTGCAAAATCTTCAGCAGTTCGCCTTTACCCTTCCAGGCCAGCGGGTCAGTCTTCAGGCCGATAACGCCCAGTTCGCTCGCCGGCGAGTAGCCGCGCAGATGGCAGGCGCCGCGATTGCTGGTCGCATAGCCCAGGCCCATACCCTTCAAACCACGCGGATCATACGCCGGGATGGCCTGCCCGCGCACCTGCATCGCAATTTCAGGATGACCGAAATGCTGTGCCACGCGGAGCGTTCCCTCCGCCAGTACATCACCGATGCCCTGGCGCCTGGCCGTCATATCCACCAGCTCCGTCATCTTCTGGTGATCGCCCCAGTTCAGCGGCACTTTGCCGTTCCAGCCGCAGGCGCTCACTTCCATGTACGTGCTCAGGACGTTGCCCATTTCGATGGTGTCCATGCCGTACTTGTTGCACTGGTAGATCAGGTACGCAACAGCTTCTTTACTGTCGCTGCCGCAGTTCGGGCCAAACGCCCAGGCCGTTTCATACTCGAAACTCTCGGTGCGAATTTTCTCACCGCGATATTCGACTTCGACTTCCTTCTTGCAGGCCACCGGGCAGGCGTGGCAGGTTGGTTCATCCACCAGAATGGTCTCGCGGATATGCTCACCGCTCACCAGCTCCGCCGTTGCAAACGCAGCCTCGCGGCTGTTATAGGCGGGCAGCGCGCCGATGCTGTTGGTCACGTTCATCAGCATGTTGGTGCCGTACAGACTCAGGCCACCCTTCTTCGGGGAAGTGATGTTGGTTTCCTTCATAATCAGGCTTAAGGCCTGATCATGCGCGATCTTGAAGGCAGCGGGGTCAACCGGTTTCGGCGTTACTTTCGCCGCCTTCACCACGATGGCTTTTAACTTCTTCGCGCCACCAACCGTACCCGTACCGCCGCGTCCGGACGCGCGATCATTTTCGTTGATCCAGCCGGCAAACCGCACCAGATTTTCACCCGCCGGGCCGATACTGATGACGGTCAAATCCTTCTCACCATATTTCGCCTTAAAATAGGCGACCGTTTCATGTGTGGTTTTGCCCCATACATCGCTGGCGTCGTGCAGTTCCAGCTTGCCATCAGCCACATAGGCATACACCGGCTTTGGCGACACGCCGTCAAACACCAGCCCATCGAAACCGGCCCAGCGCAGCCGCGCTGCCGACCACCCGCCCTGATGGCTGTCGGTAATCGTACCGGTCAGCGGGCTTTTGGTCACAACGGCCATCCGGCCGCTCATGTTTGCCAGGGTACCGGTCAGCGGCCCGTTCATGAAGCACAGCCGGTTGACTGGCCCCAGCGGGTCGCAGGTGGGGTCAGCATCGAGGCAGTAACGCACGCCCAGACCGCGCGCACCGATGTATTTACGCTTCCACTCATCAGGAATGGTTTCGTAGCTCACACTGCCCGTTGACAGATTGACACGGGCAATACGATCTGCATAACCGCCGAGTGCCATAAAAAACTCCTTTGGCGTAAGAAAACTTTCCTTTAACTTGATTCTATGCCGCTGCTCGCGCTATTCTTGACAGAAATACCGATTCATCACATCGAACCTGTGACAAATGTCACGATCTGCTCAATACTTAAACCATGTGGTTAGGTTATTGCGATTTACCATAGATGAGGAGTTGAAGTCTCTCGAAATGAATAAGATTTCGCCGGATGAAGTGGTGCTGGGTCTGCTGGTTGAAAATGCCTGTCACGGCTATCAACTGCTGGCTCATTTTCGCGCCTCGGCGCTGGGGCCTGTCTGGAAACTCAGCACCAGCCACCTGTATGCCATACTCAAGCGGCTGGAACGCCGGGGCGAAATCACAGGCCGAGAGACTGGCGGAGACACCGCTCCCATTCGTACTGAATACTGGCTGACGCCGGCTGGCGAACGCCGCCTGCACCGCTGGCTGAACGAACCCCAGCCCTCGGCCAGCACTCGGCACATTCGCACCACATTTCTCAGCCGCCTGTATATCGCCCGATTAATTGGTGTACCTGTTGCCCCTATCATCGCCGCGCAGAAAAACGCCTGCCAGAACTACCGCGAGGCGCTCCAGGCGATGCAGTCCCAGGCTGATAACCCGGATGTAGAATATCTGTCGCTTGATCTGCTGATTACCGAACTGGGCGCGATTATCGAGTGGTTTGACCGCTGCGAAACCAGCCTGACTGCCCTTCAAGCTGACCGGCCCGATATAAACCGTGAACTGCCATGACCGTTACTCCCGAATTTTTTAACGTTCAGACCGTGCAGCAGACACTGGCGCTGCTGTTCGCCCACGCGCTGCTGCGCCCCACGCCGGAAACCTGTCCGGCAGCCCACGCGTTGGGCCGCGTGCTGCTGGCCGCGCCAACGTCCCCGATTGACCTGCCAACGTTTATTCGCAGCACGGTGGATGGGTACGCCGTCCGCGCGGAAGACACTTTTGGCGCATCACAGTCGCTGCCGGCTTACCTGACCTGCGTCGGCAGTGTGCCAATGGGCGCAGCCGCCAGCATCACCATCCAGGCCGGGCAGACCGCCGTCATCCATACCGGCGCGATGCTTCCTCCCGGCGCGAATGCTGTGGTGATGGTCGAACGTACACAAACGATTGACGAAACGGAAATTGAAGTCCTGTCGCCGGTCGCGCCGGGTGAGAATCTGGTACAGATCGGCGAGGATGTGCGCCAGGGAGACAAAATTCTTCCCACCGGACACCGGCTGCGTCCTCAGGATATCGGCGGCCTGCTGGGTGTGGGCATCAACTCCGTTGAGGTAGCTGCCGCGCCGCGTGTAGCGATTGTCGGTTCGGGCGACGAACTCGTGCCGCCAGATCAGACGCCCGCACCCGGCCAGATTCGTGACATTAATTCCTATACGCTGGCCGCCCTTGTACAGGCGGCAGGCGCGCAGCCGCAGATGATGGGCATCGCCGCTGATACACCGGATGCGCTGTTCGCACTGGCGCGTGCCGGTCTTGATCAGGCTGATGTCCTGGTGATGACCGCCGGCAGTTCCGTCGGCACGCGAGATCTCACTCGTGACACCATCAACCGCCTGGGACAACCCGGTATCTTGCAGCATGGGCTGGCCGTTAAGCCCGGCAAACCCACCATCATCGCCGTATGCGATGGCAAACCGGTTATCGGCCTGCCCGGCAATCCAGTGTCGGCCTTTCTGGTCGCGCGGCAGATTTTGCTGCCGGTTATCCGGCGGCTGCTCGGCCTTCAGGAGACTCGACCTGTATCAGTTCGGGCGGTGCTGGCCGCCAATATCCCCTCGACCACCGGGCGCGAGGACACCGTTCCCGTGCGGCTGCGGGATGCCGACAGTGAAACGCTGGCCGAGCCGATTTTTGGTAAGTCGAATCTGATCTACACCCTCATCAATGCCGATGGTTTGGTCACCGTGCCGCTTAACAGCAGCGGGTTGAAGGCCGGAACGCCGGTAGAAGTGGAAGTATTCTGATGAATGAACGAAACTATTATCTGGAAGACATTCCACTGGATGACGCCCAAGCCCGGCTGACAGCCGCCCTTGAGGCTGCCGGGCGCGGCCAGCCGCTTGATGGAGAAACGCTGCCGCTGACCGCCGCTTTAGGCCGTGTGACCGCTGCGCCAGTCTGGGCCAAACTGTCGGCGCCGCATTATCACGCCTCGGCAATGGATGGTTACGCCGTGCGTTCCGAAGACACACGCGCCGCGACCGAAACCCGCCCGCTGGCGCTCACACCCGAACAGGCGCGACCCGTGAACACTGGCGATCCACTGCCAACGGGCATGAACGCCGTGATCATGATCGAGGATGTTCAGCAGTCGGGCGAAAACATCCTGATCTATCACCCGGTCGCGCCCTGGCAGCACGTGCGCATGGTGGGTGAAGACATGGTTGCTACCGAATTAGTCCTGCCCGCGAACCATAAAATCCGCCCGGTAGACCTGGGGGCAGTGGCCGGCTGCGGCCATCACACGGTCAGCGTGCGGCGGCAGCCGTTCGTCATCATCATCCCCACTGGCTCGGAACTCATTCCGGCTGATCGCGCCCCCGCTCCCGGCCAGATCATCGAATACAACAGCCTCGTCCTCAGCGCACAGATTCAGGAAGCTGGAGGCCGCGCCGCTGTCATGGACATGCTGCCCGACGACCACAGCCAGTTGGCCGCCGCGCTGCAAGCTGCGCTCCAGCAGCAGCCCGATCTGATTTTGGTGCTTTCCGGCTCATCAGCGGGCAGCCGCGATTTTACCGCCGGCGTGATTCGTGAACTAGGACAACTGCTCGTTCATGGTATAGCGGTACGACCCGGCCACCCCGTCATCATGGGTATGATTGGCGCAACCCCCATCATCGGCGTGCCGGGATACCCGGTCAGTGCCGCGCTCACCGGTGAAATCTTTATCCAGCCGTTAATCGCCCGCTGGCTGGGACTGCTATCGCCGATAGACTCTCGTCCACGCGCGCAGGCTGTCATGACCCGTAAGATTACGTCTCCCACCGGCGACGACGATTTTGTGCGTGTGACCGTCGCCCAGGTTGGCGACCGCCTGCTGGCTGCGCCGCTCAATCGTGGCGCCGGGGTTATCACGTCACTGGTGCGCGCGGACGGTCTGGCGCATATTCCACGTTTTAGCGAAGGCGTGGACATGGGGCAGCCGGTGGATGTGATTTTGTACCGCGACCTCGATGTTATTCGAAAAACTATTCTGGCCCTCGGCAGCCACGACCCGATGCTGGACTTACTCGCACAGTATGTGGCAATCCGTTTCCCCGGCTGCCGCCTTGCCTCGGCCAATGTTGGTTCGATGGGCGGCCTCGTCGCGCTCCGCCGCCGCGAGGCACACTTCGCCGGCGTCCATTTACTGGACGAAACCACCGGTGACTACAACATCCGTTACCTTGATAAATATCTGCCTGGTGTCCCGTTGCAGCTTGTCACCTTCGCCTACCGTGAACAGGGTTTGATCGTACCGGCCGGCAACCCACTTAACATACAATCTCTGGACGACCTGCCCCGCCTGCGCTACGTCAACCGCCAGCGCGGCGCGGGCACGCGCCTGCTGCTGGACTATGAACTGAAACAGCGTGGTATCGCGTCCGAGAGCATCAACGGCTACGACCGCGAGGAATACACCCATCTGGGGGTAGCTGTCGCTGTCGCCACCGGCATAGCAGACTGCGGTCTTGGCGTTCGCAGCGCCGCTATTGCCCTGGGGCTGGACTTTATCTCCGTTGGCTGGGAACGATACGATTTTGTCATTCCGAAGGAACACCAAGCGCAGATGGAGCCAGTGCTGGCACTGCTGCACGATACCGATTTTCAGGCGGCGCTGGCCGCCCAGCCCGGTTATGACATTCGTGATATTGGCAAAACCGTCATCACGCGTTAGAGTAGATGTTGCGATTCAATAAAACATATTTCTACGAATACTAGGAACACATTATGCTCAGACGCGCGTCTTTCTGGTCAGCGTTATTGGTTATGCTCCTCCTGCCACCAGGGCTTCATGCCCAGGACGCCGCACCGCACGATGCGACACGCCTCATTCTGGCGACCACGACCAGCACCCAGGACTCCGGCCTGCTGGACTACCTGCTACCAGTTTTCGAAGAACAGTACGAAATAGAAGTGGATGTGATTGCCGTCGGCACCGGCCAGGCGATTGAACTGGGACGCAACGGCGATGCCGATATCATCCTGGTACATGCGCGCGCGTGTGAGGATGCGTTCGTCGAAGAGGGCTACGGTACCGCGCGGTATGAGGTGATGTACAACGATTTTATCGTGGTCGGGCCACCCGATGATCCGGCGGGTTTCGCAGGTATGACGGACGCGACAGCCGCATTCCTGAAGATGGCGGAAACGGAGAGTCCGTTTGTTTCTCGCGGTGATGACAGTGGCACGCATACCAAAGAAATGAGCATCTGGAAAAAAGCCGACCTCGAACCCGCCGGCGGCTGGTACATCTCCGCCGGCCAGGGCATGGGCGAAGTGCTGACGATGGCGAACGAACTTCAGGCTTACACGCTCAGCGACCGCGCGACCTATGTATCCATGCAGGATAAACTCCCTGCCCTTACCATCGTGGTTGAAGGTGATCCTATCCTGTTCAACCCCTACGGCGTGATACCGGTTAACCCGGATGTCCACCCACAGGTGAATGCGGCAGCAGCCCAGGTATTTGTGGACTGGCTGATATCGGTCGAAACGCAGCAGTTAATCGCAGAATTTGAAGTTAACGGGCAGGCATTGTTCGTGCCCGATTCGGAACTGTGGCGTGAGGCGCAGGCCAAGGTCACCCCTGAGGCAACACCGGAAGCGACTCCCGGCAGTTAACACCATCGCCAATGGTCAGGGGCACCGTTGTAGTGCCCCTCCGTCGAAGAAAAGGACTATCGGCTATTCAGAACATTTTCAACGCAATCCGCCAGGCCATTGAACTGCTGCTGTCGCTCAATCCATCAGTCGTTGAAATTGCGCTGCGGTCGCTGGAAGTGACGGTCAGCGCCCTGGTCATCAGCACCATCATCGGGATACCTATTGGCGCGTGGGTGGCGCTCACGCCGTTCCCCGGCAAACGGCTGGTTACCGCGCTGGTCTATACCGGCATGGGGCTGCCGCCCGTTGTGGCCGGGCTGCTGGTGTATCTCATGCTATCACGCAGCGGCCCGCTTGGCGATCTGGGCTGGTTGTTTACTGTCCCGGCGATGGTCGTTGCCCAAACGCTGATTGCTATACCCATAATTGTCGGCGTTACCATGAGCAGCATCCTGGCGGTTGACCCTCTGCTGCGGCCTCAACTTCGCGCGCTGGGAGCGACCCCCGCGCAGGCACTCCGCGCTCAGCTTTACGAAGCACGCCTGGGTGTGATCGTTGGCCTCGTCGCCGGTTTTGGCTCAATCATCTCCGAGGTAGGCGCGGTGATGCTGGTAGGCGGCAATATTGAAGGCCGCACGCGTGTGTTGACCACCGCCGTCGTACAGGAAACACGCCAGGGTAATTTCGATCTGGCGCTCGCCTTTGGTTTCATTCTGCTGGCAATCTCGTTTGTCACAAACCTGGCCGTCGTCCTGCTGCAAGGGCGTCTCAACAAATGAGCATCTATACTCTGACAAACGTTCGCCATACCTACGGCGCGCGAACCATCCTCAATCTGCCGCAATTGATGATCCCCGCAGGCGACATTCTGGCGCTGGTGGGTCCCAGCGGCGCGGGCAAAAGCACCCTGCTACGTTTGCTGGCCCTGCTCGAAGCACCCACCGGCGGCACGCTGAAGCTTCAGTTCGACAGTCGAAGCCTGGACTATCACACCGTGACTATCGCCGACCGCCGCCGACTGGCGATGGTTTTTCAGCGTCCGGTGCTGTTATCGGCATCTGTCTGGGATAATGTCGCTTATGGCCTGCGGCTGCGGGGACAGCGCGACTCCACCGGTCGCGTTCACGATCTACTGTCGCGGCTGTCGCTGGCGCATCTGGCTGGCGCGCGCCCGCGCACGCTGTCTGGCGGCGAGATGCAGCGTGTCGCGCTCGCCCGCGCGCTCATCCTTCAGCCAGACATCCTGCTGCTGGACGAACCGACAGCGAATCTCGACCCTTACAACGTGCAGTTGATCGAAACCCTGCTGCGCGAAGAACACGAACGCTACACACCAACTATCATCATGGTCACGCACAATGTGTTTCAGGCGCGGCGGCTGGCAACACGGGTGGCACTCCTGCTCGACGGCGAACTGGTCGAGATGGCCCCGCCGGAGCGTTTTTTCGACCACCCCACCGACCGCCGCACTGAGGCCTTTTTATCTGGCAGACTCGTCTATTGATCTTTCCAACATCGCGCTTATGGCGTTATGATACGCTTCATCAGAGATGAAACTGAGGAGCGAGATTGATGCGTTCTCTCATAATCGCTGTATGTTCCTTAATGGCTGTTCTGGTGGCCGGGTGCAATCTGACAATGGCACCGCCAACGCCCACGATTACCCCGACACTTCCCCCGACGTTCGCTGTCCCGGCATCACCGCTCCCGGTGGACGTGACACCGGTTAATCCCAACTGCTCTGCCACGCCTCAGAACTGGCTGCCCTATGTGATTGTCGAAGGTGACAACCTGAGCGCCCTCGCCGAAGAAACCGGTACAACGGTCAACGAACTGGTCATTAACAACTGCCTCGACAATCCTGACGAAATTTTCGCCGGTTTCATCATTTTCCTGCCGGCGCTGCCGCCCTCATAACTGGCATGGATAGTCTCCCGCGATACAATAGATAACCACACTCGCTTCACCCATGCTGAAAGAGACCAACCATGCCTTTTTTTGATCTGCCGCTTGACCAGCTCAAAGCCTATTACCCTCCGCGCACCGAACCGGCGGACTTCGATACCTTCTGGCAGCAAACGCTGGCGGAAGCTCGCCAGTTCCCACTCGATCCGCACTTCGAGCCAGTCGAGACCGGCCTGACCCTCATTGATACCTTCGACGTAACCTACAGCGGCTTTGGCGGCCAGCCCATCAAAGGCTGGCTGCTGCTGCCCCGGCAGCGTTCGGGCGCTCTGCCCTGCGTGGTAGAATACATCGGCTACGGCGGCGGGCGCGGCCACGCGCTCGATTGGCTGCTGTGGTCGGCAGCCGGTTACGCACATTTCGTGATGGACACACGCGGCCAGGGCAGCGCCTGGCGTCCCGGCGATACCCCGGACATCGAAACGGACGCCTCGAATCCTCATTTTCCCGGTTTCATGACTCGCGGTGTATTGTCACCACACACGTATTATTATCGCCGTGTATTTACCGATGCCGTGCGCGCGGTGGAAGCAGCGCGCGCGCACCCGGCGGTAGACGCGCAGCGCATCGCGGTCACGGGTGCCAGCCAGGGCGGCGGCATTTCACTGGCGGTCGCCGGTCTCGAACCCTCGCTCATCGCGGCTATGCCGGATGTGCCATTCCTGTGCCACTATCGTACTGCGACTGAACTGACCGATTCCGCTCCATACAGCGAAATCGCCCATTACTGCCAGACGCACCGCGACAAAGTCGAAACGGTGTTCAATACTCTGGCCTATTTCGACGGTCTGAACTTTGCGACCCGCGCCCGCGCCGCCGCGCTGTTCTCGGTCGGTCTGATGGATGAAATCTGCCCGCCGCGTACTGTGTTCGCCGCGTACAATCATTACGCGGCGGACAAGGAACTGCGCATCTGGTCATACAATCATCACGAAGGCGGCGGTACGCACCAGAATGTCGAAAAGCTGGCCTTCCTGCGCCGGCTGCTTGGCTGACGGCTGTTAATTCCCCATTCCGCAGTGAGTAGGACAGAGGCACAGGCGGTTATGCCTCTGTCCTATTATTGCTGACATGAAGCATGGTGTAAGGCACACCCGACTGCCAACGATTGCCATACTGTCCACCCGCGTATGCCCTATTCCTGATTCTATGCCAGTATAATGAAGTTACATCATTTTTGAGGAGAGCGTATGTCCCGACACCGCTTGCTGATATTTGTTTTGCTGCTGTCGCTGACCGCCGCTGTTCAGGCGCAGGAGATAATCGGCCCGCTCGATTATCCTGAGGGGGTCAGCCCGCTCACCGGCTTACCGGTGGACGATTCCACCCGGCTCGAACGCCGCCCACTCAATATCAAAATCACCAATTTTCCACCGATTGTCCGGCCTCAGTCCGGTCTCAACAGTGCTGATATTGTCTGGGAACATCTCGTTGAAGGCGGTATCACCCGGTTTACAGCTATCTTTCAGAGCCAACCGGTCTCGCACGTCGGGCCAATCCGCAGCGCCCGGCTGGTGGATATTTCGCTTACCCGTATCTTTGGTTCATTGTTCGTGCATTCCGGCTCCAGCAACGGCACGCTAGACCGGATGCGCCAGGATGCCGTTATGCCCTCACGTAATTTTGGCGGTGGAGACTGCCCACCCCTGTGCCGTTTTCCGCAGGAGGGATTGTCGTTCGAACATACACTGTACGGTGATACTGAAGCGTTGTATGCCCGCGCTGAACAGATCGGACTGGACATCACCCCCGATTCGATCACGGCGCTGGCCTTCAGCAGCAGCGCCCCCGCTGGCGGTGTGGCGGTCACCGGCGCGACCATCGCCTATCGCCACACGGAAACCAACTGGGTATACGATAGTGGGCGCTGGCTGCGCAGTCAGGATGGTGAAGCTCACTTTGATGCGGCCACCAATACGCAGGTCAACGCCGCGAATGTCGTGATTATTGAAGCTGATCACATCGAGCAGCCTATCGTCTATGACGGTTACTGGGGTACGGCCAACTACGCCTTTGAAGTCAATTTCGTCGGCAGCGGCCACCTCTACCTGCTCCGTGATGGTCGTTACTATCAGGGAGTGTGGCGGCGCGAAAGCGATACGGCGCCGCTCTTCTTCTTCGATATGCAGGGCAACGTGCTGCCTTTTAAGCCCGGTAACACCTTTTTTAACCTCGTGCCGCGCTGGGCCGATGGTTATCAACTCACCTTCCTGCTGGCCGAGCCGCTTAAGGCCACCGTCATGCAGGACAGCATCATCCTCCGCTCCGGGCCGGGCGCGGGATACGGCCAGAAAACCTTTGCTGCTCGTGGTGATACCCTGACACTGATCGGACGCAACTGGCGCGGCGACTGGGCACAGGTACTCCAGCCAGATGGTCAAACCGTGTGGGTACTGACCGCTCTGCTGGATTTCGGCAGTGACGATGTACTGCGCCTGCCAGCCGTGCGCTCCACATTTGAGCGGTGACAGTCGTTCAACTTCATCTTCTGCGTTAAAACCCTCTTGTTTCAGGCTGCTGTTGGGGCACAGCGCAGGTGCCCCAATGACTTGACAAACCTGAGAATTCGCTATATGCTTCAGGTAAGTAAGTTAATCTAACTAACTATCTCGGCTCCGGGGAATACTTTCCCTTCGTCAATCTTTATTTGTGGAGGATTTGCACCCATGAAACAGCGTTTTGTATCGGTGGCGGTTCTCGCCCT
>JARKOK010000225.1 GCA_029975765.1 Aggregatilineales bacterium
GTTCAAGGAAAAATTCCCGAACATTAACATTGAATTCGTGAATGTGACGGGTCTTGACCATGCCGAAGTCGCCACCAAGATTCTGGCGCAGTTGGCCGCCGGCCAGCCGGTGGACATCGGCTACGCCGCGACGGAAGCGACGCAGCTCTATGCCGGTGAAGGTCTGGCGCTCTCGCTGACCCAGCGCGTGATGGACTCGAAGGAAGACCTGGCCGAGTACTTCTCGGATGTCAGCCCGGTGCTGACCGAAACCATGATGTACGAAGGCGACCTGTACCAGCTCCCGCGTGACTTCAACGCCGCCAATATGTACTTTAACACGGCCCTGCTGGAAGAAGCCGGACTGGAAGTACCCGGCGAAGAGTGGACGAGGGATGACTTCTTTGAATATGCCAAGGCCATGACCGGCATTGGCGGCGGCGACTCCGCCGGCTACGGCTGGACGAACCGCCTGTGGGGTAGTTGGACGCCCTGGTTCTTCGTCAATGACACCAACCTGCTGACGGAAGAAAAAGCGCCGGGCGGCGAGTGGATGTGGGAAACCTTCTACGCCGGCGACCCGAACGCCGAAGGGCGCGGCGGCGGCTTCCGGTGGCCGGCGCCGCAGGCCAACAACCCGAAGATGGTCGAGGCGCTGGAATTTGTCGTATCGCTGACCAAAGAAGGCATCACCCCCGAAGCGGCGCTGGGCACAGGCGAAACGCTCCAGGGTTTCTTCACCAGCGGCAAGCTGGGTATGACCCCGGCGGGCGGTTTCTGGTCGGGCGGTCTGATCGGCGCTGGCATGGAAAAGGGCAGCTTTGATGTCCAGTTCTGGCCGAAATGGGCGTCGCAGCGCCATCAGTTGGGCGTCGGCGCGGCCTGGATTCTGAACGGGACAGCCAACGAAAATGAGGCCTGGGAATTCGTCAAGTTCTCGACTGGCAAGGAAATCATGGAGATGGTCGGCTTCTTCGGCGAACTGACCCGCACCACCCCGGTACGGCGTTCAATGAACGACGAGAAGCGTTACGCGACGTCTGGCCCGGCCAACTGGCATGTCTTCTACGACACGCTGGACAAACGCCCGGACACCGGCCCGATTCCCGCGCCCGTGTTCTCGATTGAACTGACGAACATCTACACCCGCTTCACCAGTCTGGCGACCAGCGGCGAACAGACGCCGCAGCAGGCGCTTGACGGAATGCAGGCAGAACTGGAAGCCCTGTACGCGCGCAACCGGTAGGCCGCGAGTTCGATTTGTAAGCTGAAGCATGAGCAAGCGGGGAGCCGTTTCTGGCTCCCCGCCAGAGTGCAGGAGGTGACAACGTGAGCAGTCAGGCAGTGCAGCTTTCCACCCCACGTCGTCGGAATCCGATCAGCCGGTGGCTGGCCGCCGACACCCTGGATGG
>JARKOK010000226.1 GCA_029975765.1 Aggregatilineales bacterium
GGGGCCTTCGCCGGTGCTGGCGCCGCGAATCATGGCGTCTTTGGTATCCTGAATCCCCATCGGCTCCACGATAACCTCAATGCCGAATTCGTCGGTGAATTGTTTGGACAGTTCGGTGATGACGGGCAGACGCTGGTCATCTGTCCAGATTTTCAGGGTCGGTGTCTGTGCCAGCGCCACGGACGACAGGCATAAACCCAGTAAGACGAGCAAAAGAAGCGAGCGTTTCACGAGAACATCCTTTCTTCACAAATAGTCTTAAATTATTCCTGCGCCGTTACCCGATACGGATGCGACAGGAATTCGATCCCTTGATGAACGGTGTGGTCGAAATCAAACCAGGTGGCGTTTTCCCAGACCGAGGGGGTCGCGGCGGTCGAAACCCAGGCCGGTTCCCAGTACACCACACCGAGACAGCCGTGATCGGCTGCCGTCTGCGTCAGATCAACCAGAAAATCCCGCTGCCCCTGCGGCGTCGCCGGATAATCACTCAGCACCGCGTCCGCGCCGAGCAGGGGGTCAGTCACCCGGTGTGGAGTCAGCGTCCAGGGATAGGCCGTTTCGACGATCATCACGTCCCGGTGATAACGCGCGCGCGCCTGCCGGATCGCCTGCCCCGTCTGCTGAATCGAGCAGGTGCTCCATTTGGGATAATACGACAGGCCGATGGTGTCAAAGTCCGCCAGCCCTGCCGCCAGCGCCGCGTCAAACCAGGGGATGAGGTTTTCCGGCTGCGCGATGTGCAGCATCGTCCGGGGGGCGGCGGCCATCTGCCGGCCCGTGTCCCGCACCGCCTGAAGGCCGGCGTTCAGCAGGCGCACGTTGCGCGGCCAGTTGATCGCGTCGCCGTTATGGTGGCCGGGCATCAGGATTTCGGTATTGATCTCGTTGCCAACCTGCACCCAGTTCGGAGTCAGCCCGGCCTTGTCCAGCGTCAGCAGCACATCGCGGGTGTAGTCGTAAACGGCCTGTTCCAGCAGGGCGAGATCATGGAGCTGCGCCCAGGCTGCCGGGATAATCTGCTTGGCCGGGTCAGCCCAGGTGTCGGAGTAATGGAAATCGAGCAGCGTTGCCATGCCCAGGGCTTTCGCGCGGCGCAGCGTGCGCTGCACGTCATCGAGCGTGCTGTAGGCTGTCCAGGTGGGGGTGTGCCACAGACGGACGCGAACGAGGGTCGCGCCGTGATCATGCAGAATTTGAAAGGGGTCTTTCCGGCTGCCCTGATCGTAAAAAACGGCTCCCTGATCTTCCAGTTCGTTGACATACGACAGATCAGCACCGAGGTACATAAACGGCTCTCTTTTAATAAAGGAACGTTATTCAACGCGCGCTGTCAACGCGCGTTGACAACATCGTAACACGAAATTCGTTCGTTTGTCAAATAAGACCGCCGGTAATTCGGGTAGGGGCGGTGGGTTCTAATGGACAAGCCAATTAGAATTCGCGTGATGGCGTAGGGGCGCACCGCCTGCGCCCCTACAACCGAGGTTTTCAATTTGGGTGTGTCTGGGGCGGCCTGTGGAGTTTAGCCGACGGCGGTTCGCTCCCGTTCGTGCCGGATGAACGGCGCGATCAGCGAGGCGGGGTTGGCCGCGATGTCCTCCGGCGTTCCGGCACCGAGGAGATACCCGCCAGCCTGCCCGCCTTCCGGCCCCAGTTCTACCAGCCAGTCCGCCGCCTGAATCACTTCGATGCTGTGTTCGATCACCAGCACGGTGTTGCTGGCATCCACCAACCGCTGTAATACCGCCAGCAGACGCGCGATGTCGTCAGGATGCTGGCCGGTGGTGGGTTCGTCCAGCAGGTACAGGGTATGCCCGACCGACCGCCGCCCCAGTTCCTTCGCCAGTTTGATACGCTGCGCTTCGCCGCCCGACAGCATCGTGGCCGGCTGCCCCAGCTTCAGATACCCCAGCCCGACCTCGTTCATCAGGCGGAGTTTCCCGGCGACCGCCGGCACGTCCGCGAACCAGTGCAGGGCCTCCTCGATGGTCAGATCAAGCACCTGAGCAATATCCAGCCCGCGATACTTCACCTGTAAGATGCTGTCCTGGAAGCGCCGCCCCCGGCACACCGGACAGCGCACCTCGACATCCGGCAGAAAGTGCATATTGACCGTCAGCACGCCGGCGCCCTCGCAGCGGTCGCAGCGGCCTCCCGGCACGTTGAAGGAAAAATGGCGCGCGTCCAGGTGGCGCGCGTCCGGCAGGCTGGCGAACGTCTGCCGGATGGCCGTGAACACATCGGTGTAGGTGGCCGCGTTCGAGCGCGGCGTGCGCCCGATGGCCGCCTGATCAATCGTCACTACGTCGCTCAGGTGTTCCCAGCCGGTGATCGTATCGTGCGCGGCAGGTGGTTCGCTGGCCTGGTGATACCGCCGGTCGGCGGCCCGCCCCAGCACATCCAGCACCAGCGACGATTTGCCGGAGCCGGACACACCCACGACCGCGACCAGCATCCCCAGCGGGAAATCCACCGTCACGTTTTTGAGATTGTGGGCGCGCGCGCCGTGAATCGTGAGCGTGCGCCCGTTCCCCCGCCGCCGTATGGGCGGCACCGGCAGCGCCTTCCGGCCAGAGAGGTACTGCCCGGTGATGGATTCGGCCACCCCCGCCACCGCGTCGGGTGTGCCGGCGGCGACGACGTGACCGCCGTGCTGCCCCGCGCCCGGCCCCATATCAATCAGCACATCGGCGGCGCGCATCATATCCAGATCGTGTTCGATGACCAGCACCGTGTTACCCCGGTCACGAAGCTGGCGCAGCATCCCGATCAGCAGCGCCGTATCACGCGGGTGCAGCCCCATCGTCGGTTCGTCCAGCACGTACAGCACCCCTGTCAGGCTCGACCCCAGCAGCGAGGCCAGCCGCAGCCGCTGTACCTCGCCGCCGGAGAGGGAGGGCGTGGCGCGGTCGAGTGTCAGATACCCCAGCCCGACTTCGATCATGTGGCGGATACGCCCGCGCAGATCGTTGATGACCGGTTCGGTGATGAGCCACGCTTCCTCGGAAACCTGCGATTCCAGCGTATTGAGCCAGTCCAGCAGGTTGTTCAGGGGCAGTTGGGATACCGTGATGATGGTCTGCCCCTGGATCGTCACCGCGCGACTTTCCCGGCGCAGCCGCATCCCGTCACAGTCGGGGCAGGGCTGTTCAATCAGCAGCCGCCCCAGTTTGGCGCGGTAGGTGGGGTTGTTCACGCTGTCGGCATACCGCCGGATGAGATTGGGGATGAGGCCCTCGAAGCGCCCGCGCGAGGCGGTTTCGGGCGGTTCGACCGCCGGGAAGTGACGGCGGAAGCGGTCGCTGTAGACACCGTGCAGCAGGATGTCCGTCTGCACGTCGCCCAGTTCGCCAATCGGAACTGCCGGGTCAAAGGTAAAGCCGTAGTAGTCGCCCGCCGTCTGGAGCGTCTGGCTGTAGCGGTTGATTTCATGGATGTCCCAGGCCAGCACGCCGCCCTCCCGGATGCTTTTGGCCGGGTCAAGCAGCAGTTCCAGATTCGCCGTATGCTGGATTCCCAGCCCGGTGCAGGTCGGGCAGGCGCCCTCCGGTTTATTAAAGGAGAAGTGCGCCATACTCAGGTTCGGTACGGCGGCGCCGCACTGCGGGCAGGGATAGGTCGAGTCGGTGTCCGAGGCGTCGTCGGCTTCGGCGCTGACATCATATGCCGGCGGAATGTCCGCACCGCACTTCAGGCATACCCGGTGGCCGATGCGCGCGAACAACACCCGCAGGTAGGTGAAGATTTCGGTCGCCGTCCCCACCGTTGAACGCGGGCTGCGATTGGTGAGGTGCTGATCCACGCTGATCGAGGGCGACAGGCCGGTGATGCTGTCCACTTCCGGTTTGCTCACCGCGTAGGAGATCAGCCCCAGCGATTCAAGATACTGGCGCTGGCCTTCCTTATGCAGCGTTTCAAACGCCAGCGACGATTTGCCGGAACCCGACAGACCTGTCAGGACAACCAGCCGGTTTTTGGGGATGCTCAGATTGACGTTCTTGAGGTTATGCAGGCGCGCGCCCCGGATGATGATTTCGTCGTGCATGGGTGGTCTTAACCTCCATTGGTCTCTATACCTCTTTCAGTATACGGCCCTGGTGTGCTAGTGGAGACTTTGTTATGATAGCGCGGGGCATAAAGCAGGCGAGAGGCAGCAGCATCTATGGCCCGGTATCTGAAAACATCGGACATTGCAAAAAGTGTGGGCATCCATGTGAATACGGTGCGGCTGTACGAAGCGTGGGGGTTTATCGCCCCCGTTCCGCGCAGCAAAAGCGGCTACCGGCTGTTCACGCCGCTGCACCTGGAGCAGATGCGGCTGGCGCATCTGGCGCTGAAATATCCGTATCCCGGCGGCAAAGAGGTGGTGCTGGAGCTGGTGAAATGCGTGGTTGAGGGCGATCTGGGCATGGCGATGGAGCTGGCCTATCACTACCTTGCCAACATCCGCACCGAACAAACTCACGCCGAAGCCGCGATTGAATTTATGGAACGCTGGGCGCGCGGGCAGGTACTTGACACCACCAGACGCAGCCTGAGCATCACCCAGGCGGCGAACCATCTGGGCGTGACGGTTGATCAGCTTCGCAACTGGGAACGCAACGGCCTGCTGACCATCCCGCGCGACCCCCGCACCGGCTACCGCCAGTACGGCGCGGCGGAGATCGGACGGCTGCGCGTTATCCGAATGCTGCGGCAGACCGGCCACAGCATGATGGCGATCCTGCGCGTGCTGCGGCAGTTCGATGCCGGCGAAACCGAAGGGCTGCGTGAAACGCTGGATACCCCCGGCGAGAACGAAGATATGGCGACCATCGTTGACCGCTGGCTGACCACGCTGGCCGAACAGGAGCGCCGCGCTCAGGCGATCATCCAGCAGCTTGCCGCCATGATTGACGCCGCGCCGTAACGGGGACTGGCGTATAATAGACGTGAGACACGTGAGGACATAAACGATGGTTGCGCGGGAACACGAACAACTGTATACGGCGGAAGCTTTCTGGGAATTGGCCCGCCTGCCGGAAAATCAGGGCAAACGCCTTGAACTCGATGAGGGGGAACTGGTCGAAATGGCGGCGTCGAAACCGATCAATACCATCATTGCCGGACGAATCATCTATTATCTGAATGCATTTGTCATCCCACAGGATTTGGGCTATGTGACGGTTCCCGACGGCGGCTATAAACTCGCGCCAAAGACGGTACGCCAGCCGGATGCCGCGTTCATTTCAAAAGCCCGCGCGCCCAAAATCCCCCACGAATTTCAGACCGCGCCCGATCTGGCCGTCGAGATTGTTTCGCCGCACGAAGATGTGTGGAAAAAAGCCAATGAGTATTTACGCGCCGGAACGCAGATGGTATGGGCGGTTTATCCCGATGATCAGATGGTGTACGTGTTCCGGCTGAATTCGGACGGCAGCCTGCGCGGGCAGCCGTTTGACATCCACGCGGCGCTGGACGGCGGCGAAGTGCTGCCCGGTTTCACGCTGGCGGTGAAGGAAATTTTCCCGGCCTGAGGTTCTCCCCCTACCGTTTCCCCGCTAGCGCCAGCCGCGTCCGTAAATGCCGGTAGAAGAACAGCATTTGCAGCGGCAGGCCGTCAAACACCAGCTGTGTCAGCAGCCCCGGCAGACCGGGCCTGTGCGCGTAGGTCACGCGGTCGGTCAGTTCCACACCGCCCGCCACTTCACGGAAGATGTGTTCGTGCCGCCACTCGGCCAGCGGGCCGGACAGCATCCGGTCGGCAAACGCGGTTTCAATCGGGCCGGGTTCGTGGCGTGCCACCCAGCGTACCGGCAGCGGCCCAAACCACAGGATGAATTCGCGCTCGCCGCTGGTCAGCGAGCGCAGATCGTCGCGCACCGGGCGCATGAAGATGGGCGGCGGCGTGAGTTTAAACAGCGCGCGCGGGTCTTCGTGGAAGGCGATCATCTGCTGCAAGCTGGTCGGGATGATCGAGCGTTTTTCAAAGATTTTCGTGGCGGTCACGGCAGGTTTGGTTCCTCAGGATTTAAGCGTATCAGGCAGGGACACGGTGCGCCGTGTCTCTTATATCCTATCCAGCCGACCTTAAACCCCGCGCGAATGCCGCATGAGGCGTTGATAAACGCCCGGTATCAGCATCATGGTCGCTGTGTAGGGGAGGGTCTCAGACCCTCCCCGAATTCGGCTGAGGAGAGGACACCTTTTCAAGTGACCCGTGTGTCTGGGAAAAAGGTGAAAGCCGGACACACGGTGTGTCGTTGCACCACTTGGACAAAGCAGCGTAAGCCCTCCTTGAACAAACTCCAGAAGCGGCGATAAGTACCGTCGGCGCGCCGCAGCAGCGGTTGAGCACAACCTGCCGCCACGGCTTGACTGCCGAGTGCAATCAGCCAGGTGTAGGCAATTGCCAACACCATCAACAGATTTGCCATGTGCTGAGGACGGCGAATGCGGCTGTCGCCCCAGTGCCATCCTCCGCTTTTGAGGTCACGGAAACTCTGCTCTTGCCAGTTGCGGCGGGCGTATTCGTGCCCCGTCAAGGCCTCATCGTTGGTGACTAAGGCCCATGGCTCGTCGTAGCCCGTGCCCCACAGCGCGCGCGCATGGGCAGGAATGCGTCCGCGTTTTTTGAAGACCTGCCCTGACTGCGCCCACACCTCGCCGGGTTGTACTTGTTGAGCAATCGTGTACTCAGCACTCGCCGTGACGACTTTGGTCTGACACATCACCCGAAATAAGTACTGCCAGCCCAAGCTGGCGACCCCTCGACATAAGTCGGGTGAACAGCCTATCCCCCGGTCAGCTAACACCAACACCCGCTTGCTGCAACCGATCCCCGCTTTCACCGCCGCCAACAGCTCTCGGATCAGCGCGACTTGCCCTTCAGCGGGATAGCTCTCGGCCTGGTTGGCAACATAGGCACGCCAGGCCAGGGGCAGACAACGCCCTTCCCAGGCCAGTCCAACCAGCATCACACCAATCCGGTCATGCAGCTTGGTTTCATCCACTAACAGCGTGATGCACTCACCACCCACTGCCGCTACCACCCAACGGCTCCAGTCTTGGAAAAAGGCATTCCGATCAACCGCTTCATTGTCTAGCCAGCGTCGCCACCGTCGTGCCGTGCTCTCGACCTGTTTCCCACAACTCGCCTGACGGGCGATTTGGCCTTGCTGGCAGCTCTCCGCTGTAATTACTCCATAGCTAAACAGTGCCATATTCGTCACCTGCCAGCTATTCAAGCTCGGCAAATGGGCTGACAACTGCTCTTCCAACTGATACAGTAGTTTATAGTTCATCGTTCACTTCTGGTTTGCTTTGTCGCTTGCCAGTGTGAATGATGAACCCCACTTTTTTCAACCCTTTTTCCTAACCTGTCCTCTCCTCAGCCGAATTCGGGGAGGGGATGCAGGCAGGGGTGGGGACAGCCCAACCATAAAACAGGTCGTGTAGTGAATCCACTGAGGGGGAGCAGACTCCTCTCGCTTCGAGCGCAGCCAGCCGCAGTAACCCGACGCACGGGACGGACGTGTGGGAAGCGTAAGGCGGCGGGGTTAACGATTACCCGCGTACAGCGCCAGCAGGCGCTGTGCCACCTGCGCCCAGGTCTGCGCCTGCGCTTTCGCGCGTCCCGCCGCGCCCATCCGCGCGGCCAGGGTGGGGTCGCGCAGCAGGCGGAGGATGGCTTCCGGTAGTTCAGTGTCCAGGCGTTCCGGCGCGACCAGCAGGCCGGTTACGCCGTCGTCCACCGCGTCCGCCGCGCCGGAGTCCCGCGTGCCGATGACCGGCAGGCCGGCGGCGCCGGCTTCCAGATACACCAGCCCGTACCCCTCAAATTTCCAGCCGTCGGTGATGGCGGGCAGGGCGAACACCCGCGCCGCGCCGTACCACGCCAGCAGCGTATTGTCCGGCACTTTGCCCAGCAGATGCACCGTGTTTTGCAGGTTCAGCCGCGTGATTTCCGCCCGCACCCGTTCGACGTAAGCCGTATCGTCGAGGCTGCCGATCACAATACCCCGCACATCCGGCATCTGCTGGCGCACGACGGCCAGCGCCCGCACCAGTTCGAGGATGCCCTTACGCGCTTTCACCGCGCCGACCGCGAGAACGATTTTTTCCTCACCCCCGGTTTCATCGAGAGGGGGAGGGGTTGGAGATGAGGACGGCAGCACCATAAATCGCGCCACATCCACGCCGTTGTGGATGACGGCGGTCTTAATCCCCGGAACGGCGCGCGCGGCGACCGCCGCCGTGTACCGGCTGACGCAGACCAGCGTGCCGCGCCGAAAAGCCTGGCGATAGAACGCGCTGGCCGGCCAGCGGCGCATCAGCGGAAGCTGGACATACGTGCCGTGCCCGGTGATGAACAGGGGGCGGCGTCCGGCAGCCAGCGCGGCGACCGGGGCGTAGGGTTCGAGCGCGGCGTGAATCACGTCACAGCCGCGCAGCGCGGCACGCGCCGCCGGCAGCGCCGCCATCTGCCGGAGCAGGATGCCGCGTTCATGGCGTAAATCCGGCAGCAGGCGGTGCTGGACGATGCCGGTAACATCCGGGCTGGTGCGGGCGGCGATCACCGTCACGTCCGCGCCCGCGCCGCGCAGCGCCTCCAGCAGGCTCAGGCTGTAGTGCGACCAGCCATCGGCAGGCGCCAGATCACCTACCAGCAGGCCGATTTTGAGTTCCGAGTTCCGAGTTCCGAGTTCTGAGTTCTGAGTTCTGAGTTCCGAGTTTTCAGAACTAAAGGTTAAGGACTGCTTACTCATCACTCGTCACCTTCGCCAGGATCGCCCGCGCCCGCGCGTCCCAGGTGTACAGCGCCAGCACCCGCTCATAGGCGCGCGCGGCCAACTGTTCGCGTAAGGCGGGATCATCGCGCAGGCGGGTGATGGCCGCCGCCAGCGCCGCCGTATCCCCCGGTGGGTACAGCAGCGCCGACTCGCCGTCGGTTACAACTTCCGCCGTGCCGGGCAGATCCGACGCGACAATCGCCCGGCGGGCGGCCATGTACTCAAACAGCTTGATCGGCGAAGCGTAATAGGCAAAATGTTCCGTCCAGGGGAAGGGCATGGCGCACACATCGCAGGCCGCCAGATACAGCGGCACACGGTCAGGCCGCACCTGTCCCGCATTGATAAATCGGCTGTCGTCCAGCCCGGCGGCGAGCCACTGCCGGCGCAGCGCGTCCGCGAGGTCGTCCGGCCCGCCGACCAGCGCCAGCGCCGCGCCCTCCACCCGGCGCAGCGCCTCGACCAGCGTGCCCACACCTTTATCCATCGCCATCGTTTGCAGCCGCCCGACGTACCCCACGATGAAAGCGTCCGGCGGCCAGCCCAGCGCCGCACGCGCTTCGGCCTGTGACGGCGGCGCGGCGAAGCGTTCGCGGCGGATGCCGTCATGGGCGACGAGCAGGCGGGCGGGGTTCGCGCCCAGTGTCACCAGATCGTCACCCAGCCGCGCCGTGACCGGAATCACCGTCCCGACCCGGCGCACCACCTGCCGCTGCAACCAGCGGCCAGCGCGGCTGGCGCGGCGCTGGTGCGCTTCGTAGGCCAGCTTGCGGCGGGGTTTCACCAGACTGAGCGCCAGCAGCACCGGCAGATCGCGGCTGTAAAGCACGTCGGCGCGGGTGAATAATGCCAGCAGCAGCGCCACCAGCGTGAACGTCCACTGCTGCACGTTGAAGATGATCCGCGCCGGCAGATCGGTGCGGTCCGGCACCAGCGGTAGCAGATCGAGACACGGCACGCGCCGCAGCCGGAAATTCCGTCTGACGCCGTAATAGGCCCAGGGGTCGTCAACCGCCCGCAGCGCCGGGGTATTGAGCCGCCGCGCCACCCACAACGTCACGTCTGCGCCCGCGTCGGCCAGCGCCTCGCAGTTCTGCATGATTTGCAGGCCGTGCGCTTTTTCAGTCGGCAGACGGATATTGGCGATATACAGAAGGCGGGTCATCGCCGCTCCCGGAACAGATCAGCCAGCACCGCCGCCAGCCGTGTGAGGCTGTGCTGTTCGACGACCAGCGCGCGCAGTTTCGCCCCCAGCGCGCGGCGTTCGTCCGGCGGCATGGCGCGCAGTTTCACCAGACTGACCGCCAGCTTGCCGGGCGACTCCGGCGGAATCAGCAGCAGGTCGCCCCAG
>JARKOK010000251.1 GCA_029975765.1 Aggregatilineales bacterium
CATCTCACTTGCCGGTTCCGCTTCCACCTCAGCGGCTTCTTCCTCACCCACCTCCGCCATCCAGTCGAACGTCTCGCCAGGTGCAGCCTCCGCCTCCGCCGGGGTCTCTTCTTCCTCCGGCGGCTGGGCCTGCATCAACCATTCCGGCATCTCGCTCGCCGGTTCAGCTTCCACCTCAGGTTCATCACCACCAGACAACCATTCCAGGTCTGCTGCCGAAGAAGGTACTTCGCTTTCGCTGACCAGCCACTCCAACTCCCCGGATGGCTCCGCAGGCAGGGGTTGATCCGCCGCAGGCTGGCCGACCGTATCAGCCGGCTCAATTTCGGCAAACCAATCGTCCGCACTGAGATCGGGTCGTTTTTCATCTTCCGGTGGTTGATTATCATCCAGCCAGGCAAACGGATTATCTTCAGCCATCTCTTCCTGCCCATCTGACTGTAAAGTCGTATCCTGCGCCCACACAATCTCATCCGCACCGGCAGCGCCAGTTTCCGGCCCGGTCAAGGCTTCCAGACTCAAGGCTTCTTCCAGCAAACTCTCGTCAGCTAACCAGTCCAGCGGATCAACCGCCGGAGGCGCGGACTGTAACACTTCTGGCGGCTGGTCGGCTACTGGTTCAGCCGGGGCAGCGATCTCCTCTTCAGCCAACACAGGCGTGCCAGGGGTGTGCGCCTCCTGGTCAATAAACTCCTCGCCATATCCCTGCAGCCACGCCAGCGGATTCACCTCATCCGCTGCCTGAACGGGGATAATATCCTCATCATCGAATAAATCAGCCGCCGGTTCTTCGACCAGCTCAATGCCGTGTTCATGCAGCCAGGCCAGGGGATCCGCCTCACCCGCAGCCGCACGCGGCGGTGCCGGGGGCGGCGCCGGTTCTGCTTCCCCAAACAAGTCCGGCAATTCATCCAGCTCAGCCGCCGGTTCAACCATTTCGGCTGCTGGCTCGGCCTCGTCAAGCGCCGGGAATAAATCCACCGCCGCTTCAATGGCAGAGTCCCCTTCCGGCAGGGCTTGCGCTTCTTCTTCCGGCTCGTTTAAGACCGAGAGCAGCCCTGTTAAGCCGGTGCGCGGCCTGGATTCTGCTGGTGGCTCCGCCTCAACCGTTTCGCTGGCAGTCGCCGTCAGCCAATCCTCCGGCAGTTCGGTGCTGAAAAGGTCATCGTTAAATTCCGGCGTATCCGCCGGCGTGGATGCGGCACTCGAAACCGACATGGCGCTCATCCAGTCGCCCATATCGGTCTCCGCGCCGGTGTCGGCTGGCGCGGACGGCTCGATCTGCTGCAACCAATCCGGCGCGCGGCTGACGATTTCTTTCTGCGCGCTCTGGCGATAATCTAGTTCTTCCAGACGGAACTGCTCGTCGGCCACCGGCTGCCCCTGCGCCAGTTCCAGCGCCAGATAAGGATCAACCGCCTGAATCCGGCTGAGATACCGCTGCGCGTCCGAAGGACGCTGCACGCCCAGCCACATATCGGTCAGGATGCGGTTGGCCTCCAGGCAGTCCGGCAGGACTTCCAGCACGCCCAGCGCGGTTTCGCCGGCTTCGATGTCATGTCCGGCATCGGCGTTGGTCTGTGCCAGCAGCAGCCGCAGATCAACACGCTCCGGGCTGCGTTCTAATGCCTGTTTCAGCGTAGTAATGGCCTGATCGTACAACCCGTTACGAATGTACTGCCGCGCCACCGCCCCGGCAGTAAGCTGGACTTTAGCCTGCTCAACGTGGCGAACTTTCCAGTACAGTTCACGCAGGCGATCTATGATTTCCTGATTGTTGGGGTCCTGTTCGTAAGCGCGTTCCAGATGCCAGATGGCATCTTCGGAACGTTTGAGGCTGAGATAAACTTCGCTCAACCCGGCGTGAGCGGTGAAATCATCCGGGTAGACACTGAGCACCCGCCGGAACACTTCACCGGCTTTCTCCCAGTTCCCCGCTTCCACCAGCGCCCGTCCCAGGTAACGATAGGCTGCTGCGTTCTTGGGGTAATACTGAAGAATATGTCGGCAGTGATGAATGACCTCATCCGAAGCACCATCGTTCAGCAAAGCATCCAGTTTTGCGAGATAATCTCTTAAACTAATGTCCGCCATCAGCTCTTTCCGCCCATAGTGCGCGCCATACTGAGGATTATAACATAGAAAGACAAAACCGCCGCGCCACCCGTATCTTAATACAATTCGCTGACATACGCTCAGAAAGGATTTTCACCCATGCTGTTCCGATCATTACTGGCGCTGCTGTTCAGTCTGCCGCTGCTGCTGCCTGAACGCTCGTCCGCGCCGCCAACGCTGGAGGATTTCTGGGAAGGTCGCGCCGAATGGGTGCTGGACAGCGCCGACGTGGGGCTGCCGGTTGGCGAAAGCGATACCGTCAGCCGGGGGGAAGGTGTGTTCTGGTCGTACCTGCACGCCAGCCACCAGTCGGCGGGCGTGATTGACCAGTGTGGCGAGCCGGTGGAGTTCCCCGGTTGCCTGACACGCTGGGAAAGCACCGACGGCGGGCGCAGTTTCAGCCTGCCCGCGCCGGTCTGCCTCATGCCCTGCCAGGCGTGTCCCTGTGACGACGAACGCGACCATATCACGCACCAGCAGTACCCGCGTGTCGCCTTCGCGGACGATCTGGCGTACCTGGCTTATGAGTGGCGGGCACAGGTCATGCTGCGCTCATCGCCGGACGGCCTGAACTGGTCGGACTGGTCCTATCTGCTCACGCCGGGCGGCACATGGCCGAGTTCGTATTCACCATGCAGCGCCGTTGAAAAAATCGGCCCGCATCCAAACATTCGCGGCGAAATCTACGACTGTCTGGTAGGCGCGCCGCCGGGGATATTCATTGAGGGCGACACCCTGTACGTGTTTGTGGCCGCCGGTTCAGCACCGGGGCACCTGCGCTGTTACAAAGGCAACCGGCACAGCAGCCTCGGTGGGCTGCGCCGCTGCGATACCGATCCACTGTTCGCCGGGGCGCCGGAATACGGCCCGCCGGACATCACCGAAGGGGAAGCCATTAACCCTTATTTTGATTTCCGTTACACCAGTTCTGCCGATGTGCTCAAAGTGGGCGACCGTTATTACATGGCCTACGAAGGCATTCGCGGGCCGGATGTACTGGAACGCGGCATGGATACGCAGTTTGGTCTGGGCTTTGCCCGTTCAACCGGCGCGGCGATTGACACTCCCTGGGAAAAATATCCCGGCAATCCGGTATTGCAGCCTGTTACCTTTAACTGGGGCATCGGCCATGCGGATTTACTGGTGGTGGAGGGCGAAACCTGGATGTATACCGCCACATCTCAGGAAACACGGGGACGCTATATTTTGCGGTGGAAGTAGCCAAAATTACGAGAAGTTTTTGGGTAATTTGGCTCTTGCGAGAATAGCGGGGCAGGTTAGACTTGATTCTCGATTTAAAGCGATGTTACACATGGAGGGAATATGTCTCGAAAGACATTGTTGTTAGTGATGCTCATTTTCGCGCTGGTAATCGCCGCCTGCGGGCCGACGGCGACACCCACGCCCACGCCGCGCCCGACCGATGTTCCGCCAACGGCCACACCGGAAGTCGAGCCAACTGAAGAAGCAACCGAGGCTGTGGTAGAGCCTACGGAAGAAGCGACAGTGGAAGTGACCGAGGAAGCCACCGAAGTTGTGGAAGCCACGCCGGAAGAAACGCCGGTCGCCGTAGCAATGGCGACGGAAGAAGCCACTGAGGAAGCCACCGAAGAAGCAACCGAGGAAGCGACACCGGATACCCAGTTAACGGGTACCGCTGCCGCCGTAATTATCCAGGGCACCAGCACCGCCAGCGCGTTAGCCGTTCAGGCGACCGGCACAGCGGTGGCTGAACTGGCCGCCGCGACGGAAGAAGCGACGGAAGAAGCGACCGAGGAAGCAACGGAAGAACCGGCCACACCAGAAGCAACAGAAGCCGCCGCTGAGCCGACGGAAGAAGCTGCCGCTGAAGAATTCGTGTTCGGTATGGTGCTGGTTGGGCCGAAGAATGATCGCGGCTGGAGCCAGGCACACTTTGAAGGCGGCCAGTACGTCGAGCAGAATCTGCCCGGCGCGAAGATGCTGGTTTTTGAGAGCCTGAACCCCGCCTCCGCGCCGGAAACGACGCTGCGGGATGTTGTCACCGAAATGGTGGATAGTGGCGCGAAGCTGATCCTGACCACCTCGGATGAATTTGAAGAAGATACAACCGCCGTTGCCAAAGAATTCCCGGATATTACGTTTGTGAATGTGTCCGGCGACGATGTGTATACGGGCGAAGCGCCGGCCAACCTGGGCAACGTAATGGGCACGATGGAATGGGGCAAGCTGATCGCCGGCTGCGCCGCCGGGCTGACCACCCAGACCGGCCAGATCAGCTACCTGGGGCCGTTGATTAACTTCGAAACCCGCCGTCTGGCCGCCTCGGCCTATCTGGGCGCGCGCTACTGCTACGAGAACTACGCCGGTGGTGACCCCGCCGAACTGAAGTTCACCGTGACCTGGATCGGCTTCTGGTTCAACATCCCCGGCGTCACGCTCGACCCGACCGAAGTGGTGAACAACTTCTTCGACAGCGGCTCGGACGTGGTGATCTCCGGCATTGACACCACCGAAGCGATTGTGGTCGCCGGCCAGCGCGCCGCGCAGGGCGAAACCGTGTGGGCCGTTCCGTATGACTTCGTGGGGGCGTGTGATGTCGCGCCAGAAGTATGCCTGGGTGTGCCGTACTTCCATTGGGGCCCGGCCTATCTGAACGTGGTGTCGGCAGTCAAGGCGGGTACGTACCAGTCAGAATTTACGCTGGTTGATCCCGATTGGTCAGACATCAACAATGCCGAAACCTCAGCTATCGGCTTTATCTCCGGCCCGGCGCTGAGCGAAGCGCACCAGGAACACCTGGACGCCTTCATCGCCGAACTGGCGGCGTTTGCCAATGACCCGGCTAACGAAGGTAAGGTTTACCTGTGGTCTGGCCCGCTGGCGTACCAGGACGGCACGGTGATCGCCGAAGAGGGTGAGTACCTGCCGTACATCGCCCCGCTGGCTGAAGCCCCGGCTGCCGAAGCGACCGCTGAAGCAACCGCCGAAGCCGCCGCGAAAGAGAGCGCGAGCATCTGGTATCTCCGGCAGCTTCTCGCCGGCATGACTGGCCCCAGCAGTCAGGAATAGTCCGTTTGTAACCCCGAAGGGGCACAGCGTACTGTGCCCCTTCCGCCAGATAGGATCGAATACCGGGCACTCGCTGAGTGCCCCCTTTTTGTGCTTTTCCTATGGTTTGGTTATACTCCGCCGCGTTGTCCAAACCTCCGCCCGATCATGACAGGCTTCCCACTATGAACATCGAGCTGCGGCATATCCACAAACATTTTGGCCCCGTTCATGCCAACAACGACATCACTCTCACTTTTCAGGCAGGGCGGATAGTCGGCATTCTGGGCGAAAACGGCGCGGGCAAATCCACACTGATGAAAATTCTGTCCGGCTTTCAATCGCTGGACAGCGGTGAAATCTGGATGGACGGCCAGCATGTCGCCTATAACGGGCCGGAAGCGGCTATCGCGCACGGCGTGGGTATGCTTCAGCAGGACCCGCTGGACGTGGCCGCCTTCACCGTGCTGGAAAACTTCACTTATGGACGGCGCGGCGGGCTGGCACTGCGGCGCAAAGAAGCGCGCGAACGGCTGGTGCAGATCAGTTCCCGTTTCGGCTTTTTTGATCTTGACCCGGATACGCCGGTTGCTCAGTTGAGCATCGGCCAGCGGCAGCAGTTGGAAATCGTGCGGCTGCTGGCGCTGGGGGTCAGAACGCTGATTCTGGATGAACCCACAACCGGCATTTCCGCCGAACAAAAGATTATCCTGTTTGACGCGCTGCGGGAACTGGCGCATCAGGATGGCCTCAGCGTCCTGCTGGTATCGCACAAGCTGGAAGATGTGATCGCCCTGTGCGATGAAGTCGCCGTCCTGCGCGCCGGGCGGGTGGTCGGCACAAAGGCCATGCCCGCTACGACCAGCGAACTGGTATCGCTGATGTTCGGCCAGGAACTGCCGCCGGTGCAGCGCGACACCGGAGGGGCGGGTTTAAAACCCATGCCCACACCGGCTATTGAACTGGAAAAAGTGCAGCTTCGTGGGCGGCGCACGCTCATCAAAGACCTGTCGCTGTGTGTTAAAGCCGGGGAAATCATCGGCCTGGCCGGGCTGGAAGGCAGCGGACAGGAAGCCCTGCTGCGGGCGTGTGTCGGGCTGGCAAAACCACTGGCGGGACACCTGCGCCTGTGCGGAGAAGATGTAACCGGCAAATCCTACCGCCACTTTTTGCAGCACGGCTGCGCCTTCGGTGCGGCGGGGCGGCTGGAAGAAGGTCTGGTCAGCGGCCTGACCCTGACCGAACACATGGCGCTGGTGACGGAGTACCAACCAGTAGTGGACTGGCGGCGGGCGCGCCGCCTGACAGAAGATCAGATTAAACAGTATAACGTGCGCGGCACACCGGACAGCGCCATCGAAACCCTATCCGGCGGCAACCAGCAGCGTATGTTGATGGCGCTCATGCCGCAGCAGCCGGTGCTGATGGTGCTGGAACAACCGACGCGCGGGCTGGACGTGGACTCCGCTCGCTGGATCTGGCAGCAGTTATTAGAACGCCGGGCGGCGGGGACGGCCATCATCTTCAGTTCGCCGGAACTGGATGAAATCGTAACGTACAGCGACCGCATCCTGGTATTTTATGCCGGGCACGTGACCGAAATCCCCGATGCCAGCCGCACAACGATAGACGAACTGGGGCGGTTGATCGGCGGCCATTCCGACGGAGCCTAAATCCATGAAGAACCGTTCTCTGATGCTGCAAATCGGATTGACCGTCCTGCCGATTGGGCTGTCCCTGATGATTACCGCGCTGCTGATTATGCTCGTCGGGGCTGACCCGCGCGATGTGTTTCAGAATGTATGGGACGGCGCGTTCCGCGACTCGCGGGCGTTCGCCGGGGTGGTCAACTTCTGGATTCCACTCACACTGTGCAGCCTGGGGCTGATCATCACCTTCACCGCCGGGCTGTGGAATATCGGCGTGGAAGGCCAGATGGCGATGGGCGCGGTGTTCGCCTCGTGGGCGGCGCTGTCGTTTAAACTACCCGCGCCGGTCCTGGTGCCGGTCGAAATCGTGCTGGCGATGCTGGGCGGCGCGCTGTGGGCGCTGCTGGCCGGGGTGCTCAAAACGCGCCTGGGCGTGCATGAAATCTTCGGCGGCGTCGCGCTCAACGCGCTGGCAAACGTCGTTTCGATCTACCTGATCTCCGGCCCCTGGCAGCCGCCGGAAGGTGGCAGCGTTCGCGCTACCCCTCCCTTCCCTGCCGACGCGCTGCTGCCGCCCATGTCGGACGACTTCAAGGTAAGCCTGCTGGCGCTGGTCATCGTGGGCGTGATGATCGTGGTGGTGGTGCTGGCGCTGCGCGGCACGCGCTGGGGGCTGGAACTGAAAGCCACCGGCAAAAACGCCCGTTCCGCGCTGCTGCTGGGCGTGCCGACCGAACGCAGCGCCCTGAGCGCCTTTATCGTCTGCGGCGCGCTGGCCGGCATCGGCGGCGCGTACCGGGTGCTGTTCACCTATGGCAACCTGCGCCCGCTGGTATCCGGCGGCATCGGTTTCCTGGGGCTGCTGGTGGTGCTGCTGGTCGCCAACCGCGCGCTGTGGGCGCCGGTGGTGGCGTTCATTTTCGCGGCTATCCTGGGCGGCAGCGCCCGTCTGAAAGTGGCGATGCAGCTTGATGCTTCGCTGGCGGGAGTGCTGCAAGGCGTGCTGGTGCTGATGGCGCTGCTGTCCAACGGCCTGCGCCAGCGATTGAGCCTTCAGACCAACCATCACGATGATACCCCGCCCGCAAGCGACCCCTTCCAACCGGTTACACCGCCAAGAGAAATCGCGCATGAATAACGAACTGCTCAACACGCTTAACAGCATCGTTTCCAACGCCACGCCGCTGGTGATCGCCAGCATTGGCGAAACGCTGACCGAACGGGCCGGCGTCACCAATCTGTCGCTGGACGGCAGCATCATCCTGTCGGCAATGGTAGGGTTTGTGGCGGCGCTGGTCTCCGGCAGCGCGTTAGTCGGTATTCTGGCGGCGATGCTGGTGGGGGCGCTGGTGGCGCTGATCGTCGCCTTTGCCGGTATTACGCTGCGGCAGGATCAGGTTGCCGTCGGCTTCGTGCTGACGCTGCTGGCCGCCGATCTGGCGCAGTTCCTCGGCCAGGACTACACCCGCATCCCCGGCCCGCAAATCCTGAATACACCGCTGCCGGTTTTCAGCGAGCTGCCGGTCGTCGGGCGTATCTTTTTTAACCAGAGCATCTTTACGTATCTCAGCTATCTGCTGATCTTCGGCACCTGGTACTGGCTGTTTCGCACGCGCCCCGGCCTGGCGCACCGCGCCGTCGGCGAACGCCCGGAAGCGGCCTTCGCGCGCGGGACGCGGGTCAACCTGCTGCGCTACGTGTATACGGCGATTGGCGGGTCGCTGGTCGGGATGGCAGGCGCGGCCTATTCGTTAAGTGTGAAAGCCGGCTGGGCAACGCCGCCGAATATGGCGGGGGATGGCTGGATTGCGCTGGCGATTGTCATTTTCGGCGGCTGGCATCCTTTCCGCGTGGCACTGGGGGCTTACCTGTTCGCCGGTCTGCGGGTGCTGGCAACCGTCATCCAGCGCACGCCGGACATCAGTATTCCGGTTGTCCTGCTCAACGGCGTCCCCTGGCTGCTGATGATCGTCACGCTGCTGCTGGTCAGCAGCGGCAGCATCGAACGCCTGCTGCGCGTTCTGCCGCGCCCGGTGCAGAAGTGGTCACGCAACTTCCTGCGTTCCGACCCGCCGGCGGCGCTGGGCACACGTTTCGACCCGGAATAAATAACGCCGGGATACGTCAGCCGTATCCCGGTTCATAACCCTAACTTTCCCGAAGCGCCTCCCACCGCTGGCGCGCGTCGGGCAGGAACGGGTACGGATAAACGGCGCTCCAGGTCAGCACCCAGTTGTATTCGCGCGCGGCCTCCGCCTTTTTATCCTGCGCCTCCAGTATCAGGCCGCGCAGGTAATGACGGCTGCCCGTTTCCACCGTCCGCAGCGCCGTGTTGACGGCGGTCAGCGCCTCATCATAACGCGCCAGATTGTAGAACGCCCGCGCGCGATATTCTTCTGCCACCGGACGCATATCACCTGGTAAAGTGCTGGCCGCCGCGTTCAGCAGCGTCAGCGCCTGTTCAAAGTCGGCGGTATCCGTCTGCCGGGCTTCATCCACCAGAATCCGCGCTTGCAGCAGTTGAATGGTCGCATCCGGGATCACCCCTTTGCCGAGCAGCGCGCGGGCATCGTCCCCGGCCACCCGCAGATTACCGGCACTGTAGGCCGCCTGCATCCGCCGCGCGCGCACCGCCGGGTCATCGGTCAGGGCAAACGCCCGCGTATAATCTTCGCGCGCCAGATCATAACGGCGCTGCCGCTCGTACAACTGGCCGCGCGCGACGAGTACATCGGCTACGAACGGATTATCCTCCCCACCGGTAAGTGCCTGGTCATAAGCCGCCAGCGCCAGATCAACGTTGCCCTCGCGCACCCGCGCATCGCCCAGCAGTTTGTAACCTTCGACGCTGCCGGGATAATAATAGAGATACCCCTGCACCAAAAAAACCGCGAGGCCGGGTTTATCCTGCGCCAGCGCCGTTTCAATCTGGAGGCGGTGCGCGGTTTCGGTCGTCGGGTTGATGTACAGCGCCAGGAACGCCTGATAGGCCGCGAGTTCATATTCGCCGCGCTCGAAATAGTTCTGCCCCTTCTCGACAATCAGATTGACATTCGCGGCCAGATCGGGCACAGCCAGCCCACGATCAATCACCCCCAGCGCCGCGTCATAATTGCGCGTCAGCCGGTGCCGCCGCGCCAGCGCCAGATACGGCAGTTCGAGGCGGGGATCCGCCGAAATCGCGGCCTGCGCCCGGTCTTCAACATTTTTCAGCAGGGCGTTGGCTTCATCGCGCCGGCCTTCGTCCAGCGCGCGCTCGGCCCGCAGCGCATCCACCCAGGCCAGGCCGCTGAAAACAAGCGGCGGGTAGCTGGGCACGTTCTGCTTTTCCGGCAGGCGGCGTTCGGCAGCGCGCAGCAGCTCGGCAGCCGCATCAAGCTGCCCCTGCTTTGCCAGCCCCATCGCCTGATAAAAATAAGGGTTCGGATTAAAATCGTTGGCAACCAGCGTGACTTCAAACGCTAACGTAGGCAGCGCCGCCTCCACCTGCCCCTGATTCATCAGTGCAATCGCATCCCGGATGGGGCGTTCCGCTACCGGCGGATAAATCGCCGTTGGCGCGGGCGCATCGTTGCCACGCGGGATATTCGGCGGCACGGTCGGGCTGGGGGTCAGCGTCAGTTCCGGCGTCGGCGAGGGCGTGGGCGTCACACCGGCGGTCGGGGTAAAGGTGAGCGTCGGCGGCGCCGGCGTGCGCGAAGGGGTCGAAGTGGGCGCGAACAGCACCGCGCGCGCGCCTGGATTGTTCAGCACAATCAGCGCGCCAACGATAAATACCACCACCAGGACAGCGGCCACCGCCCCGGCTACATACAACCGCAGCACCAGCGAGTCCCGCTCACCGGCACGCCCCTTTGTTTTGCGCGCCCATTTGATACCGGGATACCCCTCCGGCGGCGCCAGATAATCACGCACCAGCGCATCCAGTTCGGCCTGCGCCTGCTGAAGCCGCTGAGGATCAGGCAGCGGCACACCGGGAGCCGAAGACACCGCCGCTGGAGAGGGAACGACCGGCGTCGGTGTGGGTGCCGCCGGGGCACTTGGCACAGTGCGCTGCAAGGGGCTGGTGGGCTGAGCGGCGGGTTTGACCCCTAACTGCTCCGCCAACTGCTCGCGGGTCAGCCCCAGTGACGCCAGCGATTCCAGACCAATTTCATTATTCGGATTCAGTTCCAGCAGCTTATACAGGCCGATCAGTTTTTCACGCTGATCACGCGCCACACTGATCAGCCACAGCCAGGCCGCCTCATTATGGGGGTCAAGCCGGAGCGACTGCTGCAACAACTGCCGCGCCCGATCCTTGTCGCCTGCTTTCGCCGCCGCCACACCCTGTTTACGCAGCTCTTTCGCCTGTTCGTTCGTCACGTTGTTTCCCCTCTTGCCTCCAGTTCGATTGTATCCCAAACTGGCGTCGAGAAACATAAAGTGCGGCAGAATCAACAGGGGCGAACCGGCGGCTCGCCCCTGCGCGAAAAATATTGGCTTTCACCGGAGGCTACTGAAGCGGGGCAACTTCCGCGTTCACGTAGTTGATACGCCCTTCCGTTTCGGCGCTAATCGGACTGTTGGCAGCCAGATAGGCGGCCAGCACCTCGTAGTCCACGCGGCCAAAGTCATAGGGGTTGATCGCATTTTCGGCCAGCATGGTATAACCATCGCCACCCGTCCGCATGAAGTTATTCGTCACCACCGAGTACACCGCTTCGGGGTCAATCGGGGCGTACTCGCCGTCTTCGCCCAGCACCTCCACGCTGACAATGCGGCTGCCCGGCGCCTGCGTCGGGTCAATTGTGAAGCGCAGGCCGGACACCTGCGGGAAGCGCCCGCCAGCGCCTTCGCGCTGGACTTTGCCATCCACCAGCGTCAGCCCGGAAACACCGTTTTCCAGCGCCGCCACCACGTCCGCGCCTTTCAGTTCAAACGTGCTGATCAGATTGCCAAACGGATGCACCAGCAGCACCTCACCCAGCGTGATCTCACCGGGTTCGATGTTCGCGCGCACGCCGCCGCCGTTCATGATGGCGATCTGCGCGCCGGTATCCGCGCGCATGGCGTCGGCGATCACATCACCCAGGTTACATTCCTCCACACGGCAAACCGTCCGGTCGCCCACCAGCAGCACGTCCGTTGCCGCGCCAATCGGGGTGGTTTTCAGTTCTTCAATCGGGCCGGACAGTTCGGTAATGAGATCGTTCATTTCGGCATCCGGCGAGATGTACTTCGACAGCAGGATCACATCACCCGACGCGCTGGTAATCACACCATCGGCGTCGAACACCACATCCAGCCGTCCGAGGTATACGTTGTTCGCCCCGGCCTGCACGTAGTACACCGGTGTGCCGCTGTCACTGTCAAACCGGAGCGGGTATGCCCCCACCCCCGCCGCATAAACGTTGCTGTACAGGGTGTGGCTGTGGCCGCCGATCACCACATCAACATTTTCGAGCTGTGCCATGAGGTCGAGATCAATGCCGATGCCGGTGTGCGCCAGCACGATAATCTTGTTCACACCCTGTTCGGTCAGTTCGGCAGCCGCAGCATTGACAACCGCCACATAATCAGCGTCGAAAACCAGTTCCGGCCCGGGGGATGAGGCGGTCGGGGTATCAGCCGTCGTCAGGCCGATCACACCAACCTGCTGCCCGCCCACTTCCAGAATCGCCGTCGGTGTCCACATGTCACCCAGAATGGGTGAGGCGCTGGCGTCTACATTGGCGCTCACGACCGGGAACTCCAGCCCGGCCAGAAATGCCGCCAGCACCGAATCGCCGTTGTCAAATTCATGGTTGCCCAGCGTCATCGCATCGTAACCCATCAGGTTCATGATCTGCACCTGATCCTGCCCCAGATACTGCGTGTGGAACAGCGACCCGGTAAACCGGTCGCCCGCGTCCAGCAGCAGTGAATTTTCCACCTCGGCGCGAATCTGCTTGACGACGGCAGCCTGCCGCGCCACGCCGCCGTTGCCGTTGGACTGCGGCTCGTGCCCGGCGTGGGTATCGTTGGTGTGCATGATCGTCAACGCAAACGGCCCGCCATCCTGCGCTGCGACCGCCGACGCGGTGAGCAGCAGGACGAGCAGCAAACCAAATATCACTCGTCGTAACATCAACTGTCCTCCTGAAATAAACAAGCCTACACCCTGTACAATGCCGCGTCTGTTTTATGACACGGTGCTGCAAGAGTTTAAGACTCCGTTAAATTTTTCGCAACAGAAATTCATGGCTGTGAGCAGGGACAGATCGAGAGACCCGCCCCTGCCTGTGCCGGACAGCGAACTGGCAGCCGCTTTAGCGGTGATAATAGGTCGGCCAATCGAGGTATTTGGTGAAGGCTTCGTAGATCGCGCCGCTGATTTTGGTCTGATTAACCGCGACGTGATGTTCGTAGCCATGCTCGCAGATATAGGTCAGCAGTTCCTGGAAGTGCGGCACGCGCACCACCCCGTATCCGCCAAAGGTATTGAGCGGGTCATTGGTGAACTCACCTTCACCTACGTAGGCCGTGATCCTACCCGCCAGATCGTCCGTCGCCACCCGCAGATAAGTGAATGGTGTTTCGCGGATACGGCTGTAAATGGCGCCGTAGGCATTCTCCGCGCCAACCGTACCAGCGATAATCTCCTGATACTGGATCGTAGGAATATCATCCACGAACACATCTTTCGGCAGGTTCGAGCAGTGGAATACGACCGCCTTATCCGGGTCGTCGGCGTAGTTATTGTTCCAATCCAGCAGCGCGCTGGGTTTGCCAGAAGCCAGCGCCATCGCCAGCATGGCGACCGTACCGGCTACATCGGTTTCACAGGCTGATGGCGCGAGGCTGTTGCTCATCATGCTCATGATCGTGCAGGGCACAATGCCAAAATAATCCTGCATCGAGTTCCAGCATTGAACGGCAGTAGCATCCAGCGCGGCATCTGTCATCCACCGGTCAATCATCACCCCCAGCTTCGCCATCTTCATCATCGCCTCGTCCGGCACGCCGGCGGCGCGGGCGTAGCGTTCGACGGCAGCACGCTTCGCCAGCACGTCGGGGTCGTTATCGGTCATGGCCGCAATACGCCCGAAGGCTTCCGACAGGTCAAGCGTTTCGACGGTGATACCAGCGTGCTGGAGCAGCTTTTCACTGTAGCGCACGGTGTTAAATGCCTGAGGCCGCGCGCCTAACGCGCCAATGCGCGCCGTTCGCATCCCGCGCACCACCCGGCACACGGCGGCAAACTGCTGCAAGTCCTTCAGGAATGATTCACTGGTTGGGTCAACCGTATGCAGGCGAGTCAGGCTGTAGGGGATGTTGTACTGGCGCAGGTTGTTGCAGGCGCTCATCTTGCCGCAGAAGCTGTCACGGCGGTCGTCCAGCCCCATGCGCGAGACATCATCCGGGAAAGCATGGATGAGCACCGGCACGTTCAGATCGGCCAGTTTCAGTGTATTGGCGATAGCGCGCTCGTCGCCGAAATTCGGCAGCGTGACCAGCACGCCGTCAATTTCGTCACGGTGCTGGCGGAAGAACTCGGCGTAGGTCTGCGCCTCGCGGTACGACTCCACCGCGCCGTAAGCCGTCGCGTTCTCATCAAGGATCAACGCGCGGATACCCGCCTGGCCGAGCACTTCAAGGATGGTCTGACGGCCACTGGTAACCAGGTGTTTCGGGAAAAATCCCCGGTTGCCAACGATCACCGCCAGCGTGACCGGACGCAGCGCGCCCGGCAGGCCGTTCATGGATTTGGGTTGAGTCATGGGAAGAGCCATAAGTATTGTGTCCTTTACAAAGGTCGGCATTTTTTGAGGAATGATCTCACGCCCGTTTCCGGGGCGGGTTTGAATCTCCTACCGATTGCCAGTATAACGCATTTGTCGCGGGGGTGAGGTTACAAACGGCATGATTGTGAGGGTGTAATCTTACCGGAATTATCACCGCTTGCAGCCACCACAGCACCGGAGGGCATCCATCTGGTAAGTGCCATAACCCGTTCTGGTATCCGCCCGTATATAAGAAAAATCAATAATAAGGGTGATGATAGTCACTGATTTTTTGAGTCTGGATTTGTTACAATATTCACAAGGGGGATACCGATTATGCTTGATATCTACGAGATGGAAGTTTTTCTCGCGGCTGCCGAAACCGGCAGCTTCTCCGAGGCTGGCCGCCGGTTGCAGCTCTCACAGCCCGCCATCAGTATGCAAATCCGCTCGCTGGAAAAACACCTGGGAGTTGATCTCTTTCACCGCGCCGGGCGGCATATTCATTTAACCGAGATTGGCACTGCCCTGGTGCCGCTGGCGCGCGATCTGGTTAACCACGCCGCTCAGGTTCATGAGGCGGTAGCGGCGCTGCATGGCGAGGTGATCGGCGTGCTGAAAATCGCGTGCAGCACCACCGCCGGGCATTCCCGCCTACCCAGGCTGATCGCCCGGTTCATCGAAAAATATCCCGCCGTCCAGGTTGTCGGCCAGCTTGTCCGCCGGGAAACCGCGCTGGAAATGGTAACCTCCGGCGAGGCACAGATTGGTATCAGCAGCCTGTACGAACCCTCAAAAGACCTCGACTACCGCCCATTTATCACCGACCCAATCGTTTTAATTGTCCCCCCCAACCATAAATGGGCGCGCCAGAGTTTTATCACGCTGGACGAACTGCCGCACAGCCCCTTCGTTCGCCACGAACTTAATGCCGGGACCCTGCAAATTGTGTCAGCGGCGCTGGCTGAACAGGGAATGAGTGTCAACGATCTGCCTGCGCGCCTGATTCTGAGCAATTCCGAAGCGATCTACATGGCCGTCACCGAAGGGGTTGGGGCAGCGTTTGTGTCTCGCTGCGCCGCCGCCGAGGGGATCGCTGCCGGACGGGTGGTCGAAGTGCCGGTTCGCGGGCTGGCGTTGTGCCAGCAGCTCTATCTGGTGCGTCACCAACAGGCCGCGCCGGGCAGCGTCCAGTTGGCTTTCTGGGATTTTGTTTTCTCGCCTGCCGCCCGCGATATTCTGGACTGTTAAAGACACTGCAACAGGATATTTATGATGCGTTTACTCACTCTGCTTCGCCTCCTGCTGGTCAGTATCGTTATTGTTCTGGCTGCGTCGCCGGCGCTGGCCGCCCCGCCGGAACAGGAAGCCACGCCGGAAGCAACCGTTCATCCGACGACGGGCGATGAACGCTGCGCCGACTGCCATGAGGATGTGGCCGCGAACTGGGCGACGGGCGCCCACGCCATCGCCTATGATCGAGCGAGCTTTCAGGCTGCCTGGGAAGACGCCAAAGCGGACCCAACCTGCCTGCAATGCCATACCACCAATTATGAGCCGCCCACTGGCAGGTTCCTGGCAACCAATGTGCAGTGTGAAGCCTGTCATGGCATGACTCCGGCTGACCACCCACCGGAAACCCTGGTCACGCGCACGGACGCCGGTGTCTGCCGGGACTGCCATACGGCTACCTTTGCCGAATTCCGGCAGAGTATGCACGCCTTCCCCGAAGACCGCGAGGCGCTGGGCTGCGCCAACTGCCACGACCCGCACACCCAGAAGTTACGCCTCCAGACGGTAGACGAGTTGTGCCTGGGCTGCCACGAGAAAGCGCCGGAGAATTACGTTCATATCAAACATCGTTCGATGCAGACCGGGCTGTTCTCGCTGGACTGCGCGAGCTGCCACATGTACAACAGCCAGCGCGATCAGGTGCATGAACTGGTAGACCATAAAATGCTGGTGGATACCGTGCCATGTTCGGACTGCCATCAGGAAATGGCAAGAACCGGCGAATTCAGCGTGCTGGAAAATGTCACGGCTGCCGAAGAACGTAACACCCTGCGCCAGCAGGTGGAAGAACTGGAAGTCCGCCTGCAGGAAATCCCCCCGGCGCAGGCAGGTATTGTTGAACTGGCTCAGGGTGGGTTGATTGGCCTGCTGTTTGGCGTGGTTGGGGTGGCGCTGCTGTGGCGTGGGGGACGCAGAAACGGGAAATAAGCTGAAATGAACAGGGGCGAACCCGGCGGTTCGCCCCATACGCCTCTCAATGCTTTCTACAGCTCTGTAGCTCTTATGCTTGTTGCAGGCGCTTTCGGGCTTCGCCCTGCACCATCGTGACGATACCCATCAGTCCCTGCCCCTTCCCCATCGAAATCTCACGCCCGAAGATAGACAGCACGATGTCCGGCTGTACGGCGGCGACTTTCTCCAACGGCTGGCCGGAGCAGGTTTCATCAAGGATGACACTCATTGCCATCGCGGATAAACCCTGCGGATTCAGCACATCAAAATAAAACTTCAGCGTGCCATCCGGCTGCTCCCGCGCCCACACAAAGGCTTCGGACTCGCAGGCCGGGACACGATGACGCTCGTCATACGGCGGCGCGGCGATCTGCGGCGGCACTTTTACCTCCGGGAAGCGATCTGCGGTTTCGATCAGATATTCCGCCCGTTCGCTGCGGTCGGTGATGCTGGAACAGTCGTCAATCAGTTCAGCCAGCCTGTCAGGAATCTGCGCCATGCTCACTTCTCAATCGGCACGCCAACGGAATTGCCCCACTCCGTCCAACTGCCGTCATAGTTGCGAACGTTTTTGTAACCGAGCAGGTATTTTAACACAAACCAGGTATGGCTGCTGCGCTCGCCGATGCGGCAGTAAGCCACGACATCATCATCCGGTTTTAACCCCTGCTCCTGCTCGTAGATCGCGCGCAGTTCGTCCGCCGTTTTAAACGTGCCGTTGTCCGGGTTGATGGCCCGCGCCCAGGGCACGCTCTTCGCGCCGGGGATATGGCCGCCGCGCAGCGCCCCTTCCTGGGGATAACCTTCCATGTGCAGCTTTTTGCCGCTGTATTCATCGGGGCTGCGCACGTCCACCAGCGGCTTGCGCGCTTCGACGTGCCGAAGCACCTGATCGCGGAAAGCGCGAATCTGCGTGTCGTCACGTTCCGGCGCGGTATACCGTGTGGGCGGATACTGTGGCACCTCGCGGGTGAGTTCACGGCCTTCCTTCTCCCATTTCAGCCGCCCGCCGTCCATAATCTTCGCTTTGTTGTGCCCGAACAACTGGAACACCCAGAAGGCATAGGTCGCCCACCAGTTATTTTTATCGCCGTAAAATACCACTGTCGTATCATTGGTGATGCCGATACGTGAAGCCAGCTTTTCGAACCCGGCCCTGTCCAGGTAATCGCGGCGCAGCGGGTCGTTCAGGTCAGTCGTCCAGTCCACCTGCACCGCGCCGGGGATATGGCCGGAGGGGTACAGCAGCGGGTCTTCGTTCGATTCGATAATACGTATATTGGGATCGGCGCGATGCTGCGCCACCCACTCGGTTGATACCAGCACATCCGAATTGACGTAACCCCGTTCAGTGATGTCCACCATCGGTTCCTCCATACAAATACGCTAACAGTCCACACAAGCAAAAAGCCGACCTGCGCGGTCGGCTCTGTCACTCGTTCCTCAGGCTGATCTAACGAGGCACAACAGCACCGGGCGCAGGCGCGCAGCAAAAACACGAACAACACATCGCGCAGCACACACAGGCCGGGTGGAGAAGGCTCGTCATCATGCGGTAGAATATAAACAGAACCACGTAAACCTGTCAAATAAGACGATGATGAATCCACCCACAACCAAACCCCTCGCTGACCGCATCCGCCCGCGTAATCTGGATGAATTTGTTGGACAGGCGCATCTGGTCGGCCAGGGCAAGCCGATTTACCAGGCGATTCAGCAGAACCGCGTGCGCTCGATGATCTTCTGGGGGCCGCCCGGCGTGGGCAAAACCACACTGGCGCGTATCATCGCCGCGCAGACCGACCGCCCCTATTTTGAGCTGTCGGCGGTGTCCGCTGGTAAAAGCGAAATCCGCGCGATTGTCGAACAGGTGCAGGCCGGCGAAACGCGCGATCTGTTTAACCAGAACGTGCCCCAGACAAAACAGGGGGCGGTGCTGTTCCTGGACGAAATCCATCGCTTCAATAAAGCACAGCAGGATTATCTGCTGCCCTATGTCGAAAACGGCACGCTCATCCTGATCGGCGCGACCACCGAGAATCCCAGCTTCGAGGTGATTTCGGCGCTGCTGTCGCGGTCGCAGGTGTACGTATTAGAACCGCTGTCCCGCGACGAAGTGTTGATCGTGATCCGGCGCGGCGCGGCGGAACTCAGGGTCACGCTGTCGCCCGAAGGTGAGGACTTCCTGGCGGACTATGCGAACGGCGACGCGCGCCAATCGTTGAATCTGCTGGAAGCCGCCGCCGAACTGTACGCCAAAGATACCGGGTCGCTCACCGTTGATAATCTCAAGGACGCGCTGCAATCGAAGCACCTGCGCTATGACAAGGCCGCCGAGGAACATTACAACACCATCAGCGCCTTCATCAAGAGTATGCGCGCCAGCAACGTGGATGCTGCGCTGTATTATCTGGCGCGGATGGTGGACGCGGGCGAAGACCCCAAGTTTATCGCGCGGCGTATGGTCATTTTCGCCAGCGAGGATGTGGGCATGGCACAGCCAACCGCGCTGGTGGTCGCCAACGAAGTGTTTCGCGCCGTCGAAACCATCGGTTATCCCGAATGTGTATTTAATCTGGCACACGGTACGGCGTATCTGGCGCTGGCGCCGAAAGATCGCACCGCCGGCGATGCCTACTTTGAGGCGTTGGAAGATGTGAAGGCGCAGGGCAATCTGCCGATTCCGCTGAACCTCCGCAACGCGCCGACCAAATTGATGAAAGACCTCGGCTACGGCAAAGGCTACGAGAAGTACACGGACGAGGATTTGCTGCCGGACAAGCTGGCGGGGAAGAAGTATTATAAGAAGTAGTTATCAGTTGCCAGTTTTCAGTGAATTCAGGGATTCGTGCTGAACCATTCAATCGGGAATGTAACGAACCATGCCCCGAAACTCCGAGCCAGAAACCTACACCTGCGCCCTATGCGAACGCGAGGTGCGGCAGGTGAGCAAACACCATATCGTGCCGAAGTCCGAAGGCGGGCGCGATACGGTGGGTTTATGTGCCGCGTGCCACAAAACCCTGCACAGCTTTTTCACCAACGAAACACTGGCAAACGAACTGAATACCCTTGATGCCCTGCGACAAGACCCGGACGTAGCGCGTTATCTGGCATGGGTGCAGAAACAACGCGACAGCCGCATCGTCGTGCGAAGCAAACGCGAACGACGGTAAAGTAGGGCAGTTACTATCAGCAGGTTTTCTGGCGAGTGTCGGCGAGATTTAGTCTCCTGAGATTATCCAATTCGCTTTCTGAATTGCTTCAACATT